>JACQVB010000199.1 GCA_016209985.1 Gemmatimonadota bacterium | reverse complement strand
GGTATCAGGAGTACAGAGGTCCCGGCTCGTGCGACACCCTCTACGGGCCGACCTCTGGAGAACGTAGCTCCTGATACCTGACACCTGACACCTGATACCTGATACCTGACACCTGGCACCTGACACCTGATACCTCGTCAGGCGGCTCGCTCTTGCTTGCCCAGCTTCGAGTGGCGATACCCGTACAGGAAGTACACGACCAGGCCGAGAACGAACCAGATGAGCAACCGTTCCCACGTGACCCACGGAAGGGAGACCATCAGGTACACCGCCGAAATGGCGCCGGCCGGCGCGACGAACCAGACAATGGGGGTCTTGAAGACCCGCGGCAGGTTCGGCTCGCGGATGCGGAGCACGAGAATTCCGACCGACACGATCACGAACGCGAGCAGGGTCCCGATGGACACCAGGCTTCCCGCCTCGCGCACCGTCAGGAACGCCGAGAAAATTGCCACGCCGATGCCGGTGACGATCGAGGTGATCCACGGGGTGCGGAACTTGGGATGAATCTTGTTCACGAACTCCGGCAGCAAGCCGTCTTTCGACATGGTCCAGAAAACCCGGGACTGCCCGAGCAGCATGACCAGGATGACCGACGACAGCCCCCCGATGGCGCCCAGCTTGATCAGCGACGACATCCATCCCAGGCCGGCAACGTCGGCGGCGAGGGCGATCGGATCAGGCACGTCGAGATCGCGGTAAGGAACGACTCCGGTCGCGATGGCGGATACCGCGATGTAGAGCACGGTACAGATGAGCAGTGAGCCGATGATGCCGATCGGCATGTCCTTCTGCGGGTTCTTGGCCTCCTGCGCGGCGGTACTGACCGCATCGAATCCGATGTAGGCGAAGAACACGATACCCGCGCCGGTCATCATGCCGGACCATCCGAATTCCTCACGGACCCCGGTATTGGCCGGCATGAAAGGATGCCAGTTGGCGGGGTTGATCGCGTGGGCCGCGCCGGCAATGAAGAGCAGCACCACCGCGACCTTGATCATCACGATGACGTCGTTCACGGTCGCGGATTCCTTGATGCCCACGACGAGCAGCGCCGTCACGACCGCAATGATGACCACTGCCGGCAAGTTGAAGATCGCGGTGATCGTGGTGCCGTCGGGTAACGGCACCAAAGTACCTCGGGCGGCCGAGAGTGCCGGCGGAATATGGATTCCGACATCTCTGAGGAACGAAACGACGTAGCCGGACCAGCCGATCGCCACGGTCACCGATCCGAGCGCGTATTCGAGAATGAGGTCCCAGCCGATGATCCAGGCGATGAATTCACCGAGGGTCGCGTAGCCATAGGTGTAGGCGCTTCCGGCCATGGGGACCAGGGACGCGAATTCGGCATAGCAGAGAGCGGCGAAGATGGACGCGACGCCCGCCAGCACGAACGACAACACGACGGCCGGACCCGCGTTGCGCGCGGCCACCGTCCCGGTCAGGACGAAGATTCCCGTGCCGATGATCGCGCCGATACCCAGCATCGTCAGGTTCATGGCACCCAGCGCGCGCTTGAGGCTGGTGTCGGTTTCCGCCTCTCGCTGAAGCTCAGTGACACTCTTCCGCCGAAACAGGCCTCGACTCACGGCGACCTCGGTCTTGGGAGGGTCCATCCGTGCCCCAGACGGGCTTGCCATCAGAACCTCGATTCTTCAAGGGGGAGACTGGACTACGGCGAGGCAAGAGTAGAGCAAAAAGGGGGGATGTGTCAAGAACACCGCGGCCATTACACGCTGTAGTTCGGGGCCTCTCTCGTCACCACGACATCATGCGGGTGCGATTCCCGCAGGCCGGCCGCGGTCACCTGAATGAACTCGGTGTCGCAGCGGAGCTGGTCGAGCGTGGCGACTCCGCAGTAGCCCATGCCGCTGCGAACACCGCCTACGATCTGATAAATCACGTCCGCTACCGGCCCGCGATAGGGGACCCTTCCCTCGATTCCTTCGGGCACGAGCTTTCGTAAACTCACTTCCCCTTCCTGGAAGTAGCGGTCGGCCGAGCCTTCCTGCATGGCGGTCAGCGATCCCATGCCGCGTACCGTCTTGAAACGCCGGCCCTCGAGGAGAAAACTCTCGCCGGGACTTTCTTCGGTGCCCGCGAACATCGATCCCATCATGACACTCGCCGCTCCGGCCGCGAGGGCCTTCACCGCGTCTCCCGAATACTTGATGCCGCCATCGGCGATCACCGGCACGTCGCCGGCGCCACGCACCGCTTCCACGATGGCCGTCACCTGCGGAACGCCGACTCCGGTCACCACCCGCGTAGTACAAATGGACCCGGGCCCGATACCCACCTTCACCGCATCGACTCCCCGCTCCACCAGGGCTCGCGCGCCCTCGAGGGTTCCCACGTTCCCGCCTACCAGCCCTACCTCGGGGAACGCTTCGCGCAGACGCGCGACGGTGTCGAGCACGCCC
The DNA here is from genome assembly GCA_016209985.1 of Gemmatimonadota bacterium. Taxonomy (GTDB): domain Bacteria; phylum Gemmatimonadota; class Gemmatimonadetes; order Gemmatimonadales; family GWC2-71-9; genus SHZT01. Next base: position 39,548 of record JACQVB010000199.1, on the reverse strand, counting down.
TGGGAATGGCCGTGGGCGGAATCGACCACCAGCGCGTCCACGCCGGCGGCCACCAGCGCCGCGGCGCGTTCGCGAGTGTCGGGTCCGACACCGACGGCGGCCGCCACGCGAAGCCGCCCGAGCTGATCCTTGTTGGCGGTGGGATACTGGCGGCGCTTGAAGATGTCCTTGATGGTGATGAGCCCCTGGAGCACCCCGCGCGCGTCCACCACCGGCAGCTTCTCGATCCGGTGCTGGCCCAGGATCTTCTCGGCCTCGTCCAGCGTGGTGCCTTCCGGCGCGGTGACCAGGTGCTCCTTGGTCATCGCGTCGCGGATAGGCCGGTCCAGGTTGCGCTCGAACTGCAGATCGCGGTTGGTAATGATCCCAACCAGCCGGCCCCGATCGTCCACGATCGGCACGCCGGAGATCCTGAAGCGCGCCATGAGCTGCGCGGCCTCCCGGATCGGGCGGTCGGGCCCCAGGGTGATCGGATTCCGGATCATCCCGCTTTCGGAACGCTTGACGCGGTCGACCTCCGCCGCCTGGCGATCGGCCGGCATGTTCTTGTGAATGACCCCGATGCCGCCGGCGCGAGCCATCGCCATGGCCATTTCGGATTCGGTGACGGTATCCATGGCCGCAGAGACCAGCGGGATGTTGAGCGGAATGGTCCGGGTGAACCGGGCGGAGACGTCCACGTCACGCGGATGCATGCTCGAATGCCGCGGAACCAGCAGCACGTCGTCGAACGTCAGCGCGTACCCGGCGCGAAGCTGGCTCACGCGCCGCTCCCTATAAACGCAGAAACCCGCCGCGGCAGGTGTGTCGGGCGGGTTCTCTTGTTGGATTTGTGCTTTCCATGGCGAAAGTTAGCGGCGCCCGCGGTGCAGGGTCAAGACGACGGCTTGGACGGCGGCTCAGGGGTCTGTAGTTCCTTGACCGCGGCCCGGCCCGCCGCCGCCACCCCCCGCATGATTTTCCCCGCGGCATCCATCACTCCCATGGTGCCCCGGACCGCGGTGGCCGGCAAACGGGCCGCGCGCAATGTGTCCTGCATCCCTTCGGCGATCTTCTGCAAGGTGTCCGGCTCGCGGCCGCCGGTTCCGTGCCGGGACTCGAGAAACTCGATGTAGTCGAGGATCTGATAGGCCGTCTCGTCGGGCAAGGACTCCAGCCGGCGAACAATGCGCTCCCGAAAGATGTCGTTCATGGCTGCCTCACTCTCAGCTCGACCAAATCCACCACCGGGTTGCCCAAGTATTTCGAACGCCCGTTCCTGATCCGCGCCACCACGATGATCTGGGCCAGAGGCAGGAGCTGCTGCACCTCACGTAGATGCTCGGATGCAAGGGTAACATACACGAAACCAGCCTCCGGCAGCGGCCCCCGGGCCAGCAGGTAGCGCCGGCCCAGTGGAATTTCCGGCCGCAGCTCGTCGGCAGTGGCCAGCGACAAGTACTGCAGCGTCCACTGCACCAGCTTTCCTTCGTACTGTTCCGGCCGGCTCCTGAGTTCGGCGGCGGTGAGGCCCGCGACCAGGCCGGGCGCGGTGGGGCGCAGATCGGCTTCATGCACCCAGCCTTCGACCTGAACGCGCACCCAGTCGCCGGAGCGCGCGAGGACCCGTACCGGTACCTCGGCGGCCAGGTTGCCGCCGCGCTGTCCTTCGGGCGTGGCCGTCATCTCGGATTCGCGGGCCACGACGGCGCGGTCCAGCACCGATCCACCGCTTCCGGGAGCGCCCGGTTGGCGACCGGTCGTGGTGTCCGCGACCGCCGCCGCCGATGTATCCGGCTGGCTCATCGGAGCGAGCGAGCGCTCGGGCATCCAGCCGGTGCGACGCACCCGGACCCAGGCGCCGTCACGGCGCACTTCATCGAGCAGAAATCCGGAGAGCAGCCGGGCGATGACCGCGCCGTTGGGTGCGATTCGGAGATTCTCGCCGCGCGAGGCAGTCACCGCGAGATTGTGCCCGTCCCGGCTGGTCCGGCCCACTGAGCCGCTCCAGATCCACCCTTCCAGCGCGACGGGTATCCAGCCGTTGGTCGCGGCGCCGCCGCTGACCTCGACGCCGACCGGAACGGTGGCAAGCTGGCGACTGTTGTCGCCGGGTTCTTGGCGAAAGGCATCCTCCCTGGTCACTCGGAGCCGCTGGTCCTGTGCCGCGAGGGATTGAAACGCAGTGGCCGCTAAAAACAGCAGGAAGAACGAGGCTGGTAGGCCGCCAGATCGATGGCTAGATTGCGTCATCACCGTGAGTTAGACCATTGTAGGAGGACGTTCTCTCGATGTCAAAGGGTGGCCGGCGAGGCATTCGGCCCGTAGTTCTCGTGGTGCTGGATGGGTGGGGCTACCGGGCGGCGCGGGAGGGAAACGCGATCGAGCTGGGCCGGACCCCGGTGTGGCATCGGCTGTGGGAGCGCTTGCCGCGCACCCTCCTCAATGCTTCCGGCCGTGCCGTGGGACTTCCCGAAGGGCAGATGGGTAATAGCGAGGTCGGCCACCTGAATCTCGGTGCCGGTCGAGTGGTTCCGCAGGACATCGTGCGGATCTCCGACGCAATCGCCGATGGATCGTTCTATCAGATTCCGGCGTTGGTGAACCTCTGCGCCGTCGTCAAGCAACGCCGCGGGACTCTTCACCTGCTGGGATTGATCGGTACCGGCGGAGTCCACGCGCTGGACCGGCACTTGGAGGCGGCCCTCGAGCTGGCCCAGCGCCACGACATTCCGGACGTGGCGATTCACGGGTTTCTCGACGGGCGCGATACCCTTCCCAAATCGGGCGCGGACTTCGTGCGGCAGCTGGCGGCGACGACCGGGAAATACCGCGGCATTCGTGCTCGCATCGCGACGCTTACCGGCCGCTATTACGCCATGGACCGCGACAAGCGATGGGACCGTACCAAGCTCGCGTACGACGCGATGGTTCGTGGAGCGGGCCGCCTCATCACCGAACCGGTTCAGGGAGTGCTCGAGGCGTACCAGCGAGGTGAAACGGATGAGTTCATCAAGCCGCTGGTGGTGGTCGAAGAAGTGGGCGGGAAAGGGCGGGAAAGGGTGGGAGAGGACGGAAAGGCTCCCGTCGCAACGATCAAGGATGGAGACGGCGTCTTCTGTTTCAACTTCCGGGCCGACCGCATGCGGCAGATCGTGCGGGCGTTGAAGATCGACGGATTCGACGGTTTCGATCCCTCGCCCCGACCCGCGGTCGACCTGGTGACCATGACTCAGTACGATGCCACGTTTTCCATTCCGGTCGCCTTCGAGCCGTTTTCGCTGGCGCGGATCGTGGCGGAAGTGCTGTCGGAGGCGGGCCGCACGTCGTTGCGGACGGCGGAGACGGAGAAGTACGCGCACGTGACGTACTTCTTCAATGGCGGGATCGAGGTGCCCTACCCGGGGGAGGAACGGATTCTGGTGGACTCGCAGCGGGTGGCGACCTACGATCTCAAACCCGAGATGAGCGCTCCGGAAATCACGGAGGTGCTCTGCCGAGGGATCGAGAAGCGGGAGCACGATTTCATCCTGTGCAACTACGCGAACGGTGACATGGTGGGCCACACCGGCGTGATACCGGCGACCATTCGCGCGGTCGAAACGGTCGACCAGTGCCTTGGCAGAATGCTGGAAAGCGTGGAGCGCTCGGGCGCGGTGGCCATCATTACGGCCGATCATGGCAACTGTGAAATGATGATCGATCCTGAGACCGGCGGTCCGCACACGGCGCATACCACCAATCCGGTACCGCTGGTCATCCTGGGCGACTCGAATACTCGCGAATTACGGCCCGGCGGCGCGCTGGGTGACGTGGGGCCCATGCTGTTGAACTTGCTGGGGGTGGACCTGCCGCCGGAAATGACCGGCCGCGACCTCCGTTATGGAGCAGACTAGTGACGATCCGAATGCTGGTTGCAGCAGCGCTGTTGTCGGCAGCCGTAACCGGAACCGCCGCGGCTCAGTCGGGGCACCCGCCCGAAACATCGCCCTACCGGGACCTGGTGGCCAAACAGACGGCGCAGGTGATAGGTGGATACATCGGCGGCTCGCGCGGCGCGGCCAACGTCGGTCCCGCTGACGGACCGCTGGCCGGAATCCGCTACGATCACGCCGTCGGAACCCCGGCCGACATACAGATCGGTCTCTCGGTCGCGCACCTCAAGCGCTACGTGGTCGATCCCAGCCGGGCTCCGGACGCGCGCACCACCGGGCCGATCAATCAGGATCTCATCATGATGGAGGCCGGATTGAGCCTGGTGCTGATGGGACGCAAAACGTGGCACGGCTTTTCACCGTATGTCGGCGGGGGTCTGGGCGTCGCCTTCGAAACGGGATTGGGTGCGGAGACCAGCCTCTACGCCTTCGGCACCAAGGCCATTCTGGTGCCCCATGTGGGCCTCAAGTGGTATCCGGTACAGGCTTTCGCCATCAAGCTGGAAGCGCGCGATTATCTCTGGAAGCTCAGCTATCCTACCACGTTCTTTACGCCTCCCGCGCCGAACGTGCCGGCGGTGCTGTCGGGCTCGGCTGCAGCGAGCGAGTGGACGATGCATCCGGCGCTGCTGTTGTCGGTCGGGTACACGTTCGCGTTCTAGTCCGCTCGATCGAGGACCAAGTAGGATCCAGGAGGATTCGTATCTCTACGCCGAATACCGCGGCGACGCCTGAGCCGGAGCCGCGAGCTGCGGGTGAGCCCCACCGCGCAACCGATCCTGCGGTGGTGGAAGAGGTGCCGGTCTGGCTGGAAGTGAACGGCGAGCCGACGGTCACCTGGATGTGCACACCGGAACAGCTCGAAGAACTGGTGGTCGGCTGGTTGCACGGCGAAGGCTATATCCGGACGCCGGCCGACCTCACGCGGCTCCGTCCCTGCGCCACCGATCTTGGTTTCTGGGCGGAGGTCGCTCCTGAGCGGGTCGCGGGCGTCAAATCGGAAGGCCGCCAACGGGTGCTCGCCTCCGGCTGCGGCGCGGTGACCGTGTTCATGGCGGATCCGGGAACGGCGCCTGCTTCCCGCGGACGCGGATCGATTCCCCAACTCGGTACCATGCGACAGCTCTTCAAGCAGCTGTTTCAACGGGGTGAGCGCTACCAGAGCACGGGCGGCATTCACGCGGCGGCGCTGACCGACGGCAGCAGCCTGCTCCACCATGCCGAGGACATCGGCCGTCACAATGCGGTGGACAAGGTCATCGGCGCGGCGATCATTGCTGGCCGCCAGCTCCCGGGGCTGGGGCTGCTGGTCACCGGCCGGATCTCGGGCGAGCTGGCGTTCAAGGCGGCGCGTGCCGGCCTCGCCTACGTGGCCACTCCGTCGGTGCCGTCCTCCATTGCGGTGGACATCGCCCAACGGTCCGGCATGGTGCTGGTGGGGCGCGCTGTCAGCGGCCATCCCCAGGTTCACGAGCCGCAATCGTGAGGGTCGGTCGCGTCGCGATGGCGCTGGCCACGACGCTCGCCGCCGGGACGACCCCCGGCGCGGGGCAGACCGCCTCCGAACCGCGGCTCATTCTCTCGGTATTCGGCGGGGTCTCGGCAGGACGCGACGCGTGGGAAATCCCGCGGCAGCCGTTGCTGGTCCTGGGCACCGAGCTCGCGCCGCGCTACGACACTCTCCGGCTGGGCCGCAAGGTGCGTCCCGGCCTGGTGCTCGGACTCTCCGGAACGTTCTTCCGCTCCGCGCGTCTCGGCCTCTCCGCGGAGATGGTCTTCCTGGGACTCAGCACGGAAGATCAGTGCACGATGATCTACGAAAACGCCGGAGCCGACCCGCAAAGCCGGAATTCCCAGCTGTGTGGCGACATCAGCAGCAGCGGTGTCACCCCCACCACGGTGGCCTTTTCCGTCGGCAGCGTCCTCCGTCCGCTGCCCCGTGCTGCGGTGAGTCCCTACCTGCGGGTTCAGGCGGGCGTCGCGGCATTGAGCGGAAACCTGGTGTCGATGGTCGGATCGTTCATCGATGGCGGGTCCAGACTGGAACGGATTGTGGTCAACGATCCGTCCAGCAGCCGGCTCGGCCCATCGGTAGGTGCGGCGGCCGGCCTCATGATTCCCGCCGGCGCGGGTAACCAGCTCCGCTTCGAGCTGCGGGATCAAATCCTCTTTCCCCGCCGGGTCACCGGCCCGGCAGCCGACGTCAACCGGGCAACGGCGCCTACCGGATCGTTCGCCCTGCACAACGCCGCTCTTACCGTCGCATTCGACGTCGTGCTCGAGCAGAAGCGGGGACGACGCTATTGAGGGGTGCGGTGCTGGCAGGCGGGCACGCCAGCCGGTTCGAGGGAAAGCCCAAAGGCCTGGAACGCGTGGGAGGCGAGCGGATCCTCGACCGGGTGGTGGATGTCGTCACCACGGCTGTCGGTGCAAAACCTTTGCTGGTGGCCAACGCTCCCGACGCCGCTCACTGGCGGCCCGATCTCCGGGTCATCCGGGATGCCGTCCCCGATCAGGGAAGTCTCGGCGGGATCTACACCGCGGTCACCGCCGCGGAAGGCGCGGTCCTCATCACCGGATGGGATATGCCCTTCCTGCCCGGGAGCCTGCTTACCGCCCTGATCGACGGAGCGGGACCGTATGACGTGTTTCTTCCCGAAAGCGGGGGGCGCCGGGGACTCGAACCCCTCTGCGCCGTGTATGGACCGGCGTGCGGCCCCGCCATCCGCGGGCGGCTCGCGAAGGGCGACCGCCGCGCGGTAGGTTTCCATGACGAGGTGCGAGTCGGGATTCTCCCGCTCCACGAGGTGGCACGTCATGGCGACACCAACGTCATCTTCTTCAACGTGAATACCGCCGACGAGCTGCGGAGAGCGGAGGAATTGTGGGCCCGACGCGCATAATCTCCGTGATGGGGAGAAAGAACGCCGGCAAGACCACCCTGGTGGTCGCACTCGCGTCGGAGTTCGCGCGACAGGGACACGCCGTGGCGACCATCAAGCACGGGCACCATCCCGCCCTGGTGGACACACAGGGAACCGATACCTGGCGCCATTACAACGAGGGTCACGCGCGGCGGGTCATGATCGAGTCCCCGGGGCAACGGGTCGTGTTCGAGCGTACCGATGTCGATGGCAACCCGGAAGACCTGGCCCGCCAGTACATGAAGGGGATGGACATCGTCATCGCGGAAGGTTTCAAACAATCCGAGCTGCCGAGGATCGAGGTCCACCGGAAGAGCCTGCATCCCCAGCCCTTGTTCAGTCCGTCAGCCGCTAACGCAAATCTCTGGGTCGCCTTGGTCACGGATGATCCGGAGTTGCGGTGCGCCTGCCCGGTATTCCGTTTTTCCGACACCGCCTGGCTGGTAACCCTGTCCGGTCTTGCGTGGAGTCGCGCCAAGCTGCTCCAGCCTTGAGCCGCCAGGGGCTGACTCCGACCGAAGCGGCCGCGGCCATCGTTGCCGCGGTCTCACCATTGCCGATCGAGGCCGTGCCGCTGAACGACGCCCTCGACCGCGTCCTCGCGACCGGCGTCACCAGTCCGATCGACGTTCCGGCCTGGGATAACTCGGCGATGGATGGCTATGCGGTGAGAAGTGAGGACGTGAGAGGAAAAGGGGCAGGAGGGGCAGCAGAGACAGAAGGTGGTAGAGAGCCTGCCCCGAGCGGAGCGAGGGGGCGGCAGATGGCAGAAGTCGTGCTCCGAGTAATCGAAATCATCCCTGCGGGGTGCTTTCCGACCCGGCGGCTGGGGCCGGGCGAGTGCGCCCGGATCTTCACCGGGGCTCCGCTTCCGGAAGGCTGCGACGGCGTCATCCGCCAGGAGGACACGACGCCGCTGCCGGACGATCGCGTCCGGATCGATGATCCGCGTGATGCCGGCCGCAATGTTCGTTACCGCGGAGAAGACATTCGTCGAAGCACGGTGGTGTTCGAGACCGGAACCGAGCTCACGCCCGCCCACCTCGGCGTGCTGGCCTCGCTGGCGCAGTCTCCGGTGTCGGTGCGCCGGCGGCCACGGGTGGCGATCCTCGGCTCGGGAGACGAAATCGTCGACCTCGATGAACGGGAGGCCATTCTCGCCGGCAGGAAGATCGCCTCGTCCAACAGCTACACCTTGCGGGCGTTACTGCATCAGAACGGCGCCGAGGCGCTAGACCTCGGCATTGCGCGAGACGATCCGGAGGACTTGCGGGCGCGACTCCGCGGCGCCGCGGATGCCGATCTGCTGGTTACGACCGCCGGCGTGAGCGTGGGAGAGCATGACCACGTGCGGACTGTTCTGGACGAACTGGGACTCGATCTCCGCTTCTGGCGCATCAAGATGCGACCCGGTGCCCCGGTGGGCTTCGGCCTGCTGCGGGGGCGTCCCTGGATCGGTCTCCCGGGGAATCCGGTCAGCACGATGGTGACATTCGAGCTGTTCGTCCGGCCGGTCATCCGGAAGATGATCGGCCATCGGGCTCTCTACCGCCGCGCTGTCCCCGTGCGCGTGGGTGAACGGATAGCCCTCGGTCCTCGCTTGCGGCATTTCCTTCGCGCGGTGGTCACGGAGGAAGGTGATGGCCGCGTGGCCCGCCTGACCGGGCCCCAGGGGTCGGGCATCCTCACGTCGATGGCGAAGGCGAACGCTCTGCTGATCGTGCCGGAAGACAGGCCTGAGGTAGGGGAGGGTGAGACGCTCAGCGCGATCCTGCTGGAGGAGACGAGGCACGTAGAAGAACCGCCCTTCTGAGCGCGGAACGCGGAACGAACCTTCCAACTACGACTCACTCCGCACTCCGAGCTCCACACTCCGAGCTCCACACTCCGCGCTCGTCACGCGCTCATTCGCTTCAATTCCTCTCTCACTCGCGCCAGCTCGCTGCCTCCTCCGACTGATTCGAAGATCTCGCGAGCGCGTTCCAGGTAGGCGCGGGCCTCCTCGCGGTTGCCGAGCTGCCCCCGGAACAGCCCGTAGCCGTAATAGACTTCGCCTTCCAGCGCGGGTGGGCAGTCCATCGTGCGGCAGAGCTCGACCGCCTGCTCAAAGAAGACAAACCCGGTCTCGTCGCTCTGGTGGCCGCGGAGCTTGCCCATCAGGCTGTAGATCTCGATGAGCCGCCGGGGAAGGTTCTCGCCGATCGCCAGCTCCTCGGCCCGGCGGATCTCTTCTTCGGCCTCCAGCACCCGCTCGGTCCGGAGGTACATGTCCGCCAGATTCAGCCGAATGGAAATCTCGACGGCGGGGTTGGCTTCTCCCTTCCGCAGCCACGCGAGGGCCTCGCGATAGGCACTGGCGGCGCGGCCGAACCGGTTCAAGGTGGTCTCCAGCACCCCGCGGGTATTCATGGCCTCGGCCAGGTGCGTGGTGTTCCCCAGTTTCTCGAAGCGGGAATACGCGCGGGCGAGGTGATCTTCCACGCCGGAGAGGTCACCTTCGCGCAATGCCAGCACCGCGATCTGGTGCTCGATACTCCCGATGCTCGCATCGTCGTCCGCCGCTTCCGCCAGGCGCAACCCGCGGGCGAACCAGGCACGCGCCCCGCGCCACTCGCCTTGCGTCAGGTCCGCTTCGCCCAGTCCTTGGCAGGCGGCGATCGCGCCCGCCTGGTCGAATTCGGCCTCCGCCAGGACGAAGCTGCGCTGGAAGGCGCGAGCCGCCACGCTGTAGCGGCCCTGGCGCAGCCCGAGATGGCCCAGCACTCGCAGGGTCTCGATCTCGGGCCGGCGGTCCTGCAGCTCTTCCGACACGGTGAGCGCCACTTCGTACCACGCGCGCGCCTGCGCCAGCCGCTCGACGGCTTCCTCGCGCTCGCCGGCCCGCAGTAATGCCTTCACCGTGGCGACGCCGTCACGGGACTGGCGCGCCTCGAGGGCCTCGATGTAATGCTCGTACAGCGCGCCCAGATGGGTGGCTACCCGCTGGATCGCCTTGGGGATCTCGCTCCGCAAATCTTCCGGCCGGACGCCGCGCTTGCCGAGCGTGAGATACGGTCCCGACGGCCCCCACTGCGCCAGGTCGTCCGCGCGGGCGGCCGCCATGAGCACGGCGCGGAGCGGCGCCAGCACCTCCAGCTCGGGCAGGATCCGCAGAGCCTGCTCGACGCGCACCGCCGGCCGGCCGGGAAGCTCGCTCACAGCCCGTACTCCTTGATCTTGCGCGCGAGCGTGTTCCGATGGATGCCGAGAATCTCGGCAGCGGCGCCGATCTGGCCGCCGGTGTGACTCAGGACCCGGGTGATGTGGCGCGCTTCGACCTCCGCCAGCGTGGCCAGTCCGCCGGCGGAGGCCTCGGGCATGGCCTCGGCCTCCCCCCGAAACTCCTCGGGAAGGTGCTCGCCCCGCAGGGTATCGTCGGTCGCCACGATGACGGCGCGCTCGATCACGTTCCGCAGCTCGCGGACGTTGCCCGCCCATCGGTGGTTGCGAAGCAGGTCCAGCGCGCGGTCGGAAATGCGTCGAATCGATTTGCCGCTGCGGGCCGAGAACTCGCGCGCGAAGTGCGAGGTGAGGAGGATCAGATCGTCGCCCCGGTCGACCAGCCGCGGCAGGTTGATGGTGACGACCGCGAGCCGGTAGTAGAGGTCCTCGCGAAAACGGCCTTCGTTGATCGCGCTACGAAGGTCCTTGTTGGTAGCGGCGATGAGCCGGACCTCCACCGGAATGGGCTCGCCCCCACCGACCCGCTCGATTTCCCGCTCCTGGACCGCCCGCAGGATCTTGCTCTGCAGCGAGAGGCTCATGTCGGCGATTTCGTCCAGGAACAGCGTTCCCCGCGTCGCTTGCTCGAAGCGCCCGATCTTCCGGATCACGGCACCGGTAAAGGCTCCCTTTTCGTGGCCGAACAACTCGGACTCGAGCAGGTTCTCCGGAATCGCCGCGCAATTGACCGCGACGAAGGGACCGGCGGCTTTGGGACCGTTCTGGTGAATGGCCCGCGCGACGACTTCCTTGCCGGTCCCGGACTCGCCCTGGATGACCACGGTTGCAGTGCTCGGTCCCACCCGGGCGATGAGTTTGTAGACATCGACCATCGCGTGGCTCTGCCCCACGAGCGCGTACTGGCCGACCGCGTGCGCCTCTACCGAGGGGAGCGGAATGGGCAGCTCGGTCGCGGCGGCCCGCACCCGGGAGAGTGCAGTCTGGAACTGGTCGCGGCGGGGCGGGAGGGAGAGCAGATCCACCACACCGAGCTCTTCGGCGCGAAGGACCAATCCCATGGAGGGGCGATTGGCGAGACCGATCAGCTTGGGAGTGCCCGGGGCCCCGCGAAGCGCGTCCACCCACCAGCTCAGCTCGTCTTCCGGTTGCTCCGCGAGCACGGCGAGCACGACGTCCCACCGTCCGGTACCGAGCACCCGGGCCGCGCGGGGCAGGTCCGGCGCATGCTCGAACTGGGCTCCGAGATCGGCGGCCCAGTCGCGGAGCGCCTGCGCCGTCGTCGGTTCCCCGCCGACCGCCAGCACCCGGATGCCGGCCGGGCTAACCGTCCTGGCCGCGGGCGTCGGCACCGGCAGATCGGTGGCGGTGGGATGAGACACGGTTCTTCCTCTACTGGTCCCCGAGGTAGCGGACGACGAGCACCAGCGCGTCGTCAGTTTCCTTGGCGTGAGCGGCGATCACCCGGTCGGCGATTTCCTGAGGCGATTCCGCGAGGGTGATACTGGAGGCGAAGCCGGGACGGACTCCGTCGGTGCTGAAGACCAGCGTGTCGCCGCGAGTGAGCGGGACCACCCACGGACTCACCTTGGGAAGGTCCCCTCCGACGATCCCGCCGAGGGTGAGCAGCATCGTGCTTTGGGGCCTGGCTCTGGGATCGGCCGAGATCAGAACACCCTCGACGTTTCCCACTCCCAGCCAGGTCATGGAACGGTCGGACGGCTTGAAGCTGGCGAGACTCATCACGACGCCCCGGGTGCCGATCAGCTCTCCGTGGCAGCGCTGCAGAATGGAGGGGAGTGGCTCGTGTGCGTAGCGCTCCAGGATGGCGATCGCCTTGCCGGCGGCGGGGGCGGCTTCCCGACCATGTCCCAGCGCGTCGACTACCGCGACCAGGATTCCCTTGGCAAACCGCTTCACCAGGGAGTGGTCGCCGGAGATGATTTCGCCCGGGAACGCGCGCGAAGCAACGGCCCAGTCGAGCGCATGAATCTCGGCCTGGAGCTGCCTAGGCACTGCGTCTCCACTTCTTCATCGTGACGGTGGTGCCTTGTCCGGGGGCCGAATGGATTTCGAACTCGTCCATCAGGCGGCGCGCGCCGGGAAGCCCGAGCCCCAGGCCTCCCGACGTCGAGTAGCCGTCCTGCAGGGCGCGCGCGACGTCGCTGATCCCGGGTCCCTGGTCCCGAGCTACGACGATCACCCCGATCCGGTCCTCGCTATTGGCGAGGGTCACACTCACTTCCCCGCGCTTGGCATACATCAGGATGTTGCGGGCGATTTCGGAAATGGCGGCCGCGATGACCGTCTGGTCGCCTTCGGAGAAACCCGCCTTGGCCGCCAGCTCGCGCCCCTTCTGGCGGGCGCTGACGATGTCGACGTCGGAAGAGACCGGCTGGAGCGTTTCTTCACGCACGTTCGAAACGCTCCTTGGTAAAGCGGTCGAGGAACGCAAGGCCCTCCTCCAGGTCGAGCGCGGTGGCGACGCCCTTGAGGGTGAGCCCAAGCTGCACCATGGCGAAGGCAACTTCGGGTTGGATGCCGACGATGACGGTTTCCGCACCGCGCAGCCGGGTCATGTGCGCGATGTCGCGCAGCGTCCGGACGGCGAAGGAGTCCATGACGTCGAGCGCGGTCACGTCCACGATGACGCCCCGGGCGCGCAGCTTGCCGACGCGCAATACCAGCGCCTCGCGCAACTGGGACAGGTCCGCATCGGTCAAGGCGGACTGGATCGAGGCGATCAGAAAGTGGCCCTGTTTGAGGATAGGGACTTCCACCGGCCCCCCTTACGCCTTGGTTGCCGGGTGCGGCAGCTCGGACTGGAGCACGACCTTGTAGCCGAGCAGTCGTTCGGCTTCCTCGATGCCTCCCTGCAGGTCGCCGACGGTGGCCATTTCGCTCAAGTCCACCCCGATGGTCACCAGGGTCTGGGCGATCTCCGGAGAGAGGCCGGTCACGATCACCGTGGCGCCGAGCAGCCGGGCCGCTTCGACGGTCTGCACCAGGTGGTTGGCCACGTTGGCGTCCATGGCCGCCACACCGGTGATGTCGATGACCACCACCTTGGCGCGGTTGGTGCGAATCGCCCGCAGCAGCTGCTCGGTGAGCTGGCGGGCGCGCTGCGGATCGATCACCCCGATGATGGGCAGAATCAGGAGGCGCTCGCGCACCTGGAGCACGGGCGTGGACAGCTCGCGGATCGCTTCCTGCTGCTGCCGGATGATGCGCTCGCGCTCCTGGACGAAGCCGACCGCCACCGTGTTGGCGATCCGGTTGGCGGCGGGCTCGTAGGCGTCGAGGATCCGGTTCAGCTTCTCGAAGTCTTCGTGGTACTTGGCGAACAGCGACCGGGCGAGCACGTCGCGCAGCAGCAAGACGATGCCGACGACTTCGTGGGTTTCGACGCCCCGCGGGATGATGCGCTCCGACAGATTACGCGCATAGGCCTGCAACGCCTCGAACGTGCCCGTTTCCAGCGCCTCGACGTAGTTGTCGTATACCGACGTGGCCTCGGCGAAGATCTCCTCTTCGGTCATCGCGGTCAGCAGCTGGGCGCGGGTGATGCGGCGCGCCCATTCCTCGCGCAGCTGGGTCCGGTTCTGCCGGAGGTGAGCCACCAGCTCACGCAGCAGCGCGGCGATGTCCGCTCCCGCGCCGGTTTGCCGCTCGGGAGAGACAACGGAAGGACTCTGCTTCGCTGCCATAGACGGGCCCCGGGTAGTTCGTCGTGAAATAAATGCGACCTGGTGAAAAGGCACGCGCTCACCCGCGGCCCGCTACCGACGGGCGCCGCATGAGCCTCAATGTGGTGCGGTCGCCACACGCAAACGTAGTGCCAGCACGACAGGGCGGCTTCAATGCCCCCAAGATCCTTACTGCTAACGACTTGGTGATGTTCTTAGCCGACAGGAAGCTTCTATTTGTGCAACATTAGGATGCACCGAGTTTGAAGCTTAGCACCAAAATATTGCCAACATTACGTGGTTGGGCAACAGTGGCTGGTTGCTGCACAGAAACTGTAGGCGAGCTGTCTAGGCTGGGTATTCTCTTCTGAAAGCCCCTTCTTCTAAAGCCCCTTCTTCTCCTCCCTTCTTCCTATTGAATACGCAATAGGGACACTTGGACCGGGTTCACGCGGCGCCCAGGTTACGGAGGCGGTCCAACTCGTTTTCCTTGCGCTCCAGCAGCGCGTGATCCTCGCGCAGCAAAGCCCATAGTGCCATTCCGGTTGCGACGACGAACACCACGCTCGCAGTGTGCCAGACTTTTTTCACCAGCATAATTTCCTCTCGAACACGTTCAGGTTTACGGTCGTTGCATCTGCGAGCACGGTCATCGCAAATGCGATGCCACGCTGCAACGCAGCGGAGAGGAGACAGTAGGGCGGTAGGGGTCGTAAGAGTTGGTAAGAGTCAGGTCGTAAGGTTAACGGCGCCGGCCGCCTTGATCCCGTATCGCCAGTCCATCCATCAAGAGAGACGACACTCTTTGCCGCCGGTCGCTTCGGCTACGCCGCTCCGCGCCTTCCCGTCGTTCGCCGCTGGAGCGGCGGTCGTCACCCTCGCGACGGTCTTCCGCCACCGGCACCTCGATCTTTCGCCGGCCGGCGGGGGCGCGCCGCTCGAGGGCACCCCGACGGTCAAGCGCATGCCGCCGAAGCATCAAACGTTCTTCCGTGTGAATCCGGTGAAACTCTTGTGCACGGCGATGCATCGATACTCTCCATCCGTTGCCGGGCCGAACTGGCGCGGCGGCTGAGTGACAGAGCTCATGCCGCAGTTTCGGTTGGCACGAGCTCCGCTGCACTGATTGGCTCCGAAACGCGGCGGGTAGACGTTTCCGGAGCGCGCGAGCGCGCCGGCGCGTCCAGATCGAAGCGGGCCCCGTCGCAGAGGCTAGCCGCGATGCGTTGCGCCGCCTTGCCATCCCATCGCTCGATGACCGGCCGGTGGGCGAGCGGATGCTCGAGGGCCTGGCGAGCCGCGGCAAGCACGACTTCACGCTGCGGGGCGACTAGCCGATTGGTGCCGAGCTGGCAGGTGATCGGGCGCTCGGTATTCTGTCTGACGGTCAGGCAGGGAACGCCCAGATAGCTGGTCTCTTCCTGGAGACCACCCGAGTCGGTGAGAACCAGGCGAGCCGACGCGACCAGCCCCAGCATTTCCACGTATCCCATCGGATCGAGCAGTCGCAACCCGCCACGCCCCTCGGCCGGGAATCCGGTATCGTGGATCCGTTCACGGGTGCGGGGATGGACCGGGAAGAGGACCGGGCAGTCCTCCCCGAGCGCCACGAGAGTATCCAGCATTTCGCGGAGCGCGGCGGGGTTGTCCACCGTCGCGGGACGGTGCAGCGTCACCACGACGAACGGGGTTCCTTCCACTCCGTGCCGGGTCACCGTGTCGAGCGTGCGAGCCTGGGGAAGGGCCCAGCAGAGCGAGTCGATCATCACGTTGCCCACGAAGTGCACCCGCTCGCGCGGCGTCCCTTCGGCGATCAGGTTCTGCACCGCGTCAGGTGACGGCGCGAAGAGCAGATCCGCGATCCGGTCGGTCAGGACCCGATTGATTTCCTCGGGCATGGACCAGTCGCGGCTGCGAAGGCCGGCTTCCACGTGGGCCACCCGGATGCCCAGCTTCGCCGCCACCAACGCGGCCGCGACGGTGGAGTTGACGTCACCGTAGACGACCACGACGTCGGGACGGACGAGCTGGAGAATGGGTTCGATGCGGAGCATCACCGCCGCCGTCTGTTGGGCGTGGGTGCCCGATCCCACCCCCAGGTTGTGCTGCGGCCGCGGTATCCAGAGATCCTGGAAGAAGGCCTCCGACATTTCCGGGTCATAGTGCTGCCCGGTATGCACCACCACGTGCTCCACGTCGGGACGTCGCGCCAGCTCGCGTTCGACCGGCGCCAGCTTCATGACGTTGGGCCGGGCACCGACCACCGAGACGATCAACATGAACCAGGCTCCAGGGGCTAGAGGGCGAGACGGGTGATCGTGAAGATCGCGACGGGAATCCCCAGCAGGATGCTGAGCGTCCGCACCCTCGATTCGGTGTCCGCTCTGCGCGGGATCAGGATCCGGTCGCCGGCCCTCAACCCCAGTTGGTCGATGGTCTCGTGCGCCACGGCGTACTCGAAGGTTTTTCCCTGGAGCAGGTCCTTCCCTCCCCGATTGATCTTTAGGTCGCCGACCTTGGCGCTGGGCGTCAGACCGCCCGCGGCCATCAGTGCGTCACCCAGGACGTAGTCCATCGGCACTGCATAGAAGCCGGGCCTGGTCACCTCACCCTCGATGGAGATTCGGACCAGGGCCTTAGCGCGGACGATGGGCTCCCGCAGGTAATGACTCAGCTTCTCGGTCAGGTACGGCTGGACGTCAGCCCGCTTGGTGCTTCCGAGCGGGACCAGCCCGATCACCGGTAAGTCGATTGCGGGTCCGGCCACGACGCTGAAGGTGTCGCTGAGGGTGGAGTCACCCTCGATCTTGAGCAGGATCCGGTCTCCCACCTGGAACGGCCGCACCAGCTCCTGGGCACGAGCGACCGGGGTGACGCAAGACAGGACGATTGCGAGCTGGGCAAAACGGACGATGGTTTTCATTCGACGGTCACGCTTTTCGCCAGGTTGCGCGGGCGATCGACGTCATAGCCCCGCATTGCGGCGATGTGATAGGCGAACAGTTGAAGTGGAATAACGGTCAACACCGGCGAAAGCAGCGAGGGACTCGGCGGAACACTCAGCTGGTGATCCACCAGGCCGCGCAGGTCACCATTCCCCTTGCTGGTGATCGCGATGATCCTGCCACCACGGGCTTTCACTTCCTGCATGTTGGAGATGACCTTGGGATAGACCGCATCCTTCGGCGCCAGGAAGATGACCGGCATGTCCTGGTCGATCAGCGCGATGGGACCGTGTTTCATCTCGGCCGCGGGATAGCCCTCCGCATGGATGTAGCTGATCTCCTTCAGCTTGAGGGCACCTTCCAGCGCCACGGGGAAGTTGATCCCGCGTCCCAGGTACAGCGCGTTGCGCTCCTCCACATAGCTCTGGGCCAGGGCCTTGATCTCGCCCTCGATCTGAAGCGCCTCGGCCGCGAGATCGGGAAGCCGCGCGAGCTGCTCGACCATCTTGCGTCCGTCGCCCAACGAAAGACCCCGATGGCGGGCCAGGTAGAGACCGAGCAGCAGGAGGGCGGTGATCTGCGAGGTAAAGGCCTTGGTGGAGGCGACCCCGATCTCCGGGCCGGCGTGGAGATAGATGCCGCCATCCGCTTCACGCGCGATGGTACTGCCCACCACGTTCACCACCCCGATGACTTTCGATCCCGCGGCGCGGGCGGCACGGAGCGCTTCGAGCGTGTCGGCCGTCTCTCCCGACTGGGAAATCGCGATGGTCAGCGCTCCGGGCATGCCCACCGGCTGCCGATAGCGGAATTCCGACGCGTACTCCACCTGAACCGGGACGCCGGCCAACGCTTCGATGATGTGGCGGCCGGCAAGGCCGGCGTGCCAGGACGTTCCGCACGCCACGATGACGATCCGGCCGAGGGTGCGGCAGTCTTCCGGCGTGAGGTTCAGGCCGTTCAGACGCGCGGTGCCGTCGGCGAAGAGCAGGCGGCCGCGCAGCGTTTCCTGCAGCGTGCGCGGCTGCTCGCAGATCTCTTTCAGCATGAAGTGGCTGTACTCACCGAGCGCGATTTGCTCCAGGTCCCAATCGAGAGCGTTGACCGGCCGGGTCTGGACCCGGGCTTCCCGATCGATGACGTGATAGCCGGTACGGGTCAGCACCGCGATGTCGCCGTCGTCGAGATACACGACCGAACGGGTGTGCTCCAGTACCGCGCTGGCGTCGGAAGCGACAAAGTACTCCTGTTCGCCCACGCCGAGCAGCACCGGTGAGCCGCGCCGGGCCACCACGATCTTGTCCGGTTCGCCGGCGGCGATGACGGCGAGACCGTAGGTGCCTTCGACGTGCGTCAACGCGGCGATCACCCGCGATTCGAGGGTGGGACCGTCGGCGTCCTCGATCAAATGCGCCAGCGTTTCGGTGTCGGTTTCGGTGACGAAGTGGTGGCCGCAGCACTCCAGCCGGGTGCGCAGGACGTCCGCGTTTTCGATGATGCCGTTGTGCACTACCGCGATCTGGCCGGTGCAATCCACATG
This sequence comes from Gemmatimonadota bacterium, assembly GCA_016209985.1. Lineage (GTDB taxonomy): Bacteria > Gemmatimonadota > Gemmatimonadetes > Gemmatimonadales > GWC2-71-9 > SHZT01. The sequence continues at coordinate 21,320 of JACQVB010000199.1, read as the reverse complement.
AGGATGGGCGTTGCGCTCATTGGGGGCGCCATGGGTCGCCCACCGGGTGTGGGCGATGCCGCAGGATCCGGTGACCGGGTCACGGCCCAGCGCGATCTTCAGCCCGCCGATCCGGCCGGCCAGCTTGCGGAGGGTGAGTCCCGATTCGGTCTGGACCGCCACACCTGCCGAGTCATATCCCCTGTATTCGAGACGGGTGAGCCCGGCGAGCAGAATCGGCGCGGCGTCCCGTGGCCCGAGATATCCGACGATTCCACACATCAGAAGCCCCACTTCCTGCGCATCAGCAACGGGCTCCCATCGGCATCGAGGCCGAATTGCGCGAGCCGGCAGGACACACTCGCCAGAGTGAGCTCGATCAGATCGTTTTCCGGAATGGGCCCTCCGCGGCGCAACCGTCTCACCGAGCGGCGGCGCTCCCCGGCAAACGGCGGGATCCCGCTCATCATGCGACGTTCCCGTATCAGATGTGGCATTCCGACTCACTCGGTGCGCGGCGCATGTGGCGATCCATTCGACCTCGACTTGCATAAGTCCAGACCACTCGACTCGGCGAACTGACTATTCAAGTTTGAGGCCCGCCCGAGCCGCGCCCTACAACGGCGGTCCAGCTCGCTGCGACGTAACGAGTTACGACCGCCGCGCACGGCATGGTGGGAAAGCCCCCAAGAGGCCTGCGTTGCGGGTACGCCGCGGATGGATGGCTCGATGTCGTCCATCCGCAGCGGATGGAGCAGGTCCAAGGGACCGACGGCTCATCCACGGCCTTCGCCTTGCAGTAAGACCGACCATGACCGAACCTCATCTCAGTGGATCTCCCGCAACGCCGGCCAAGGCCGAGGCGTTGTTGGTGAGCGATCGTGGCCCGCTGGTGCGCTCACTACGCGTTGCACTCGAGCGAGCCGGCTATGATGTGATCTGGGCTCACACCGGAGAGATTGGTCTCGCGCGCTCGCGCGAATATTCTCCCGACCTGGTGGTCGCCGATGTGGAGCTGGCCGACGTTCCGGTGCTGGAGTGGTGCGCGTCACTGCGGAAAGAGTCCTCGCTCGCGCCGAGCACCCCGGTGATGGTGGTCTCCACCGAGCCGATCTCGCGAGAGCAGCGGCTCGCCGCGCTGCGCTCGGGCGCCTGGGACTGCGTGCCGGGGCCGCCCGATCCCGAAGAGCTGCTCCTCAAGGCCGATCTTTACGTGCGCTCGAAGCTGGACGTGGACCGCGCCGAATCGGTGGGCTTGATCGATCCGATGACCGGACTCTACAATCGCCAGGGGCTGGCGAGGCGCGCACGCGAGCTGGGCGCCCATGCGTTCCGCACGCACGACGCTCTGGCGTGCGTCGCCCTCTCGGTCGACTTCGAGAGCCCGGTTGCGAACCAGGTGCCTCCCGAAGAGCTGCGGCCCGCGATCATGCGGTGCGCGAGGGCGCTGCAGGCGGCAGGACGTCCCTCCGATCCGATCGGCAGGATGGCGCCCAGCGAATTCGCGGTCTTGGCGCCCGCCACCGATGCCGCCGGCGCCCAGAAGATGGCCGAACGGATGACGCGCACGCTGCAGGAGGCGACCGGGCAGAACGACGCGCAGGTTCGGGTACCGGAGATCACCGCCGGCTATGAAGCGGTTACCAATCTCGCGTACGCGCCCATCGGGCCGGTGGAGCTTCTAGCGCGCGCCACGGGAGCGTTGCGACAGGCGCGCTCGGAGAGGAGCGGGACGATAAGGCGGTTTACCGAGCCGGCGTGAGGTCGGTAAGAGACGGTAAGAGTCGGTAAAGGTCGGTAAGGGTAAGCGAAAGGGCGGTCGAGATCTTTTCCTCGGCCGCCGCTTTACTCTTACCGACTCTTACCGACCCTTAAACCACCCTTAAACCAGCTCCCGCGGCCGCTTCTCGCTGTCTTCTTCCTCACCGGAGTATCCGGGCAGGTAGTACGAGTAATAGCGGTAGGTACCGGTGGGCGGCACGTCATTGAGCACGGCGCCGAGCAGGCGAAGCGGGAATCGGTTCAACATCTCCAGCTTGGCCGATGCCAGATCGCGGTGACTCACACCGGTGCGCAGCACCATCAGGAGATTGCCCGCGAGCGCGCCGAGAATGCACGGGTCGATGCCCGCCGAGAGCGGCGGACTGTCGACGATCACTACGTCATAATTCGCGCGTACCTGCTCCATGAGCCGGGTCATGGCCGCGGAGCCGAGCAGCTCCGGAGCACTGTGGGTCCGGCTGCCGCAGGGCAGGAAGGAGAGCGAGGCGAAAGGCGTCGGGCGGATCACCGATTCGAGGGGGGATTCCCCGCGGAGACAGTCAGTGAGGCCGGGGCGCCGGCTGGCCCGGAAGCGCTGGTGCAGCACGCCGCGCCGCAGGTCCGCGTCGATCAGGAGGGTGCGGTGGCCGCCGTCCGCGAAGGTGAGCGCGAGGTTGGCACAGAGGAACGATTTTCCATCGCCCGCGCCGGGACTGCTCACGGTCACGAGGAGCGGCCCGGCCCCGCCGTGCGCATAGATCAGATTGAGGCAGACTCCGCGCAACGCTTCGACCACCTCGGCTGCTTCGTCCCGCGAGAGGCGATACTGGCCCCCGCGGGTCTTGAGATGGGGGACTGCACCCAGAATGGTGAGTCCCATGTCACGGGAGACCTGATCGGGATAGCGCACCCGGGGATCCAGGCGGTCGAGCACGACCGCGCCGGTGGATGCCAGGCCCAGACTGCCTACCAAGAACACCAGCACCACGAGAGGGGCCCGGTTCTTGGCGGGCCGGATCGGCGTCAGCGCGGCATCGAGCACCCGCACGTCGGGCGTACTGGAAGCTTCTTCGATGCGAGCCTCTTCAAACCGCCGCTGCAAACCGGTGTAGGTCTCTTCCGCGAGCTGCGCGGCGCGACGCAATCTGGCCTCTTCCATCGAGCGGGCGGGGATCGAGCGCAGGCTCCCTGACTGCTGGGTGAGCTGCTGGCTCAGCTCGGCCTCGCGCGCACTCAGCTCCCGGACCAGGCCCGCTCCGAGGGCCGGAATGGTCTGGTGCTCCAGGATGGCGATCTCGCCGGCGAGCTTCTTCACCCCGGGGTATTCCGCGTTGTACTTGTATTCCATCGACCGCAGGTCGGCCTGCTTGGCCGCCAGCTCCTTCAGCGCGGCGGAGAGATTGGGATCCTTCTGAACCGACTCGATGGAAGCGAGTGCGGTGGTCGGAATACCGCCATTCCCGCCCTGCCGCAGAAGCTGCTGAATGGCTTCGCGGTCACGGCGAAGCTGATCCCGGTCGACTTGCATATTGAAGAACCGGCCTACGATCCGGTCGGCGGCGGGATCTCCCCCCGCCGCCCGGTCTCCCGGCAGCGTGATGGTCTGAGTTCGATAGCCCTGATAGGCGTTCTCGGCCTCGCTCAGCTTGGTCTTGGCGTCCTGGAGCTGCTCTTCCAGGATCTTCTTGTCCTCGGTCAGGCGTTGGCGCTTCAAATCCGCCGCGATCAGGATGTAGCGGTTGACCACCGCATTCACGATTTCGGTGATACGACGGGGATTGGTGCCCTCTAGCTTGACCTTGAGGAAATTGCCTTCGGGGTCCATATGCACGTCGAGCCGGCGGCCCAGGCGGGTCGCCGCATCGCGGGGCGTATCGACCCGGAACTCCACGGTCCGGCCCGGGACGGCGGCGGTCGCACTGGGCACCCAGAGGAACCCGAGACGGGTTCCCACCGAATCGCCGATCATTCCATGATCCAGCTCTACGCCGTCTTCGCTCGCCAGTACCCAGCTCTTTCCATTGTCGTTCAGGGTGAAGCGATACTCGCCGGGCCGGAACTGCTCCCGCAGGCGCAACGATTTCATCACCGCTGAATCGGAGGGAGAGCGCAGCTCGAGGAACAGATTGAGATCGCGCACCACCGCGTCGAGCACCTGATAGGACTTGAGCAGATCCACCCAGCCCTCGGGCTCGAGGAATTCGCCGCGCAGCGGGCCGCGGTTGACTTCACCGGCGGTCCGGCGACTCAGTTGATCCACCCAGAGCGTGGACTCCACCGCGTAATCCGCCGCTACGAAGCGCGTGGCGAGCAATCCGGCTCCGACTCCGCAGACCGTGACTGCGAGCACGAGCCATTGGTAGCGTCTTAACGCATGAAAGACGCGCCCCCAGTTGATGCCTTCGCGTTCCTCTTCGACGGGAACTGCGTAGGTCAGATCAGCCGACGGTTTGAGATCGTTCGTCGGCAACGAACCGAAAGGACCGCGTGCAGGCAGGTTATGTACCGTCATTGCTCGCCCTTGTTTTTGAGTGCGCCGTGATCGTGGGGGCGGCTTTGCAAGTCCGGTACCGCGCCGCTTTTGCGTAGTTCGACGTTGTTGCAATACAGTGCAGCGATTGTGGAAAACTGGGGGCAGCATGGTGCAGCGTTTTCCGATGTCAAATCGCCGAGCCATGCGCATGTGGTTGATTCCACGCAGCATAGCGCGCCTGCAGCGTTATGGCCCTGTTCCTGCTTCTAGACAGCCCGCAAAGGGGGGCTGTAGGGAAATGTCGACACCGATTACATCAGAGCAGTCAGCGGAAGAATCCCGCGCTGCGAGTGCGGAAAGCACACCAGGGCGGGATGTCGTCCGCCCACTGCCGGTAGGACGCGAGGCGCGCGCCGGCATCAAGATTCTCATCGTAGACGACGAGCACACCTTGCGCGAAGGCTGCGCCAGCGTGCTACAGGGTGAAGGCTACGATGTCACGACCATGGGCCGGGGGCAGGAAGCGCTCGAGCTGCTTCGCCGCCGGCCTTTCGATATCGTTTTGTGCGACCTCTACATGTCGCAGGTGAGCGGAATGGACCTGCTCAAGGCCGCGCTCTCCACCAACCGTGATGCCATCGTCGTCGTAATGACGGGCAATCCCAGTCTCGAGTCGAGCATCGAAGCGTTGCGGCACGGCGCCTGGGATTATCTGCCGAAGCCGTTTTCGGCGAGTCACCTGCAGATCCTCATCGGCCGGGCGGCGCACACGCTGCTGGTGTCGCGGGAAAAAGGCGATCAGGATGTGCAGCTGGACAGCCCGCAGGGTGGGGCCGGTGAAAAACTCACCATGCTGGGCTCCTCGCCCATGTTCAACGAAGTCATCGCGCTGGCGCGCAAGGTGGCGCCGACCGACGCTTCGGTGTTCATCACCGGCGAGAGCGGGAGCGGCAAGGAGCTGATTGCGCGCTTCATTCACCAGCATAGTCGCCGTTCCAGTCGGCCCTTCGTCGCGATCAACTGCGCCGCGATGCCGGAGACGCTCCTCGAGTCCGAGATGTTCGGACATCGCAAGGGCGCCTTCACCGGCGCCGTTCGCGACAAACCCGGCCTGTTCGAGACCGCCAGCGGGGGCACGCTGTTCCTGGACGAACTGCTGGAAATGCCGAAGACCATCCAGGCGAAGCTGCTGCGGGTCATCCAGGACGGGGTCGTGCGCCGGGTGGGCAGCGAAGGGACGGACGCGGTCGTCAACGTGCGGATCATCGCGGCTACCAATGGCGACCCCGACGCGGCCATGCGGTCGGGCAATCTTCGCGACGACCTCTACTACCGCCTCCGGGTGGTGCCTCTGCGGGTGCCGCCGCTACGCGAGCGCCCCGAAGACATCACGCCGCTAGCCGAGCATTTCCTCCGGTCGTACTGGGCGCGGCACCGTCGTAAAGGCACGCCGATGCCGGCGTTCACGGATGCGGCATTGCGCGCCCTCAGTGCCCATCCCTGGCGGGGAAACGTCCGGGAGCTGCAGAACGTCATCGAGCACACCGTGGTCCTGGTGGACCCGGGCTCGGAGATCGGTCCGGAGCAGCTGGCCCTCGCGGCCGGCCCCGGACTACCGAGCGAGCTCGGCTCGGACGCCATGATCTCCACGGCACTGGGCGAGAGCTACCACGCGGCGCGCGACCGGGTCATCGCGCAATTCGAACGCCAGTACCTGACCTGGTTGATCAATCGCGCCGGCGGCAACATGTCGAAGGCCGCACGGATCGCAGGAGTGGACCGGACCACGCTCTACCGGCTGATGGAGCGTCACGGACTGCAGCGCAGTCACAGCGCAGCCTGGCTGGTGTCTCGCGATACGGCGGCGGCTGCCGGCCCCGCCGGCGAACACGACGGAACCCATGGGAGCAAATGAGATGCAGATCCAGACGGTGACGAACGACAAGGCAGACGCCGCCGCCCGGCTGCTGCTGCCGGGGCGGTACGATCGGAAGGACGATCCGCTGCGACCGGGTCTGCTGCGCGAGCGGGAAGTCGATCTGGTGGTGGAGATGGCCCACGATCTGCGCTCGCCGCTGACATCCATCATTTCCCTCGCCGAGTTGCTCCAGTCAGGACAAAGCGGGCCGGTCAGCACTACGCAACAGCGGCAGCTGCGTCTGATCTACAGCGCCGCGCTCTGCCTGTGCGCCACTGCCAGCGATGTCATCGAGCTGGCGCGGGCCGGGGACCGGCTGGTGGAAGGCACGCCGCTGCGGTTCTCGATGGCGGAAATCCTGGCCACTGTTCGGGACATGGTTCGCCCGATGGTGGAAGTCCGGGGTCTTCAGCTTCAGATCGAATCTGCCGAGCCCGATCAACGGCTCGGATTCCCCCGCGCGCTGAGCCGGGTGTTGCTGAACCTCGCGACTAACGCCGTCAAGAACACCGATCAGGGCTCGGTCACGATTTCCGCACGGCCGGTGGGTGGCAGCCGGATGGAGTTCTCGGTGCGGGACACCGGACGGGGAATCGAGCCGGAAGAAATGGCCCATCTCTTCGAGCCCTTCCACAGCAGCCACGAGCAAGATCGCGGTCATTTCTCGAGCTCCGGCCTCGGGCTGGCAATCTCGCACAAGCTGGTATCGGCCATGGGTTCCGAGCTGAAAGCCGAGACCTCGTCCAACCGGGGCACGCGGTTCCACTTCGAGATCGAGTTGCCACCGGCAAGATAGGGAAGAGGGAAGAGGGAAGAGCAAGAATCCCTCCCTTGACGCGACGGCCCCCATGGGAGCGGATCTTCCCACGGGGGCCTTACTCTTCCCTCTTCCCCCTTCCCTCTTCCCTGTCTCAACCCGCCCACATTCGCCGTCGCCTTGCCACGTGGCAGTCCGACTGCACGACCTCGAGCGCGCCCCAAACACCTTGGAGCTCAATCACTTACACTCCGAGCGACGAATGCTCTCCTGCGCATGGCGCTTGCCTTCCCCGCGTGTGAACCGGTGGGCGGTGGAGGAGAGATGGCAGTATCGCTGCGGCTTGAGCGCGGACAACCGAAGTCGAAGGCGGCAGAGGCGGAGCGAACCAGCTCGATCATCCAATGGCTGGACGGATTCGCACGACGCGCCTTGAATGTGTTCGCGGCCGTGACAGGCCTCGTCCTTCTCTCGCCGTTGATGCTGGTGATCGCGATCCTGATCAAGCTCACGTCTCGGGGTCCGGTTCTTTACCGGCAGGTCCGCATCGGCATCGACCGGCGCTCGCCGGGACGCATCGGGACCAACACGCGGCGGCATTTCGATTACGGCGGGACCCCGTTCACGATCTACAAGTTCCGCACGATGCAGGTCGATACCGCCGCGCGGGTCGAGCAGACCTGGGCGCGGCCCGACGACGCGAGAATCACTCCTGTCGGACGCATCCTGCGCCGGGTCCGGCTGGACGAGCTTCCCCAGCTTTTCAATGTCCTGCAGGGGGACATGAACGTGGTGGGACCCCGGCCGGAGCAGCCGAACATCCTGCTCAATCTTCGTGGACGCATCGGACGGTATCAACAACGGCAGCGGGTGTTGCCGGGGATCACGGGCCTGGCGCAGATCAATCTCTGTTACGATCGCACCCTGGCCGACGTGCGCCGCAAGGTCGCGCTGGACCTTCAGTACATCAGCCGGCAGTCGACCATCGAGGATCTCTGGATCATGCTGCAAACAGTGCCGGTGATGCTGGGAAGGAAGAGGGGCTGGTAGAAAGAAAACAGAGGGAAGAGGGAAAAGGGAAGAGTAAACTCCTCCCTTGAGGCGAACGGCCCCCATGGGAGCAGATCTTCCCACGGGGGCTTTACTCTTCCCTCTTCCCTCAGACTGTCGTGCTGTCTGCGGGGCGGCGGGTCGGCTCCCAGACCGGTGTGCCTCTGCCCCCCAACGTGCGGAGCCAGGCGTGTATCACCGCCACGTTCCCGAGAACGGCGAACGTCGGCAGGGCGAGCATCTTCGGCAGGCGCTTTTCCTCCGGCCAAAACCAGCCAATCACGGCCAGGAGGCAGGTGGCGAGGCCGGCCGCCGTGAGCCACCTCGCCCATGTCTCGGTCAGTGCCAGCCGGAAGAGCGCCGCCATCGCGACCACCATCACCCAGGGCAGCAGCCAGCGGCAGAGCTTGTGGCTCCACAGCATCCAGGCGAACCCGCCATAGCGGAACGGGTTGAGGAGGTAGTATCTGGTGCCGAGCGTGGACAATCCGCGGTCGATCGTCCGGACCTTGCGGTGGTATTCGCGGTGCAATGACGACGTGCGCGGCACGTAGCAGATCGCCTCGGGCACGGAGACCGCCCGGAAGCCGGCTTCGCGCGCGGTGAGCGCCGCGGCGAAATCGCGGCTCAGGTCGTCGCGGACCTTGTGGCGGTGGAGATCGGCGCGGATCGCGTAGAGACATCCCGAAGCGCCCACGATGCCGTGCAGCCGGGTTTCCAGATCGCGGACCCACATTTCATAGCCGACGTACGCCCCTTCGGCGTTCTTGCCCTCGTCGGTGGCGGACCCGACGCTCACATCCCGCCCCGAAGCGACCCCGACCGTAGGGTCCGCCATCGCCCCAACCAGCGCCTTGATGGCCTGGGGATGAATCTGCATGGCGGCGTCGGTGTTCATGATGATCTCGCCGCGCAGCAGTGGAATGACGGCGTTTTCGTTCCGGGTCTTCCCGCCCCGGGTGTTCATCCGCATCAGCTCGACGCCGCGCTCCGCAAACGAGCGCACGATGTCGTCGGTGCCGTCGGTCGAGGCGTCGGAGATCACGATGATCTGGCGGCGATCCGGCGGATAGTCCGCCTGGAGGAGACGGGTCAACGTTCGGCCGATCACCGCGGCCTCGTTGTACGCCGGGATCACGATGCTGACGGACGGCCAATCGGTAACCTCGGGGGCGGGACGGCGAGCCACGCGGCGCCGGCCGGCGATCTCGAGGATGGCGGGATAGCCGGCGTAGGTGTAGACGGCGAGCGCGGTCGTTCCCGCGAGGACGCCCACGAGCTGCTCGTTCATACGGCGTCCTGCATCAGCCGGTCGGCCCGGTGGGGACGCCGCACCGCCTCATAGAGTGCCGCGTAGCGCTCGATCCACTCGCGGGCATCGTAGTGCCGGAGCCGCTCTGCGGCACGCGATGCCCGCGCCGCCGCGGTAGTGGGATCGTGATGCACCGACTCGATCGCGCCGGCGAGGGCGGCAGGGTCGTCGGGCGGCACCAGGAGCGCCTCCTGCGGTGACACCATATCCGGCACTCCGCCCACCGCGGTCGCGACGATGGGGACAGCCGCACGCATCGCCTCGAACAGCACGATCGGCGTTCCCTCGGTCCGCGAGCTCAGCACGAAGGCATCGAACGCCGGAAAGAACCGGCTGGCGCGGGCGAGCGTCCCCCACCACACGACGCGACTCTGCAGTCTGAGTTGTCTGGCGCGCTCCTCGAGTGTCGCGCGCTCGGGACCGTCGCCGATTACAGAGATCCGGAGCGGCAGGGGCCGCAGGCGCGCGGCGGCATCCAGAAACACCTCCGGGGCTTTCTCCCAACTCAGCCGACCGACCCACCCCAGGTGAAAGGAGCCGGGCGGTATTCCCAGCCGGCGGCGGGCGGTTTCGCGATCGAACGGATCGTCATCCGGCCACCACGCGTTGGGCACGACCCGCACCCGCGCGGCCGGAATACCAGCATGGGCCAGCTCGCGGAGCTGAGCGCGGGCGACCGCGACGACCAGGTCAAAACGGCGCAAGGACATTCTCTGGAGCAGCAGGTAGGCGCGATTCTTCCAGCTCCCGCCGGTGAACCCGTGGAGCGTCGTCACGGTGGGAATCCCGATTCGCCGGGCGGCCGGAGCGTCGACGACGTCGGCGCGATACCCGTGCGTATGCACGATGTCGGGCCGGATTCGGCGGCAGAGCGCCCCGATGCTCGCGCGTTCCGTCCGGTAGGCGCGAGGGGGCAGCGGGATCGGATGAACCGCGACACCGGCATCCCGCAACGCTCCGAACATGAAGTGGTCGCCCGGCCGATCGAGGATGGCGGCCACATGGACCTCCATTCCCCGTTCCTGCATGCCGATCGCGAGCGCCTGCACCACACGCTCGAGCCCGCCGATGTCACCGGGGGCGAGGACGTGGAGAAGGACCATGGGACTACGCGAGCAGCAGCGGGTCGTCGAACGGGGTAGGAATCCCGGACGCGGCGCGCTCGTCACGGGCGAGGGCATCGATGAAGAACTTCGTTGCCCAGTTGAGGACTTCGAACCGGCCGTATTCTCCGTCGACCGGATACGAACCCTTAATGCCTCCGCGCAGCCCGGGGTCGCTGCTGGTTCGATTCTGGGTCGACTTGAGAAAACGCAGGACCGCGGGGACGGGCCGCATCCAGCCACCGTCTCCGGTAATCTCGTAGAGGCGGATCCAGACGTTGATCATCTGGGCTTCGCCCGTAAGACAGCTCCAGGAGGCGGCCGGCCCCCAATCCGACGTCATGCGGCCGGGCAGCTTGCCGTCCGGCTCGACCCGGGCCGCGATCTGTTCAGCGGCGTGCGCGGCGCGCTCGATCAGACTCCCGTCTTCGAGAACCCGCCCGCCTTCCAGGAGTCCCTGGATCGCATACGCGAGCGTATGCAACAGCGGTCGCTGGCGGTCGGTGAGACAGCAGTCAGGGATCCACCCGTTCGCGTGGGGCAATCGCGCTACCGCACGGAGATTACGTGCCGCTGCGTCGGTAAAGGCCGGCTCTTCCAGCCGCACACCCGCCTCGGCGAGCGCCCACGCCGTGCGGGCGTTATACAGGGTGGCGCGGGGATCGGCGAAGGCGGAATTGCCGCGGCGCCAAAGACCGTCGCCATCCTGCACGGCAACCAGGAAAGACCCGGCGCGCCGAGCCGCTTCCGCGAACACTCCTGCCCCGGTTTCCTGCAATGCCGCCAGCCACCCGAACAGCACCTGTCCGGTATTGAATACCGCCGGGGATGGCCGCTCTCCCATGACCCCTCCACGTACCGCGCCCGAGGGAAGCTGGATGTCGATTTCCCAGAGCGCCGCGCGATCCGCTCGGAGCGCCAGCTCCGGGCGGTGCAGCACCCGCGCGAGGTGATACAGCGTGGGGATGATGTAGCCGGTTGTTTCGGGATAGGACGGCTGCCAGCCACGGGCGTTGAAGTAGGGATTCCAGGTGAGTCCGTATGCGCGCGAGAATCCGCCGTCGGCGTTGGCTTCCTGCGCGCGCAACAGCCAGTCCAGCGCTTCCTCGACATGCGGTCCGTGAGCGGGAAGGGCTTCGTGGCCGCCGATTCGCTCGCGGTACGCTTCCATGACGGCGAGCCGGGTCAGCGGGAAGTGTGAGCGAATCCGCTGGAGCCCGGTCTTGAGGAGCGCTGTGTCGGTCATGTTTCCGACACGAAAGAAGTGGTGGCGCCAAGCCATCTACCGAGCTGGTGGACCCGGCCGTGGGCCGAGTTCAGGAGCCAGGTCATGCTGCGGCAGGAGACGACTCGCGAGCCGAAACCGATCTTGAACCGGTGGAGGCCGTGGGATGGGTCGGCCGGCGCCGACGCGGTCGGCGAGGCGCCACCAAGGTTGTAGGCGACGAATCCCGACTCGGCCAACCGGCGGGCGATCTGCCAGTGAAGCCACACGGACGCGCCGCGCTCGTAGCCGGCGGCGGTGGATCCGCCCATCACGTAGAACGCTCGCCGGTTGGCCCACCCGATCAGAGCCGCTGCCAGCGGCGTGTCGCCCTGCCAGGCGGCGAACACGGTGGCGCCCCACGGCCGCGGGCCGGCCACATTGAGCGTGCTCAGCTGAGGTACCCGGACGGAGAAGCCATTGCCACGCGCGGCCGCCCGGCGCGCCGCGAGCTCCTGCACCGACAGGAGCAGTGAGCGGGCCGCCTCCCCGGTCGACTCTTCCACCCGCCAGCCGCCCCGATCGCCCTTGCGTACTTGCCGGCGATGGCTGGAAGCGAGCCCCTCCCAAAGCGCTTTCTCCGGGGTCTCGATAGGAATCACGTATTCGTCACGCACCCGTGTTACGCGCGGCTTGGAGACTTCATCGCCATTCCAGGCGGCGTCAAAGGATTCCACCACCAGCTCCGCCGCCTCCAGGCGTCGCAGCTCGGCCATCATCTCCGACAGCACGGTGGCGCGGGGGAAGCCCGCCACGACGGCCGGCCAGGTAGGGAAGTAGACATGCCGGGGCGTGCCGCTCAGTCGACAGGAACGGCGGACGCCGGCAGCCACGGCAACTACGTCATTCTCCAGATAGAACCTCAGGTAGACCGTCTCGCCTGGTGGCCCGCCCACCTCGATGCCCGGGGGTGAATGGAAGAATCCGCCCTGGCAGCGCAGCACGCTCGCATCCCAACCTCCGGGGCACTCCCGCGTCACCGCGCATTGGACCTGCACCCCTTCTTGGGTGCGGTCGGTACCGAGTGCCGCATTCAGACTTCCCGCCGCGATGGTCATGGTCCCCTTCGTCTCATGCCAAGCCCGTGCACGGTTCTTCCTAACAATTTCTGTACCCGACCGCCCGGGGGCTTGGGCGAGCACGGCGCTCGCGGTACCGCCCCAACGTGTCGCTGCGGCGCCACACGATTCCGCTGGCACTCTCACGGGTCGTCCGGCCCTGGTCTTGCAAGGCGGGGCCACGTTCGTTGCCGGATTCCGGTACCGGAGCGGGCGACGGGAAACTTGCGTAAGCAACTCGAGGAAAACCGACGTGACGACAGATCGCACTCCGACCATCGCCGTGATTGGCGCCGGCGCCATCGCCGACATCTTCCACCTCCCCGCCCTCTCCCGGCATCCGCAAGTGCGGAGTCGGATGATCCTGGTCGACCGTGACGGCGAGCGGGCGAGAACCGCCGCCGCCAAGCACGGGATTACGCGCTACGCGACCGATTACCGTGACGTTCTGCCGGAAATCCAGGGTGCCGTGATCGCCGTGCCCCACCGGCTGCATGTGCCGCTGAGCCGGGACTGCGTGGAACACGGGGTCCATGTCTTGTGCGAGAAACCACTGGCCGAAACCGCCGCTGAGGCCGAAGAGCTTGCGCGCGCGGCGGACCAGGCGGGCGTCACACTGAGCGTCAACAATACCCGGAGGCTGTACCCCTCGACGCGGGCGGTGCGAAAGCTGATCGAGGACGGCGGGTGCGGAGCCGTCACGACCATCGACTTCGAGGAAGGGGGGGCGTTCGAGTGGCCCGCGGTGGGTGACGGGTATTTCGGACTCAAAGCCGGCGGCCGTGGCGTTCTCTCGGACGTGGGCGCTCACGTGATCGATCTGGTGTGCTGGTGGCTGGGGGGCCGTCCGGAGCTCGAGCGCTACGAAGACGATTCCTTCGGTGGTACCGAAGCGATGTGCGAAGCGCGGCTGGCCGTGGGACCCACGCGGGCGCGGGTGCGCCTGAGCTGGCTCGGCAAGCTGCGTAACACCTATCGCGTAGGCTTCGCATCAGGCCATGCGGTGGAGCACGGGATCTATGACTGGCGGAACCCCACGCTCATCGCGCCGAGTGGCCGCCGCTCGACGTTGAAAACCGCGGCGGGGCCAGCCACCTACGCCGGCTTCGCCGACGTGCTCCTGGAAAACTTCCTGAGTGTCGTCCAAGGACGGGCCACGCCATTGGTACCCGCGCGCGCCGTCATCCCTTCGCTTTCACTGATCGAAACGTGCTACGCCCGGCGCACCCCATTCTCCATGCCGTGGTTTGACCCGGCCATCGCTCCCCCAACTTCGGTGCATCTCGAGGTGAACACCCAACAGACCGCGGAGGTCGCCTGAGCGGGGAACGCGCGATTTTCGTGACCGGCGCCAGCGGGTTCATCGGAGGACGCATCGTCGAAGTACTGCACGCGTCGGCGATCGCGCCCGTGCGAGCCGGGGTGCGGCGTTGGACTGCGGCAGCCCGGGTCGGCCGGCTCCCGGTAGACCTGGTTCGTTGCGACATCACCAACCCGGCCGACGTGGCGAGCACCCTCGCCGGCGTGAGCCATATCGTTCATTGCGCGGTCGGCGATCGCGGGGTGACGGTCGATGGCACCCGAACGCTTCTCGCCGGCGCGTTGAAGGCCGGAGTGCAACGCGTGGTTCATATCTCCACGGCCGATGTTTACGGGATGCCTGAAGGAGCGGTGGACGAGTCCCACCCGCTGACCTACACCGGACGGCCGTACGGCGATTCCAAAATCGATGCTGAAAACGTCTGCCAGGAATTCGCGCGGCGAGGTTTGCCGATAACGATTCTCCGGCCAACGCTGGTTCACGGTCCGTTCAGCGTCACCTGGACGGTCGAGTTCGCACAGCGCCTGCAAGCCCGGCCGTGGCTCATTGCCGAGGACGATGCCCAGGGCATGTGCAATCTCCTGTATGTCGACGATCTGGTCGGCGCGGTCTTGCGCGCCCTGGAAGCGCCAACGCTGCCGGGCGAAGCGTTCAACGTCAACGGCCCCGAGCGCCCGACCTGGAACCAGTACTTCCACGCGCTCAACGACGCCATGGGCCTCCCGCCGCTGGTGGCGCAACCGGCGGCGCGCGCGCGGCTCACGGCGCTGGCCGTCCAGCCGGTCCGGCGCTCTGCCAAGATCATGCTGAAGCACTTCCAGCCGCAGATCATGGCTGCCTACCAGCGCTACGATTGGGCGAAAGTGGTCATGAAGCGGGCCGAGGGCATCATCCGCAAAACGCCCTCGCCCTCGGAGTTTCCCATGTACCGCCGCCGCGCGTCGTATTCCACCCAGAAAGCGGAGCAGGTGCTCGGCTGGCGACCACAGGTCGCGATGAGCAATGGCGTCCGCCTTGCGGCCGATTGGCTTCGCCACCAGGGACTGGTGACGGGGGCAAGCTGAGCGGACCCGCATGCCGCTGACCATTCTGCACCTGGTCTCACCGGCCGTCGCCGGCGGTCTGGAGCGCGTGGTGCAGGGTCTGGCCATCGGTCACCATGGTCGCGGGCACGCGGTAGCGGTGGTGGCGGTGCTCGACGAAGGCCAGGCGGATCACCCGTTTCTCCCGCCGTTGCGCGCGGCGGGCGTGCCTTTGCACCCGCTGGTGCTCCCGCCGCACGCGTATCTGGCCGAGCGAAAGGCGATCCGTCGCCTCTGCCATGACTTCCGGCCCGACGTAGTACACACCCACGGATACCGACCCGACGTGGTCGACCGGGGCGTCGCGGCCCGCCTCGGCATCGCGACGGTGACCACGATTCACGGGCCGAGTTTCATCGGCGGACTCAAAGGCAGCCTGTACGAGCGAATCCAGCGCCGGAACTACCGTCGGTTCGACGGAGTCGTGGCTGTCTCCCGCGCGCTACTCGAGGCCACTCGCCGCGACGGCGTCCCCGATCAGTGCCTGCATTTCGTCCCCAACGCGTGGAGCAACTTCCAGCATCCGCTCTCCCGGAGTGAGGCAAGGCGCCGGCTCGCGCTGCCAGACGACGCAAGAGTGGTGGGTTGGGTCGGTCGCATGATTCCCGTCAAGGGTGCGGACCTCTTCATCGAAGCGGTTCGCCGTCTGCCGGAGCCCCGTCCCATCGTCACCATGATCGGTCATGGTTCGGAGTCCGATTCCATCCGGAAACGGGTCTCGGAGCTGGGGCTCGACTCCATGGTTCGCTTTTACGATGACCTGACCGAGGCGGGGCCGCTGTTCGGGGCGTTCGACGTGTACGTGCTGAGCTCCCGCTCCGAGGGACTGCCGGTGGTTCTTCTCGAAGCGATGGCAGCCGGCACTCCGATCGTGGCCACCACGGTGGGCGGCGTGAGCGACACCCTGGGGGAGAGGGAGGGATACCTCGTGCCGGCGGAAGATGCCGAGGCGCTCGCGCGCGCCATATCGCTCGCATTGTCCGACCCTGCGGATGCGCTTCAGCGCGCCGACAGCGCGCGGAAGCGCCTCGCCCGCGACTTCGCGCTCGACCATTGGCTCGATCGCTACGAGGCGGTCTACCGCCACGCCCTGCGACACAAGCACCCCCGCATTCCGATGGCCGGACCACCGGCTCCGCTCACCCCGGCAGCGTTGTAGCTCGCACGCAACAGGCGAAAGGCCGGATGCGGGCCGGGGCGACTCGGCCCTGCTCTTGCACAGACGCGGGCGGCACATGGCAAATACTTCGAGCAGCCTCGACCGCACGCTGGTTCAGGGAATCGCATGGACCGGCGCCATCCGCTGGACCGCCCAGAGCATCAGCTGGGCAGCGACGTTCGTCATTGCCCGCCTCCTCACGCCGACCGACTACGGGCTGGTCGGAATGGCGATGATCTATGTGGGACTGGCGCAGATCGTGACCGAAGGCGGCGTGAGCGCCGCCGTGGTTCAGCAGCGGGACCTGACCGCAGATCAAGTGGCGCAGCTGAACGGCCTGGCGGTGATGATCGGGGTCATGCTCTTCGCGTTGACGCTCGCCCTGGCGGCGCCGATCTCCTGGTTTTTCGGCGAACGCCAGGTCCACCTCGTGATCACCGTCGTGTCCACCATCTTCCTGATCCGAAGCGTCCAGGTGGTGCCCCGCGCGTTGCTGGCGCGGGACCTCGACTTCCGGCGGCTTGCCTGGATCGATGGGCTCGAGACCTTCTCGCTGATGCTCACGACGCTGCTGCTCGCGTTGGCGCATTTCGGCTTCTGGGCGCTCTGCCTGGGGGCCCTGGTGAGCGGAGTGCTGACCAGCAGCCTGGCGCTCCGGTGGCGCGCGCATCCGATGAAGTTTCCGCGCACCCTCGGGCCCATCAAGCGTCCGGTCTCCTTCGCCTGGCAGGTCGTGACGTCGCAGCTCGCCTGGTACACGTACAGCAACGGGGACTTCGCGGTCGTCGGCCGCGTGTTGGGAAAAGCGGCACTGGGCGCCTACAGCTTCGCCTGGACCATCGCGAGTGTTCCGGTCGACCGCGTGAGCAGCCTGGTCTCGCGGGTCACCCCGGCCTTCTTTGCGGCGGTTCAGCACGACCCGCCGGCGCTCCGGCGCTATCTGCTCAATCTGACCGAAGGCTTGGCGGTGGTCACCCTGCCCGCCTGCATCGGCCTGGCGATCGTCGCTCCGGAATTCGTGCACGTGGTGCTGGGGGACGCGTGGACCGCCGCTATCGTTCCGCTCCGCCTGCTCTCGCTGTATGCCGCGTTCCGGTCGATCATCACGCCCGCGCCGACGATCCTGGTGGCGACGGGGCGCTCGAAACTCAGCATGTATTTCAGCCTGCTGTCGGCCGTGATCCTTCCCATCGCCTTCTACATCGGGACCCGATGGGGCACGACCGGTGTCGCCATGGGGTGGCTGCTGGTCTATCCGATGCTCGCGATCGGGCTGTTCCTCAGGTCGGCCTTCCGCGTCATCGGCATGAGCGCCCGGGAATATCTCCGCGCGCTGGCGCCGGCCCTGGGCGCGACCGCGGCGATGACGGTGGTCCTGCTGCTCCTTCGGCTGGCGCTTCCGGCCGGCTGGCCACCGCTCGCGCGACTGCTCCTGCAAGTGCTGGTGGGCGCGGCGGCGTACAGCGCCGTCATCTACGCGAGACATCGCGAGCGACTGCGGGCGGTGCACGCGCTCATCCGGGGACGCGCCGACGGCCGGTCGGGCGACCAGCCGGTGCATGACACGGGAGACCGGCCCGAGGCGGACCGCCTGCTGCTGATCACGTATCACTTTCCCCCGGACCCGGCGGTCGGCGCGTTACGCTGGCGCAAGCTCGCCCGTTACGCGGCCGAGCGCGGGTGGGCGCTGGACGTGATCGCCGCCCATCCGGCCTCCCTCACGGGCACCGATGCCGGCGCGCTCGACGATCTCCCGCCCGGGGTGCGGATCTTCGGAGTACCGGTCGAGACGCCTGCCTTCGAGCGAGTGGTCGACGCCGCGTGGTTTGTCACCCGCCGTCTGGTCCGGAAGGGCGTCGCCCCGAGCACCGGCACACCGCAACCGACGGGACCGCGTCGCGAATCACTCGGCCGTGACGAAATGAAGTGGTGGCCGCGCGAGCGGCGGGACGTGGCACGCGCCTATTTCGCCGCGGTGGAGCACGTCCGGTACCATCGCTGGGCACGCGATGCCGCGCGCCTCGCTCTCAAGATTCTCGATCCTCAACGCCACCGTGCGGTTATCACTTGCGGCCCGCCGCATCCGGCGCACGAAGCCGGGGTCCGCATTTCCCGGCAGACGGGCCTTCCGCTGGTCGTCGACCTGCGCGATCCCTGGAGCCTGGTTCAGCGGCTGCCGGAGGCGATCGCGAGCCCGCTACGGCTGCTCCTGTCGACGCAGGGTGAGCGGCGCGCGGTCAAGCAGGCGGCTCTGGTCGTGGCGAATACCCCGGGGTTACGGAACGCCATGTGCCGGGCGTATCCGTCGGCCCGCAACCGCATCATCGCTGTGCCCAACGGATTCGATGACGATCGGATGCCGCCTTCACCACCGGGCCGCACGTTCACGGTGGCGTACGCCGGGTCGATCTACCTGGACCGCGATCCGCGCTGGCTCTTTCAGGGAGCGGCCCGGCTGGCGAGGGAGCTCGATCTCACGCCGGCCGATTTTCAAATGGAGTTCATGGGAAACGTGAAGACCTTCGATGGTGTGCCACTCGACCAGATGGCCCGGGAAGCCGGAGTCGCCGAGTTGGTGCGACTCCGTCCCGCGGCTTCGCGCGCCGAGGCACTCGAGTTCCTGGCCCGCGCCAAGATGCTGGTCGTCCTGCCTCAGGACAGCGACCTCGCGATCCCGGCCAAGCTCTTCGACTACGCTCGATTCGACGCGTGGGTGCTGGCCTTTGCCGAGCGCGGCAGCGCCACCGAGCTGATGCTGCAAGAGACCGCGGCCGACGTGGTGCGGCCGGGAGATCTCGAGGGACTCTACCAAGTCCTCCACCAGCGCTACCTGCAGCACCTACGGGGTGAGGGCCCGACCCGGCTCGCAGCCGACGACCGCCTGAGCCGCCGGACCCAGGCCAACCTCCTGTTCGGCGCGCTGGAAGAGATCGTGGGAGCACCCCGGAGACCGGCGCCGGAAGTTGCTGCATCGGCGCCACAATTGTCGAGCGTCCCGGTCTGAGACGGGGCTCCGGCGACACCGAATGGCGGCATGCCGCATGACGGTACGACAGCATGACGGCACAACGGCACGGCACGACTATCGCGAATGGCTAACCGCCAGCAGGGTCGCCGGTGGCATGGACTGGAGATGAATTGAATGTGCGGAATTGCGGGGATCGCTCACCGGGCTCACGTGGGCCCGGTATCTCGAGAAGTCGTGGAGCACATGTGCGCGGCAATGCGCCACCGGGGGCCGGATGACCGGGGGGTGCATGTCGAAGGTCCGGTCGGGCTGGGCATGCAACGGCTCAGCATCATCGACCTGTCCGGCAGCCATCAGCCGATTTTCAACGAGGACCGCACCAAGGCGATCGTCTTCAACGGCGAGATCTACAATTATCGCGAGCTTCGCCGGGAGCTGATTGGCCGGGGGCACGGGTTCAGCACGGAAGGCGACACCGAAACCATTCTCCATCTCTACGAGGAGGAGGGACCGGCGTGTGTTCGCCGGCTCCGGGGGATGTTCGCCTTCGCCATCTGGGACAGCCAGGCGGGAACGCTGTTCCTGGCGAGGGACCGCTTCGGGATCAAGCCGCTCTACGTAGCGCGCGCGAGCTGGGGAATCGCCTTCGCTTCGGAGCTCAAGGCACTGCACGCGGCAGGGATCGCGGGAAGCGAGCTCGACTGGAACGCCTTCGACATGTTCCTGCAGCTGGGCTACATCCCCGCTCCCGCGACACCGTTCAAGGGAGTGAGAAAACTCGATGTCGGCCATTCCCTGCTGTGGACCGCGAGCGGGGAGGTGACCGTGGCGCGGTATTGGGATCTGCCGGAGGACCGTACGGCGACCCCGAAGGACATCGAGGAACGGGTGCTCGCCTGGTTGGACGAATCGGTTGCGGCTCACCTGGTGAGCGACGTGCCGGTGGCGGCATTTCTCTCGGGGGGACTCGATTCATCGGCCGTCGTCGCCAGCATGACGATGCACGGAGACCACCCGCACGCGTTCACCGCCCGCTACGTCGGATCCGGTGCCTCGGGTAGCGATGAGACCGCCCTGGCCGCGAGTTTCGCGGCGCGCTACGGCGCGAAACTGACGGTGGTCGACATCAACCCCGACGTGAAGTCGATCTTCGAGGACATCGTCCTCGCGCTGGACGAGCCGCATGCGGACGACTCGGCCATTCCAACGTGGGCGCTGTCGCAGGCAGTGGGAAGCAGCTACAAGGTTGCATTGACCGGAATCGGCGGGGACGAGCTGTTTGCCGGCTACTGGCGTCACATCGGCGTGCTGCTGGGACAGGCATACAGCCGGGTTCCGGCGCCGATCCGGCGAGCGGCGGCGGCGGCGGCAGACGCGCTGCACGAGCCGGAGGGGGGCGGGTTGGCGGTAGACCGCGCCAAGCGGTTCCTGCGAACCGGCGAGGCCGAGTTTGCCGAGCGCTTTCTCTCCTACATCGGCCGGGTACAGAACGATACCCGCCGCTCGCTCTACGCGGCGCCGCTCAGGGAAACCATCGGCGGCGAGGCCGCGAGTGCGCGACTGCGAAACCTGTTCCTTCGCGGGGGATCGCGGGACGGCCTCGCCGGGGCACTCTACCTGGATTACAAGACCTTTCTGGTCGACGACGTGCTGGCACTCAGCGATCGCATTTCCATGGCTCATTCGCTCGAGATCCGGGTGCCCCTGGTCGATCATGAGCTGGTGGATCGCATATTCCCGTTAGCGGATCGGACCAAGGTGCGCTGGTGCATGAAGAAACTGCTCCTGCGCCGGGCACTCCGCAGCCGGCTATCGCGCGAGCACCTCCGCGCGCCGAAACGCGGGTTCGTGGGGCCGACCGCTTCCTGGCTGCGCGGCGAGCTGCGACCCATGCTGGAAGACGAGCTGTCGGCAGCGCGGATCGACCGGCTCGGGTATTTCGATTCGCGGGCGGTTGAGCGGCTCCTGGCCGAGCACTTTGACCGCCGGCACAACCACGAGCGGATCCTGTGGGAGCTGCTTTGCTTCTCGACCTGGCACCGGTTGTACGTTGAGCGGCCAGCCCCGAGGGCTTATGCGCCGTTGCCGCGGGAGAGCATCCAGGCGGCGTAAGGG
>JACQVB010000196.1 GCA_016209985.1 Gemmatimonadota bacterium | reverse complement strand
GGGGCGAGGGGTGAGGTCATAGAGTCTCCACGCTTAAGGCCACCGCGTTTCCGCCCCCGAGGCACAGCGTCGCCAGCCCCCGCTTGGCATCTCGCGCCTTCATCGCGTACAGCAGGGTCGTCAGCACCCGCGCGCCCGATGCGCCGATCGGATGCCCCAGCGCCACCGCCCCTCCGTTCACATTCACGCGGCTCCAGTCCCACCCCAGCGCCTTTCCGTCGGCGAGGGCCTGGACCGCGAACGCCTCGTTGGCTTCGATCAGGTCGTAGTCTCCGATCCTGGTCCCGGCCTTTTTCAGCAGGCTTTGCACCGCGACGATCGGAGCGAAAAAGACATCTTTGGGCTCCCCGCCGCCAGTGGCGTAGGCCGTGATGCGGGCCACGATGGGCAGCCCGTGCGCCCGCGCGAACGACTCGGACGTGACCACCAGCGCGCTCGCGCCGTCGTTCAGGCCCGGGGCGTTCCCCGCGGTTACGGTGCCGCCGCTCTGGAACGCGGGCTTGAGGCCGCCCAGCGCTTCCAGCGAGGTGTCCTGGCGGGGACTTTCGTCCTTGTCGACCACCACCGTGCCCTTTTTTGACGGGATCTCCACCGGGACGATCTCAGCCGCGAAGGAGCAGCACTCCATGGCGGCAACCGCCTTCTGGTGACTCTCCAGCGCGAAGCGGTCCTGCTCGGCGCGGCTCACGCCCGCCTTCTGCGCGGTGTACTCGGCATAGCTCCCCATGTGACAGTCGCCGAAGGAGCACCAGAGGCCATCATGGATGGTGCCGTCCAGCACCTCCTGATTGCCGAATTTCACGCCATTGCGAAGCCCGAACAGGTAATGCGGTGCGGTGGACATCGACTCCATGCCACCGGCCACGAGGCACTGCGCATCACCCGCCTTGATCGCCTGCGCCGCGAGCATGACGGCCTTGAGCCCGGACCCGCAGACCTTGTTGATGGTGAGCGCGGGGATGGTGCCGGGCAAACCGGCGCCGATCGCCGCCTGCCGCGCGGGTGCCTGCCCTTCTCCGCCCTGTACCACGTTGCCGAGAATGACCTCTTCCACCGCGGCGGCATCGATGCCGGCTCGCTTGACCGCTTCGCGCACGGCGATCGCGCCGAGCTGCGGAGCCCGCAGACTCGAGAGCCCGCCGAGGTATTTCCCTATCGGCGTCCGCGTCGCGGACACAATTACCGGAGTGCGGTCTCCATTCTTACTCATATCTGTTTGCCTCTCTCAACCAGCCCGACGCACGCTGTCATCCTGAGCGAGCGTAGCGAGCGAAGGATCTAGGGAGTTTTCCCCAATTCCAATGAACGACTGGCGATTTCGCGCTTGAGACGCTCCAGGAACGCATCCACCGAGATGATTTCCTGCTTGTTGCCGGCGCCGCGGGTCCGCACCGCCACGGTACCCTGATCCACCTCGCGCTGACCCACAACGGCCATGTAGGGCACCTTCTGCAGCTCGGCGTCGCGGATCCGATAATTCAATGTCTCATTACGCTCATCCATGTGTGACCGGACTCCCGCCGCGCGGAGCCGCTCGTGAATCGCCTTCGCCGCGGGCCCCTGGGCATCGGTGATCGACAGCACCCGCACCTGCTCGGGTGCCAACCACAGCGGAAACGCACCGGCGAACTGCTCAATCAACAACCCGACGAACCGTTCCAGCGTTCCATAGATCGCCCGGTGCATCATCGCCGGACGATGAGGCTTGTTGTCCGATCCGATGTACTCGAGCTGGAACCGCTCGGGGAGCTGATAGTCGAGTTGGATCGTGGTGCCCTGCCACTCCCGGCCGATCGCGTCGCGGATCTTGACGTCGATCTTGGGGCCATAGAAGGCCCCGCCGCCCTGGTCCATGCCGTAGGTCAGCCCCCGCCGGTCGAGGGCGGCCTTCAGCGCCTTCTCCGCGAACTCCCACTGGGCGTCGTCGCCGATCTTCTTCTCGGGCCGGGTGGCGAGGTCGAGCCGGTACTCGAAGGAGAACACCTGGCGCAGAACGAAATCGGTGAGATCCAGCATCTGGAAGATCTCTTCCTCGATCTGGTCTTCCCGGCAGAAAATGTGCGCGTCATCCATGGAAAGGCCGCGGACCCGCAGTAACCCGTGCAACGTGCCGGAAAGCTCGTTCCGGTACACGTTGGCCACTTCCGCAAGCCGGATGGGCAAGTCGCGGTAGGAGCGCTGGCGCGACGCGTAAATCAGGATGTGGAACGGGCAATTCATCGGCTTCGCCCGGTAGCGCACCTCTTCCGCCTCGCCCGCACCCGCGGCCATCGGCGGGAACTGATTGGCCTCGTACAGGGGAAGATGGCCGGAGCGCTTGAACAGCTCTTCTCGCGTGATGTTGGGCGTGTAGACCAAGTCGTACCCCCGCTTGATCACCTCGTCCTCGATCAGGCGGCGGAGCTGGAACTGGATCACCGCGCCGCGCGGATGCCACAGGATCAGGCCCGGGCCGACGTCTTCCTGGATGCTGAAGAGATCGAGCTGCTTGCCCAGCATCCGGTGGTCGCGTTTGGCCGCTTCTTCCAGCCGCCGGAGATATTGCTCGAGATCGTCCTTCTTGAACCAGGCGGTGCCGTAGATCCGTTGCAGCATCTGCCGGCGGGAATCACCCCGCCAGTAGGCGCCGGCCGCATGCAGCAGCTTGAAATGCTTGATGCGACCGGTGCTCGGCACGTGGGGGCCCCGGCAGAGGTCGAAAAACGGCCCGTTGGTGTAGACCGAGATCGTCTCTTCGTCCCCCAGCTCCTCCAGCCGCTCGATCTTCAACGGGTCATCCCGGAAGCGACGTCGCGCGTCGTCCCGGCTGACTTCCTCCCGGCCGAAGCGCTGGTCCGCCTTCACCACATCCCGCATGGCGGCTTCGATCCGCTCAAGATCGTCGGGCGTGAACGGCCGCGGGACCTCGAAGTCATAGTAGAAACCGTCGTCGATCGGCGGCCCGAACCCGATTCTTGCTTCCGGAAACAGCTGGCGCACCGCCGTGGCGAGCACGTGCGCGGACGAATGCCGCAGCACGTACAACGCATCGGCACCGCTGGTTTCCGTGAGGATCTCGACCCTCGCGTCCTTCTGAATGGGACGATTCAGGTCCCAGATGGCGCCGTCCACCTTGGCCGCAACCGCAGCCTGCGCCAATCTCGGACCGATTTGCTGGGCAATTTCCCCGGTGGTGATACCGGCAGGAACTTCCTTGACGCTGCCGTCGGGAAGGGTGATGCGGATGGTTGCTGACATCGGCGCCTTGCGTAACTCCTCGTAACGGTGCGCGGTGCGAGGTGCGCGCCGTCGCTGCCTGCGGCGGTGACGGCGCTTCACAAGATGGGTCCGCGCACCCTTCGACTGCGCTCAGGGCAGGCCGCGAACCTCGCACCGCGCACCCTGTGTATGCTCCCGCAACTCCTTATAATTCACGTAATTCTAGTAACGACGAAGTCACGGTGTCTACGGGAGGTCCCCTGTCACGCTACAGTGATCGGCTCAATCCTCGACGCGAACGCGAGAGCACGCTCGGGATCTCCATCGCGACAGCCGCCGGTTTCAGCGCGGGACTGCTGGCCGGGCTCGTCCTCGGCGAGTGGCTGGGGGATGTCCATCCCGAGCGCGTACGGCGCATTCTCGGCGGCAAACGAACCAGCGAGCCACTGGATCCGGCGCAGGTCGAGCGGAAAGTGCTCCGCGCCTTCAAGACCACCGCCGCCACCCGCCGGCTCAATCTCTCGGCGCGCGCGCTGGATGGCGGACTGGTCGAGCTGACCGGGATCGCTCCCGATGAGCGCACCCGGCAGGTCGCGGGCGACGCGGCGGCGCAGGTGGCGGGACCCGATCTCGTCGTGAATCGCATTCTGGTTCAGGGTCGGGACATCCCGCCCGGACACACCGCGCCACCAACGCGCAGCTAAGGAGGAAGAGACGGTAAGGGACGGTAAGGGTCGGTAAGAGTCGGTAAGGGGACATGGCGATCACCCTTACCGTCCTTTACCGACTCTCACCGTCCCTTACCGACCTTTAGTCATGACGCGAACCACTCTCGCACCCCAATACGATCCCTCCGCCGTCGAGTCGGCGATCTATGCCCGTTGGGAGGACGCCGGCGTGTTCACCGCCGATCCGTCCTCGCCGGCCGAGCCGTACGTCATTGTCATCCCGCCGCCGAACGTGACCGACATCCTGCACATGGGCCACGGGCTCAACAATTCGTTGCAGGACGTCTTCATTCGCTTCGAGCGCATGCGGGGCCGCGAGACGCTTTGGCTTCCCGGGACCGATCACGCCGCCATCGCCACCCACAACATGGTCGAGCGCCAGCTGAAGAAGGAGGGAACCACCAGGCAGGCCATCGGGCGCGAGGCGTTTCTCCAGCGGGTGCACGCTTATCAGAAGGAAAAGGGCGGGATCATCCTGGAACAGCTCAAGGGGCTCGGCGCTTCCTGTGACTGGACCCGGACGCGGTTCACCATGGATGCCGACTATTCCAAGGCCGTCCGCCACGCGTTTGTTTCGCTGTACCAGCAACAACTGATCTACCGGGGACACCGGGTGATCCACTGGTGCCCGCGCGACCTCACCTCGCTTTCCGATGAAGAAGCCGAGTTCGAGGAAACCGACGGCAAGCTCTATCACATCCGCTATGCCCGAGTGGACAGCGCGCAGGATAAGGAAGGCGTGGTGGTGGCCACTACGCGGCCGGAGACAATGTTCGGCGACGTCGCAGTGGTCTACCATCCGGCTGACGAGCGCTATTCCGGAATGCGCGGGCAGATGGTTCAAATCCCGCTCTCCGGCACCGTGATTCCCGTCGAGACCAGTGAATTAGTGGAGAAGGATTTCGGCACCGGCATGCTCAAGGTGACGCCGGCACACGATGCGAAAGACTTCGAGATTGCGCGCTCGCTCCCTAATGCCGACCCGCCCGTGATCATGACGGAAGACGCGCGGATGGCCGATGTCGAGCGCGTCCCCGCGGAGCTCCGCGGGCTGGACCGCTTCGCCGCGCGGAAAAAGATCGTCGAGCTGCTCGAGGCCCAGGAGCTTTTGGTGAAGGTCGAGCCGCATCGCCATGCGATCCGGCACTGTTACCGCTGCGGGACCGTGGTAGAGCCGCGGCTCTCCGACCAGTGGTTCGTCAAAATGAAACCGCTGGCGGACAAAGCGCTGGACGAATACCGCCGCGGCCGTATCCGCTTCGTGCCGGACCGTTGGGGCGCGGTCTACGAGAATTGGCTCTCGGAAATCCGCGACTGGAATATTTCGCGGCAGATCTGGTTCGGGCACCGCATTCCGGCGTGGTACTGCGACGAGGGGCACATCACCGTGTCGGAAACCGACCTCACCACCTGCCCCACCTGCGGCAAGCCGGCCCGGCAGGACGAGGATGTGCTCGACACCTGGTTTTCGTCGGGGCTGTGGCCGTTCGCGACGTTGGGGTGGCCGGAAAAAACGGCCGATCTGGATCGGTTTTACCCCGGCCACACCCTGGTCACCGCACCCGACATCATCTTCTTCTGGGTGGCCCGCATGGTCATGCTGGGCTACCACTTCATGGGCGAGCGACCGTTCGAGACCGTGGTCCTCAACGGTATCGTGCGGGACCAGCAGCACCGCAAGATGTCCAAGTCGGCAGGCAACGGAATCGACCCGCTCGAGGTCATCCGCCGCTTCGGCGCCGACGCCCTGCGGTTCACGGCCCTCGCCGCCGCGCCGATCGGCACCGACATCGTCCTCGATCCGGCGGACCTGGAAACCAGCTTCGCGCCGGGCCGGAATTTTGCCAACAAACTGTGGAATGCGGGCCGTTTCGCGCTGGCCAACCTGCCCGACGACGCGCTACCCCATCCTACCGACCTGGACGCCGCACACTTCGAGTTGGCGGACCGGTGGATTCTTTCGCGCTCACAGCGGACCATCGCGGCCGCGACCGAAGCGCTCGAGCGGTTCCGGGTGAGCGATTCGGCGAACGCGATCTATCAGTTTATCTGGCACGACCTCGCCGACTGGTATCTGGAACAGGCCAAGCCGCGCCTGTACGGGTCGAGCGAAGGCGGCGCAATCGCGCGGGCGGTGCTGGCGTACGCCCTGGAGACTTCGCTTCGCCTCCTGCATCCATTCATGCCGTTCGTCACCGAAGAGCTCTGGCAAAACCTGCCCCGGCGGCCCAATTCGGAAACGACGCTGCTGGCACTTTCGTCATGGCCCGAGGCCGACGCCCGGCTGCTGGATGCCGAAGCCGAAGACCGGTTCGCCCGGGTGCAGGCGCTGGTGACGGCGGTGCGTACGGTTCGCTCCGAGTACGGGGTCGAGCCCGGACGCTCGATTCGCGCCGTGGTAGAGCCTGCCAGCACCGCCGCGCTGGAAGCGTTCAATGCGGAGCAGCACACCATCGAGCGGCTGGCCAAGATCGGCAGGTTGTCCATGCAGGCCGGCGCCGACGGCATCGGCGCCCACCAGGTCCTGCCCGACGGCTCGAGCGTGTTCGTTCCGTTGGGCGACGCGATCGACGTGAAAAAGGAGTGTGCCCGCCTCGGTGAGGAGCTGGCGCGCTTGGACCAGCAGCTCGGCAACCTGACCGCGACGCTGGCCAATGAGAACTTCATCAACCGCGCTCCGGCAGCCGTGGTCGAGCGTGTGCGTGCCAAGGAAAAATCATGGCGCGAGCAGAGGGAGACACTGGCGGGAAAGCTCCGCGTGCTGGGATGTACGTGAGTCGAGCGCGGAACGCGGAGCGCGGAGCGCGGAACTATCCGGTCAGCCGCCAATCCTTCCACTGCCTTCATGGCCTGCCCGTCCGCTCCGCGCTCCGCACTCCGCGTTCCGCGCTCACCGCTTCCTGGACCGCCCTGGCCTTCCTCCTCGGCGCCTGCGCCACGATCCAGGAGCCTCCCGGCGGCCCCCCCGATCTGACTCCCCCATCGCTGGTGAGCGTCACTCCGGATTCTGGTGTGGTAGTGCCCGGGCTGAAAACTCCGGTGCTCTTCCGGTTCAGCGAGGTGGTTTCCGAACGGCCGGGAGCGGCGCTGGACCAGATGGTCCTGGTGTCGCCCCGCCCCCGGGTGCTCGACGTCTCGTGGCGCCGGGATGCGATCGCCGTCAAGCCACGGGAAGGCTGGCGGACCGGTGTTCCCTACCGGGTCACCCTGCTTCCCGGGATCATCGACCTGCGCAATAACAAGATGCCCACCGGAAAGACGGTGATTTTCTCGGCCGGCGCAGAGATACCAGCCACCACGCTTCGCGGCCGGGTCATTGACTGGGAAGTGGGCAGTGCCGCGCCCCGCGCCCTGATCGAGGCAGTCGGCCTTCCCGATTCGCTGGTGTATTGGGATCTCACCGATTCGGCCGGCACCTTCACGATGGCCGCCGTTCCGCCGGGACGCTACGTCGTGTTTGCGACGGTCGACCGCAACACCAATCGCCGCCACGATTATCGCGAGCCCTTCGACTCGACCATCGTCACGCTCGATTCCAGCGCGCAGTATACGTTCTGGGCCTTTACCCACGATTCGGTCGGGCCCCGGATCCGCACGCTGACCCGGGTCGACAGCCTGACGATCCGGATCGAATTCAATCAAGCCCTCCGCCCCCAGCCGGCCGAGCCCGGTGATATCGTCGTCGCTCAGCTGCCGGACTCGACACCGGTGCCGGTCGAGCGCGTCCTGGGGCAGGCGGCATACGATTCGTTGCAGGCCACCGAGCGGAAGGCAGCCGCCAAGCCGGACAGCGCTGCGGTGGTTCCGGCCCGGCCGGGCCAGCCTCAACCACCCCGCCCCCCCCCTCCGGTCACGCCGCGTCCGGCGGCCCCGGCACTGCCGCCGGGGGTGGCACCGGGAACGCCGAGTGCGCCGGCTCCTCAAGACAGCATACTCCTCCGGTTGCTGCGCGAACGTCCGAAGCTCAGTGCGACGCTCGTGGTACGCATGAGTACGCCGTTGCAGCCCAAAACCCGCTACGTCGTCCGGGCGCGGGTGATGAACCCCACCGGCGCGATCGGCGAGTCCACCTCGGTGCTGGTACCTCCCGTGGCCGCCGACACCACCAGGAAGGCCCGATGAACGACCGGCGCCGCTCGTTGCCCCCGGTGAACGCGCTGCTGTCGGAAGCCGAGCGCACCGGCCTGTCCGGCCGCACCCCGCACGCGGTGCTGGTTCGAGCCATCCGGGAAACGCTGGATGCGGCGCGCAAGTATGCCGGAGGTGAACCGGCGGAAGGGTGGCTCGGCGCGGTTGAACGCCGGGTGACCGAGGGCTACCGGCGCTCACTGACACCGGTGATCAATGCGACTGGGGTAGTCCTTCATACCAACCTCGGCCGCGCGCCGCTGGCGGATGCGGCGCGGCAGGCCTTGGCCGATGCGGCGGGATATGTGGCGCTCGAGTACGAGTTGGACGAAGGGCGCCGCGGCTCCCGACAGGATCACACCCGCCGGCTGCTGCGCGAGTTGACCGGGGCGGAAGATGCGTTCGTGGCCACCAACGCCGCGGCGGCGCTGTTCCTCGCGCTCTCGGCCCTCGCGGCGGATGGTGAAACCATCGTCTCCCGCAGTGAGCTGGTCGAAATCGGCGGCGGATTCCGGATCCCGGAGATTCTCGCCAAGAGCGGCACGCGTCTGGTCGAAGTCGGAACGACGAATCGGGTCCGGGCCGCGGACTACCAGAATGCCCTGAGCCCGCGAACCCGGTGCGTCCTCAAGGTGCACCGTTCCAACTTCCGGATCACCGGATTCACCAGCGAGGTCGGCGTCGACGAGCTGGTCTCGCTCTGCCGGCCGCAGGGAACTCCGGTGATCCACGACATCGGCAGCGGATTGCTCATCGACCTCGCTTCCCACGGCCTCACCGGCGAGCCGCTGGTGCGAGGCAGCGTCGCGTCCGGTGCCGTGGTGGTTTTCTCCGGTGACAAGCTCCTCGGTGGGCCGCAGGCCGGCATCATCGTCGGTCCCGGGGCGTTGCTCTCCCGGATCGCTTCCGACCCCCTGGCCCGGGCGCTGCGGCCGGACAAGAGCACGGTGGCAGCCCTCGAGGTGACCCTCGCGCTCTACCGAGATCCCGGTGTGGCGATAACCGAGATTCCGGTCCTGCGAATGCTCACCGCCTCGCCGGCCGATCTCGCGCGGCGGGCGCGGCGGCTGGCGCGAAAAATCGGCGGCGCCACCGTGACGGCCGGCGAATCCGAGGTCGGCGGCGGCGCCTTTCCCGAAGCCCACCTTGCCACCACGCTGGTGGCGGTCGCGGCAACCTCGTGCGAGGCGATGCTGGAGGCACTGCGACGCCATGCCCCCCCGATCATCGCGCGCATTACGGAAGGAAAAGTGGTCTTCGACGTGCGCACGCTGTCGGACGACGATTTTGGTCCGGTTGCAGCAGCCGTGCAGGCGGCGCGCGGTGGCTGACCGGACCTACCGGGTCGGGGTTCTCGCATCGGGCGGCGGCACCAACCTTCAGGCCCTCCTCGACCATTGCGTGGGCGAGGCCCCGGCGCGCGTCGTGCTGGTCGCGACCAACAACCCGCGGGCCGGCGCGCTGCCGCGTGCCCGTACGGCGGGCATCCCGACGCAGATCATCGAAGACTGCGCCGACGCCGCTTCCGTGACGGGCGTTCTGACCAACGCGGGCGTCGATCTGGTGGTGCTGGCTGGCTATCTCAAGCTGGTGCCCGACCAGACCGTGGCCGCGTTCGCTGGGCGGATGATCAACATTCATCCGGCACTGCTTCCCGCGTTCGGCGGTCCGGGCATGTACGGCCGGCAGGTGCATGAAGCGGTGCTCGCGTCCGGCGCCACCGTGTCGGGCGCGTCGATCCACCTGGTGACTCCCGAGTACGACCGCGGGCCGATCATCGCTCAGTGGCCGGTGCCGGTACTGCCGGACGACACTCCGGAATCCCTGGCGGCGCGGATACTCACGGTGGAGCACCAACTCCTGCCCGCAGTCGTGCTGGCTGCCGCGCGGGCAGGACGGGTCGTGCGAATGGTGGCCCGCGGTGCGCATTTCAATGGCGACACAGTCGACATCGTTCCCGCCGAACAATGACTTACTATTCCCTCTTCCCTAATTCCCTCTTCCCGTCTTTAGAGGAGTGTCGTGCCT
Organism: Gemmatimonadota bacterium; assembly: GCA_016209985.1. GTDB lineage: Bacteria > Gemmatimonadota > Gemmatimonadetes > Gemmatimonadales > GWC2-71-9 > SHZT01. Next base: position 25,468 of record JACQVB010000196.1, on the reverse strand, counting down.
CGCGCTTTGATTTCGGTTTCGGATAAACGTGGCGCTCCCGAGCTGGCCCGCGGCCTCATCGAGCTGGGATGGGAAATCATCTCCACCGGCGGTACCGCGAAGGCGTTGACGCAGGAAGGCGTGGCCGTGACACCGGTGGAAGCGATCACCGGGTTTCCGGAAATGATGGACGGCCGCTTGAAGACCCTCCATCCGGCCGTCCACGGCGGCCTGCTGGCGCGCCGCGACAGTCCGGAACACATGCTGGCGCTCCGGGCGCAGGGGTTTGCGCCGATCGACCTGGTCGCCGTCAATCTCTATCCCTTCCGGGAGGCGATCGCCAGCCCGCGGGTCAAGTTCGAGGATGCCATCGAGCAAATCGATATCGGCGGGCCCGCCATGTTGCGCTCCGCCGCCAAGAACCACGCCGCCGTGCTGGTCGTCGTGGATCCCACCGATTACGGACGCATCCTCCAGGCGCTGCGCTCGGGGACCGTCCCCGATGAGCTCCGGCGCGAACTGGCGGCCAAGGTCTTCGCCCACACCAGCGCCTACGACTCGGCCATCGCCGCCTATCTCAGCGCGCCCGACAAGGATAGCCTGCCCCGCTTTCTCGGTTTCGCCCTCGACCGTATCCAGACACTGCGCTACGGCGAAAACCCGTATCAGCGGGCCGCGCTCTACGCCGTGCCCGGCGAGAAACGCGGCGTCTCCGACCTGGTGCAGCATCACGGCAAGGAGCTCTCGTTCAACAACCTGATGGACATCGAAGGCGCCGCCAACGCGGTCGCGGCATGGACCAACGAGCCGGCGTGCGCGATCATCAAGCACACCACGCCCTGCGGCATTGCACTGGGTCCCACCGCCGAAGTCGCGTTCCGGCGGGCCCTGGCGACCGACCCGCTCTCGGCCTTCGGCGGGGTCATCGCCTTGAACACCCTGGTCGACGCCGCCGTGGCGCGGGCCATCGGCGATCTCTTTGTCGAAGTGATCGTGGCACCCCGTTATCACGATGAGGCACTCACCCTGCTCAAGCAGCGCAAGAACCTCCGCATCGTGGAGTTCCCACTGGATCCCGGCCTTCCCGCGCTCGACGTCAAGCGGATCCGTGGCGGATTTCTGGTGCAGGACCGCTTCGTCTACTCGCCCGACAATTCCGGATGGAAAGTGGCCGGCAGCAGCTCACCCACCGAAGACCAGTGGCGCGATCTCCTGTTCGCCTGGCCCGCGGTCGCCAGTGTCAAATCCAACGCCATTCTGATCGCCAGGAACGAGGCCGCGATCGGCATCGGTGCGGGACAGATGAGCCGGGTGGACGCCTCCTTCCTGGCCGTGCATAAGGCCCGGGCCGCAGGTCACGACACCTCCGGGGCCGTTCTGGCCTCCGATGCCTTCTTTCCGTTCCCCGACGGCGTGGAGGAAGCGGCCCGCGCCGGCATTCGCGCCATCATCCAACCGGGTGGCTCGGTACGTGACGGGGAGGTGATCGCCGCCGCGGACCAGGCCGGGATCGCCATGGTGCTCACGGGGCGGAGACAGTTTCGACACTAGAGAAGGAACACCATGCGTAACGGCACAACGGCATCCCCTCATCACCCGGCCCCTCCCCACGGCACAACGGCATCCGTGCCGTCCTGCCGTCGTGCCGTTATGCCGCCCGGCTCATGACCTCGCCCCGTCAAGGTCCCCCCGAGCGCCCGCCCTACCTCTGGGCCGGCCTGCTCAGCGTCGCGATCCTGGTGCTCTACGTCGTCACCATCGCGCCCAGTACCCAATTCTGGGACACCTCCGAATACATGGCGGCGGCGAAGGTGCTCGGCATCCCCCATCCGCCCGGCAATCCGCTGTTCGTGCTGATGGCCCACGTCTGGGCCCTGCTGCCGCTCGCGAGCTCGTATGCCTTGCGGTTGAATCTCTTCGCCGCGGTCACCAGCGCGCTGGCCTCCGGCCTCCTGTTCCTCGTGGCCGACCGCTTCCTCCGGGATGCCATGACCGCTCCCCGCTGGGCGCGCCTGGCGACGGCCGCCGCCGGGATCATCGTCGGCGCGACATCGTTCACCGTGTGGAACCAGTCCGTGGTGAACGAGAAGGTCTATACGCTGAGTCTCTTCTCGGTGGCCCTGGTGCTGTGGATCGCGGTTCACTGGGGCGACGACGCGCCCGGGCCGCATCGCGACCGCTGGCTGTGGCTCATCGCCTTTCTCCTGGCGCTCACCGCTACCAATCATCTCATGGGCCTGCTGGTGATTCCGGCCGTGATCGTGTACGTACTCTTCACCGACGCGACCGCGCTGGTGCGCTGGCAGGTCCTGGCGGGCATCGCCCTGGTGGTCGTGGTCGGGGTCAGCGTGTGGCTGTTCCTGCCGATTCGCGCCGCGCATTTCCCGGCGATCAACGAAGGAGAGCCGACGACGTGGGCCGCGCTGAAATCGGTGCTGAATCGCGAGCAATATGCCAAGCCGCCCCTGACCGACCGGCAGGCGCCATTCACCGCCCAGCTCGCCAATTATTGGCAGTACTTCAGCTGGCAATTCGGGCACGACTGGTCCAACCGCGCGCGCCAGATCCTGGCGGTCCTTTTTCTTGGCATCGGGTTGCTGGGCGGCTGGCGGCAGTGGCTGCGCGATCGGCGCGGCGCCTACGCGATGACCAGCCTGGTGCTGACCATCAGCGTCATTCTCGTCTTCTATCTGAACTTCAAGTACGGCTTTTCGATGTACCCCGAGCAGCAGAACGTGCCCCGGGAAGTCCGCGAGCGGGATTATTTCTTCATCGCCTCCTTCCTGATCTGGGGCATCTGGGTGGCGCTTGGGCTCTCGGTACTGATGGAATCGGTAGCCAGGTTCTTCGCCGAGCGCCTGGACGCCGCGGCGAGCTGGCAGGCTGCGCTCCCCCTTCTCGCCGTGGCGGCCCTCCCGTTGGCCGGCAACCGGCAGACCGCCTCACGCGCCCACGAGATGCTGCCCCGCGACTTCGCGGTGGATCTCCTCGAATCCATCGAGCCGTACGGGGTGCTCATCACGGCGGGCGATAACGACACCTTCCCGCTCTGGTATGCCCAGGAAGTTGAGGGCGTCCGCCGAGACGTCCTGCTCGCCAACCAATCGCTCATGAATACGGATTGGCATCTGCGCCAATTGAAGCGCCGGCCGGCATATCCGTTCGACTCGGTACATGCCACCCTGCCATACCGCGGCCGGTCCTGGCCGCAGCCCAAGGCGCCCGCGCTGTCACTGACGTTCGCGGAGATCGACGCGCTGCCGCCCGGATACCAGCTCGCTCAACGATCGGTTCTTCAGGTGGGCAAGGTGCGGGCGATCCTCGATGCCGGGATCCTCGAGCGAACCGACCTGGCCGCCCTCCAGCTCATCAAGGACAATCTGGGCAATCGACCGGTATATTTCTCGCGCACCACCGGCAACTATCCCGACCGGATGGGGCTGACGCCCTACCTGCTGGGCCAGGGTCTCGCGCGCAAACTGCTGCCCGACAGCGTGGTCCCCAGTGATACCAACGCCTTCATCGGAGGCATGGGGTGGGTGGAGCTACCCCGGACGCAAACGCTCCTGTTCGAGGTATACCATCCGGAATCGGCGGCGCGGGCGCGGCCGCAGGGATGGGTCGACGTTCCCTCCGAGGGCATTCTCTCGCTCTACTGGCTGATGTATGCCGCCTGGGGCGAAATCGCCAAGGCCCAGCTCAACGACTCCACCAAACGGACTGCCAGGCCCGACTCAACGCTGGTGGCAACCCGTGCCAAGGCAGAGGACATCGCCAAACGGATTCTCGTGAATACGAGCTACGGGAGGAGGCAGACAAACTGAATGGTGCGTGGTGCGCGGTATGGCACCGTCAGCCTCCACGCACCACGCACTACTCACCGCGCTGGCCGGAGCTCTATCCCGATGTATCCGTTTCTCCCCGGCGACGGCTCGAAAAATCTGCCGTTCGCGGCGTTCACCTGCACCGATGCCGCGTAGCGCTGGTTGAAAAGATTCTCGATGCCGCCGAATAACGTCGTGGTGAAGCCACGGATATCCAGCGCGACTCCGGGACGCATCGCGGTCGTGGACCAGCCCGCATTACGGGTCGTGTTGGCGTCGTTCACGAAATAGGACGACGACACGGCCTGCTCCAGCGATACCCAACCATGCTCGCCGAATCGCGCCGTCAGGGTGCCTTTGAAGTAGTGAGCCGGCACCCCGGGCAGCTCGAGGCCATCGAACACCGCGGTGGCAGTGCGATAATCCACGAATCGATGGTGGGAATAGGTGTACCCGCCGCGGAGAGACAGGCCCGCGAGGAGTCTCGCACCCAGCCCGATCTCGACCCCCTGGTGGCGTGACGATCCCGCGTTGCGGAAGAACCGCCGCCCGGGATCGCCCGGCACCTCAAACGGAATGAGCTCACCCCGCACGTCCGCCCGGTAGAGCGCCACCGAGTAATCCAGCCGCGCCCCTGCTGCTCCCGCACCTCCACGGAACCCCACCTCGTAGTTCACTGCTTTTTGAGGGTCCAGGTCGGGATTGAATCCGCCCGGTCCGGTGGGCCGGTTGGCCAGCTCCGTCGTGGTCGGTGTCTCGAACGAGGTGCTTACGTTTGCATAAGGGGCGAAGGCGTTGAGGCCGTGGGTGGCTATCCCGGCGCTCCCCGACAGCGCCGACATCAGACGGCTTCCCGAGTCGTCCCCATCGGTCAGGAAACGGTCGTCCACCGAGAACCGCACCCAGTCATAGCGCGCGCCGACCGAGAGTGTCAGAAACGGCATTGCCTCGAACGACGCCTGGAAAAAGGGGCCCAGCTCGGCGACCCGTTCCAACTGGTCGCGGGTCAGCGCGGTCAGAGCCACGTTCTTGTTGATGCGGTCGTCGCGCTGCCACTGCGCGTCGGCACCCGCAGTGAGGAGCGCGGTCCGCGACCCCAATACCACCGGCAGCCCGGCCGACCCTCGCGCTCCATACGCCCAGCGCCCAAGCTCGATATACGTCGCCGTCGTGCGATTCTTGAGCTTGCGCCGGAGGCCGAAGCCGGTCACGTTCGCCGTGGCGCCGCCGGGAAAATGACGGACGAGGGTGACGCTAGCCTGTTCCTGGCTCACGTCTTTGCCCGCGTCACGCGTCTTGCTCAGCGGATTGGCGAGGGTGGGATCGGTTCCCATCTCGGCGAAGGTGAGTGCGCCCGGATCCTTGATGGTCGGATCGTGGGCGACCTGTCCCAGGATCGTCATCAGGGTTTGAGATCCAAGCGGCAGTGCGAGGCGAGTGCGTCCCTGCCACAGATCGGCGTTGCTGTGGTCGCGAAAACCGTCGCTTTGAGTGCGGACGCCGGACACCGACAGGCTCCCTCGGCCAACCGGAAGGCCCATTCCCGCGCGATACTTGACCAGGCCGTAGGCTCCGCCCAGCACCCGCACGGTGGGTGCGATGCGGGCGGGCCGTTCCCCCGCGGTCGAGAGGCTGATCACACCACCTGAAGCATTGCCGTACAGGCTGGAGGCCGACCCCCTGAGGATCTCTGCCCGCTCCACGTCGTCCAGGTCCACGTTGGTGAGCTGCCCCTGGCCATCGGGCAATGTCTGCGGGACGCCGTCCAGCAGGATCTTGAGCCCCCGTACCCCGAACGCCGATCGCGATCCAAAACCGCGTATCGAGAGTGTCTGGTCGAGTGCGTAGTTCTGCCGGCTGGTCGCGAGCACGCCCGGCACTCCGGCCAGGGCTTCGTCCAACCCGAGGCGAGGCCGTCCCTTCCCGATATCGTCACCGGTGATGACGTGCACCGCAAACGGCAGACGGCTCAGGTCGGTCGCGGAACGGGTGACCGTGACGTCGATCGGCGCCAGGGTGTAGCGGGCGAGTGAATCCCCGCGCGCGCTGTCGGGGAGAGGGTTTTGCGCCTGCGCGGCGACGGGAATAAGTGCGGCCAGCAGCCCGCCGAGGCGCCTCGGGAGGATCATGGCCCCATTCTCTCTGGGGGTGACGCTCCGGCGCAAGATGGCACGTCCAGGTCGCGAACAATTCCGCGTATTGACACGCTGGCTCGGGACCCGCCAATTACAGTTGGGAAGGCTGCTCGCTGGCTCGTCTTCAGGAGGACAGCCCCACATGCGAATCATGCGCGTTCTCGCGGTCATCATGGCCGTCGCTCCCGGTCCGTTATTCGGGCAAACCTCATTGCTGGTCGGTCGCATCGTCGACTCGGCCACCGGCAAGCCGGTCGTTCCGGGATCGATCTCCATTCTCGGGACGGCCATCTCTGCAATGCTCCGCGAGGACGGCAGCTTCGCGCTCAGCATTCCGGTGCGGGAGATTACTGCGTCGATTCGCGCGGAGGGTTACAAGGCCAAGGAGGTCTCGCTCAGGCCCACCGACGACGTGGTGGTGATTCGCCTGGCCCGGGATTACTTCGAGCAAGAGACCGAGGTCGTGTCCGGACAGGCCACCGGCGTGGAACGGAAGAACGCGGCCACGACGGTGGCACGGGTCGGCGCCGAAGATCTCACCCGCACGCCGGCCCAGAACATGGAGCAGGCAGTGAGCGGCCGGGTGACGGGGGCGACCATTTCGCAAAGCCACGCGCCGGGGGCTGCCATTCGCATGCAGCTGCGCGGCATGACCACCATACTCGGCAACACCACCCCGCTCTACATCGTGGACGGTGTCACCGTATACAGTATCGACGGCATCAATCCCAATGACATCGAGAGCCTGCAGATCCTCAAGGGCGCGTCGGCTGGCGCGATGTACGGGTCCCGGGCCTCGAATGGCGTGGTGATCATCACCACTAAGCGCGGCGGGAATTCCAACCAGAAGAGGTGAACGGGCTGCGCGCGGCCTTTATCCCCCGCGGGCGCCCACCGTCCAGATCGCGATCACCCCACAGCGTCCGTTCCCGAAAACCGACGGCGTCGTGGCCGGCCCCGAATACATTTCGATCCCGGCGATCCAGAACAGCGGGACCTCGTCCGGTCGTTGCGTCGAGCGCTGACCATCCATAAACACGTCCATTTCACACTTGTCGGCACCTGCGGGATCCCGATTCACGAACGGATTATTGCGGGCGCGCCGGTTCCGGGCCACGCAGGCGTCGTCCCCCAGCCGCTGGTTGGGACAATCGAGCTGAATCTGCGGGCTGCGCTGGAGCATCTCACTCGTGCGCCGGACACCTGATCGCTGGATGTCCTCCCGGGTGATGTAGGTGCCCCCGGGGAGTTTCTGTTGCTTGCGGCGATAGAAATCGGCGAGATGGGGGTACAGCCGGACTTCCTCGGCCTCGACCGCGATTCGGTCCAATTCCGTCGCGACGGGCCGCAAGAACACGGTTCCAACATCGACGGCGGCAGCGGAGGGTGAGGGGGGGACGCTCACTCGCCTCGGCACATATCCGACGCGTCGGACCACCAGTACGGTGTCGTGCAGCGCGGCGTTCCCGATCCGGAACCGGCCGTCTGAGCCGGAGCGGTACTCATCGGGCCGGCCGTCGAAGTACAGCAGGACACCGGACAGCGGGCGGTCGCTGATCGAGTCACGCACCAGCCCGGCTACGGTCCGATCCGCCGGGGCGATGATCTGGGCCCCGGCGTCGGTTCCGCTCACCACCGCCGCGACCAGCAGGAAGACCGCCTTTCGGCCCATGCTCTAACATGCCCCCCCGCGGCCGAGAGCGACAGGAGCGATTCCGTGATAGTTTTCCTTCGCCTGGAGGGCTAGACCTAACTGGTAAGGCGGCGGTCTTGAAAACCGCTGGGCGCAAGCCCTTGGGGGTTCGAGTCCCTCGCCCTCCGTTTCAGGCCCTCGAGTGCGTCATTCGTCATCAGGGCCCTCGGCCGGGCCGCTCCTCTCAAGGAACTGCCTGAGCGAGAGGATGGTGATGCCTTCAAACTCGCCGAGCGCGAGGATGCGCCGGTCGCCCGTGACAATCACACCTGCTCGACCAGCCCGAGCGCATTCCAGAACTCGGTTGTCGGGTTCATCCGCCAGCACGTCGACGGTGCTCCGGGGAGTCACCACTTCGGCCAGGTCAGCCAGGAAGACCGCGACGCGGGCCAGTTCCTCCACGTTTCGGTCGAACTTGTCGGCCAGCACGCCCAGGACCTCACCGACAATGGCCTTGGATATGGCAAGCTGGACCTCGCCCGAAATCACCTTCTGAATTGCGGCATCGGCTCGACCGCCCGGAAGGGTAAGTGCAGAGACGTAGATATTCGAGTCGAACACAACCCTCACCGGCGAACGTAGCGCTGGAGATCCCGCTCCGTCAGGATGCCCTTCGCCTTTGCCCGGCGACTCCAGTAGCCCTGGAGGCTACGAAGCTCGCCTCCCAGGCGAGCACTCCGCGTGGCACGCAGGGCGTCCTGGATCACGGCGCTCAGGGTCTTGCCCTCGGCGCGCGCCAGGTCCTCGACTTCGCGCGCCAGTTGAGCAGGCAGCGAGATGGTTTTCTTGACCGCATTGGCCACGGGGCCCCTCGATTCGTTTGTAGTATGAATTATTACTACTTTTGCCATGGAGCCACAATGGCGATGAGAAACGGGCGCTCGGTTGAGCCCGCGTCCTGTTATTCCAAAAACTGACGTGACGTTTACGTTCGGCGTGCGGTCGCGACCGGGGGCTACGCTCCCGCCCCGCGGAGTTGAGCCACCTTGCTTGGTAGGTCCTCCCGGCCCGGAACGCTCGCGAACCCGCGCGCCCACCCTTCGATGTAGGCCCAGTCGAGGTCGGTCCCCTTGCGGCGCACGACCCCTACCGCGTCCTAGCCGGCCTGTGCCTGGCCGATTCTGGATCGCCTACAGCCTGGCTCCTGCTGGCCCGGGGGATCGTCGGATTGACCGCGGACTGTTACATCTGGGTCTGCAATCTGAAGCCACCTTCACAAAGTTCGCAACGCCCTTTTCACGGCTGGCTGGCGATGCTACGGCCGAGGCGTCGTAGATCCGCTTCTACGTAACCGATCGACGTGAGGGCGTGATGAGTCTGATAGTCGCGAAAGACCTCTCCAAGACCTATTCCACCGGCGCAGCCAAAGTCGAGGCGCTGAAGCAGGTGAGCTTCGAGATCGAGGCGGCGTCGTTCGTTTCATTCATCGGTCCGTCCGCCAGCGGCAAGACGACGCTGTTGAACCTCCTCGGTGGGCTGGACCGGCCCACGTCCGGGTCCCTCACGGTGGCCGGCGAGGATGTCTCCCTGCTGGATCGGCGGCGTGGCGCGATCTTCCGAGGCGCTCACCTTGGCTTCATCTTCCAGGATTTCAACCTGATTCCCGTGCTCACGGTGTACGAGAACGTGGAATACCCGCTGCTGCTGGTGCGCACCACGCCCTCCGCCGAACGTGCCGCGCGGGTAGCGAAGCTGCTCGAGAGCGTCGGCATGGGCGATGAGGCAGGGAAGTATCCCGATCAAATCTCCGGCGGCCAGAAACAACGGGTGGCGGTAGCGCGGGCCCTCGTCACCGAGCCGGCGATCGTGCTCGCCGATGAGCCGACCGCGAACCTGGATACCGCGACGGCGGCGGCTGTCATCGGTCTCATGAGACAGATGAAGGATCGCCTGGGCACCACCTTCATTTTTTCGACCCATGATCCGCGAGTCGTGAACGAGGCCGAGGTGCTGTATAACCTCGAGGACGGCAGGATCGTCGGGCGGCGGGAACCGCGAGGGCGGGCCTATGCGCAAGCTGTTTGAGATTGCCATTCGCAATCTGGTGCGAAACAGGCGCCGAACGATTTTGACGGGGTCGCTCATCGCCGTCGGGATCATCGCGGTGGTGGTCTTCGGCGCGGTGGCCGGGGCGTTCAAGGGCATGATGATCGCGCAGTTCACGGACGCGGTGCTGGGAGACCTGGAAGTGCACCGCCGGGGTTATGTGGCGTCGATCGACAATCTGCCACTGACGCTGAATCTGTCTGCGCAGCAGGTCACCGCCGTCGAGCGCGCGCTCCAGTCTATCCCCGAGGTCGAGGTCTACTCGCCGCGCGTCAAATTGGGCGCCATGTTCAGCAACTATCTCGAAACCACCAGCATCCGGCTCAACGGCGTCGATCCGGAACGGGAGTTCGCCACCGTTCCGCTGCTGCCATCCCGGATCAAGGGGGGCGCGCAGACCATTCGGAAGGGAGAGATCCTCATCCCCGACTTGCTGGCTCAGGGCATGAAGGTCAAGGTCGGTTCCGCCGTGGTGGTGATCGCGACCAACCAGGACGGCTCCGTGAACGCCCTCCAGTTGGCCGTCGGCGGCGTCCTGGTGAGTGCCGCGGGACCCAGCGGGCGTGACGCGTACATCCATATGGACGATGCGCGCGAACTGCTGAGGATGGAGGAGCTGGAGATCAGCGAGATCGCCATCGGTGTGAGGGAGCCTGGCCGCGTGAACGAGGTGTACGCCCAGCTCACCCGTCTGCTGGCATCCCAGGTCGATGCCGGTGGAAAGCCGGTATTCGAGGTCCACACCTGGGAGGGTCTGTCGCCGTTCAGCAGCATCGCCCGGATGATCGATCTCCTGGCGGTATTCATCAAGGTCGCGCTGGTCGCCATCGTCCTGATCAGCGTGATGAACGTGATGCTGATGGCGGTCTACGAACGGATACGGGAAATCGGCACCATCGCGGCGATGGGCACGCTGCCGGGCAAGATCCTGGCGATGTTCGTCATCGAGGGATTCTCGCTCGGCGTGTTCGGCACGGTCGTGGGAGGCGCGCTGGGCAGCGTCATTGTCCTGCTGGTCCGGGCCGCGCGTCCCACCTTCGATTTCGCCCGCGTCGAGGGGCTGGTGCTGGCGCCCGTCGTGACGGCGGGCGACCTGCTGGTCGTGTCGGGCATCGTGGTCCTGGTGTCGGTCCTCGCAAGTCTCCAGCCGGCGTTCAAGGCTTCGCGAATGGAACCGGTCGAGGCGTTGCGGCATGCGTAGGCGGGCGGTCGCTCGGCTGCTTGGGGTAACGGCCGCCCTCGTTCTAGCCGGCACGTGGACCAGCGTCGCTCGTGCCCAAGGGGGCAACGAGATCCTCAGACGCCTCGATCGCAACCTCACACCTGAGTCATACGAGTCGTACCGGAAGCTGACCAACATCGAGCCCGGCGGGCGGCAACGCGAGTACCTGCTGTTTTCGGTGGCACGCGGGCGCGAGAAGGTCGCCGCCCTTTTCCTCTCACCGGCCGCTGACCGCGGGCGGGGGACGCTTCGCCTCGGTGAGAACATGTGGCTCTACATCCCGAACGCGGGGAAGCCCGTGCGCATCACCAGCCTGCAAGGCATCGTCGGGGGCATCTTCAACAACGCGGACATCCTGGCACTTGATTACAGCGCCGAGTACGACGTCGTCAGCCAGGAGGACGCGGGGACCGAGTACCTGCTCCAGCTGCAGGCCAAGACCAGGACGGTCGCCTATGACAGGTTGCGGATGTGGGTCACCAAGGACCGGTACCTGCCGACCCGCATCGAATGCCTGACGGCGGCATCGCTGCTCATCAAGACGCTCTACTTCAAGGACATCAAAGACTTCGGCGGCGGCCTGGTGCGGCCCGCGACCATCGAGACCGACAGTCCACTCCACCAGGGATACAAGTCCATCATGGTGTTCGTGGACATCAAGAAGCGCACCTTTCCGGACGAAGTCTTCACCTTGACGTTCCTGCCAAACGTGGAGTCGCTGAGACGGTGAGAAGTCCGGCTGCGGTCGTTCTCCTGCTCAGCCTGGTGCCAGCGCTGGCGGGAGGTCAGGACCAGCCCGAGCAGATTCCAGCGATCAAGCGAAAGCCGTACACGGTCGGCGGTTTTCTCGAAACGCGCCCAACCGTGCTCTGGCTGGACACCGGGGCGGCGCTGTACCAGCTCCGGTGGCATGACTCGGCCGGGAAGCACACGACCACCCAGTTGAACCAGCAGTTCCTCCTCGATGCCGCCTTGCGGCGCGGGGCGTGGAGCTTCAACTCGCGCAGCGTGGTCGACGTGGACCAGGCGGGCGACTGGTCGGCACACGCGACCAGCTACGAGGCGAACCTGTCGTTCAAGCCCTCGCCGTCGTTCACTCTGGACCTCGGCAAGAAGCGGCAGACCTGGGGCAAGGGCTACGTGTGGAATCCGGTGGCCTTCGTGGACCGGCCCAAGAACCCGGACGACCCCACGCTGGCGCAGGAAGGGTTTCTGGTCCTCGCAGCCGACTACATCAGAAGCTTTGACGGACCGTTGCAGACGGTCTCCGTCACGCCGGTGCTGATCCCGGTTTACCGGCACCTCAACGCGGCGTACGGGCGAACCGGCCGGGTGAACGCCGCCGGCAAGTTGTATCTCTTGCTCTACGATACCGACATCGACCTGCTGTTCCTGGCCGGCGGAAGTCGGCCGAGCCGGGTCGGCTTCGACCTCTCACGCAATATCACCTCCAATTTCGAGGTCCATGGGGAGCTGGCGTTCATCCATGACCGTATCCGCAGCACGGTCGACGGGCAGGGGCAGATGAGCCAGACCGTTGGCGACGCCACCAGCTATCTCTTGGGCCTTCGGTACCTGACCCGGTCGGAGACGACGCTGATCCTCGATTACTACCATGCGGGCACCGGCTTCACGACCGCCGAGATGCGCGACTTCTTCGCATTCGTGGGCACGGCGTACGATCGGTACCTGGCCTCCGGGGATGCCGCGCGGCTCACGCAGGCGGCCAAGGCAGCCGAACTGGGCTACGGCGGCATCAACCCGATGCGCGACTACGCGTACCTTCGCGTCAGCCAGCCAGACGCCTTTGGCGTGCTGTACTTCACTCCAGCGGCCTACAGCGTCTTCAACCTCGCTGATCGGAGCTTCTCGCTGACTCAGGAAATGATGTACAAACTGTTCACTAACCTGGAGCTCCGGTCGCAGGTGAACCTGATCACGGGCGCGCGGGGCACGGAGTTCGGCGACAAGCAGGGCAATGTGCGAGTGGAGTTGCGAGTCCGGTACTACTTCTGATTGATCGAAGGTTCTGACCACATTCGGGCGATCGACTGCGACCAACAACCGAGCCTGTCGAAGGACGGCCGAACGCTGGTCTTCACTTCAATCGGCCTGGCGGCTCGGGTGGGAACGACATCTGGATGTCGACCCGGACGCCCAGTAGCCATTGATCGGAGGTGGGTGCTGTGTCAGCGCACTTGCGAGCGCCCCCACCGGTTACTCGCTCCTCAACGCCGACACCGGATCCACCCGCCCCGCACGTCGCGCCGGCACCGCAGTAGCAAGCAGCGCCCCCCCGGATAGCAACACCGCCGCCCCGACGAACGTGACCAGATCCAGCGCAGCGACGCCGAACAGGAGCGAATTCAGGGCTCGGCTCGCCGCGGCGGCGATGGCGATCCCAGCCACCACCCCCGAGGCGACCAGTACCAGGTTCTCTCTCATGACGAGCTCGAGTAGTTGCGCCGGCCGCGCACCCAGCGCGATGCGCACGCCGAATTCCCGGGTCCGCTGCGACACGGCATAGCCCGTGACTCCGTAGATCCCGATGACCGCGAGCAGTGCGGCGATCAGGGCGAAGACGGTCACCAGGGTGGTGTTGAGCCGGCGGGCCGACTGATCGCGCGCCACCATCTGCTCCACGCTGGTGATCTCGGCAATGGGCTGTTGCGCATCCACCGCGCGGACTGCCTCGATCAGCGCGGGCGCGAGGGAAAGCGGACGCGGCCCACGCAAGGCTACCCACATCACGGGCTGCGGGCTGGTCGGGGTCTGTGCGACCGGCATGAACATCTCCGGTGCCACCTCCTGGGCGAGGGAGGTGCCGTGGATGTCCCCGATGACGCCCACCACGGTCAACCCGGTCTGTTGCCCGCCCGGAGGGCCCATGGGAACCGTCTTGCCGAGCGGGTCTTCGCCGGGCCAGAGACGGCGCGCGAGCCGGGTATTGATCACCAGCACCGGCGGTGCCCCGGCATCGTCCTGGGTCGTGAACGCCCGGCCCTGGAGGATCGGGATCCGCAGGGTGGAAAAGAAATCCGGTCCCACGACTGTCGTCCCGATCGGGAGAAGCTGCTCGGGGTCGTCCCCGCGGATGTCGCGAGGATTGATGGCCAGGACCATGCGCGCGCCCGACAGCGGCAGTGTGCGGGCGGTCGTGACTCCGCTGACCCCGGGACGGCCACGCAGCGTCGCCACCAACTGGTCGAAGAACTGCTGTTGCGACGGTGGAGACGGATAGCGCGAAGGGGTAAGACGGATGCGCGCCGCGAGCAGATCGCGCGTGTCGAAGCCCGGGTCCACCTGGTTCAGCGAGATGAAGCTCCGCACCATGAGTCCCGCTCCCACCAGCAGGACCAGGGCGAGCGCCACCTCTGCCACGATGAGGGTCGCCAGCGTGCGCCGGGGCCGGCGCCCACCGCCGATCCCGGACTCATCCCGCAGCGCCTCTTCGAGTTTCGGCGAAGAGATCCGGAGCGCGGGCACGAGCCCGAAGGCGAGGCCGGTCAGCAGCGACAGCACCAGGGTGAAGGCCAGCACCGCGCCATCGATCCGGATGTCGTTCTGCCGCGGGAGCACCGCCGGCCATACGGCCAGGGTCGCCCGCAGGGCCAACAGAGAAAATCCGATCCCGATCACCGCTCCGCCCAGCGCCAGCACCACGCTTTCGGTAAGCAGCTGGCGCACCAGGCGACCCCGCTCGGCGCCGAGTGCTCGTCGCACGGCGATCTCCTTCCGGCGCCGCGTGGCTCGTGCGATGAGCAAACTCGCGGTGTTGGCGCACGCGATGAGCAGGACCAGGCCCACTGCGCCGGCCAGTACGGCGATGGCGCGGTTTCGGTCTCCGACGATCTCGTCACGGAGATACGCGACCACGAACCCCATGGTTGGCCTGGGCCCCTGCCCTGGTGCTCGCGCGCCGGGAGACTGAGCAGGGGCAGCAGCCGCAGGAGATCTGGCGGCGGCTGGTGCTCCCCCACCGCCCCCGCCGCCGCTGATGGTTACCTGCATCCCTTGGCCGCCGCTGCCCATGGTGGCTTGCAGCTCTTCGTCGATTCGGCGAGCCAGTACCGTGAGATCCGACTCCAGCCGCTCGATCGTCACACCGGGTGCCAGCCGCACCAGGCCGGTAAAGGCGCGAAACATGCGAGCCACCCGGAGCTGCGGGGTCGCCACGAACGCCCAGCCAATGGGAATCCACGCCTCCACGTCGGCATTGGGAAATCGCATGCTGGCGGGCATGACGCCGATCACCTGGAAGCCTCGGCCATCGAGAGTGACCATGCGGCCGAGCGCGCCCGAATCACCGCCGAAGGCGTTTTGCCAGAACCGGTGCGAGATCACGGCCACCGGCTCCTGTTCCTCGGCGGCGCTAAAGACGCGGCCCAGCATTGGCCGGACGCCGAGAACGGTGAACAGACTGGGGCTCACCTGCACGGCTTCCAACTCCCGCGGATCGCCGACCCCGGTCAGATTGAACCGCGCGCCCCGAAACACCGCCGCTCCGGTAATGGGTCCTTTCAAGGCGGCGATATCCTCGTAATCCCGGTATCCGATGGCCATGGCTGTCCGCTCACCGAACGCCCCGGTGGTGTGCACCCCGACCAGCTCTTCGGACTTGGGATACGGGAGCGGCCGCAACAGCACCGCGTTCACCACGCTGAAGATCGCCGTGTTCGCGCCGATGCCCAGGGCCAGGGTCAGCACCGTGATGGTGGTGAATCCCGGGCTCTTGGCGAGTAGCCGGAGGGCGTACTTGAGATCCTGTAACAACGCGTCCACGAGGGCTCCTTCGGTAGAACCTTATTCCTTGGATGCACCCCGCATGGATAACGTCGCTCGCCGCAGGTCCGCCGATTGACGCCAGTGTCTGTTAGACGCCGAAGATCGTGACTACGGTTTCCTGGAACACGCGTCGCTTTGCCCCGCCCGTCACCTCGTGCTCGCGCGCGTGCTCGAGCGCGAGGATGCGGGAAAACCGGCTGTGACGCCAGCTCTCGAGCACCCGGTCCAGCTTCCGGGATCCGTAGGGAGGGTCGGCGAACGCGATGTCGTAGCTATCGGCCGCGAGAGCAGCCGCGAACGGGATCGCATCGCGCTTGAAGACGCGGGTTCGCTCGCGCAGGCGGAGCGCCGCGATGTTGGCCCGGAGCGCGTGCAAGCTATCCGGCTTGAGCTCGACGAAGTCGGCGCTACGCGCCCCGCGCGAGAGTGCTTCCAGACCCAAGGCGCCAGTGCCCGCAAAGAGGTCGAGCACGCGCGCGTTCTTTACCTGGGCGCCCAGCAGATCCAGCAACGCGGCGCGCACATGCTCCGCGGTGGGCCGCACGCGCAGATCCTGCGGTGAGGTGAGGTCGCGGCCCCCGAACTTCCCTCCCACGATCCTCACCCGTCCCCCGCCTTCCGTTCAGTCCGGTTTCATCCACAGGACCATCGCACCACAATTGTGCCCGCTGAACTCGGCCGGCGTCGAGCCGGCCCGCTCATACCCCTCGATCGCGATGACTTCGTCCATGCGGACCTCCTCCATGGATGGATGCGTGGGGCCGGTGAAGCCGTAGTACCATATCGCCGCGACGCAGACGTCCGGCTGGGCCGGCTGATTCAGGATGGTCGTCGGGCCGCGATCGAGTGATTTCCCGCAATCGAGCTCACCCTCCCGGGTCACCAGGCACATCCGCTGCAGTCCTGGCATCTGCCGAATCACATCCCTCAATGACGACGTTCCTCGCAACTTCACCTCGTCCGGGGTGAGAAACGCGCCCTGGCGCAGATTGGCCTTGCGGTCGTAGAACCGGGCGAGCTGCGGATACACCCGGATGTCCTCCGCCTGGACCGCGAACCGGTCCTGGTCCCCCTTCACGCGGCGGAGTCGAACCCTCCCGACAGAACCGGTCGAATCGGCATTCGACCATGGCACCTTCGCCGGCACGTACCCGGGCACGCGCACCACGAAGAACGGTTCGAGCGGCTCGGCAGCGAGCGCGAATCTCCCGTCCTTCCCGGTTGGCTTCCCGCCGATGGTGCGGTTGGCGTACGCCATCGCCCCGGAAAGCGGCTTGCCGGATGCGGAATCCACCGCGGTTCCGGTTATCGTGCGACTCCCTGCCTGCGCGCGCGCAGGGGCCGGGGAGAGCGCGCCGAGCAACACCGCCATGATCAAAGTGGACCATCGCGCAACGACGCGCATAGTCCCTCCGGAGGTACGACTATCCCCTGATGGCGGTCGTGGTCCAGATGGCAATCACTCCGCACGTGGCATTCCCGAACCCCGGTGGGGTGGTCGCGAGTCCGGAATAGACTTCGATACCCCCGATCCACGACAGCGGCACTTCATCCACCCTGAGGCTGCTCCGCATGCCGTCCACATAGATCGTCATCTCGCAGCGGTCGGCCGCCAGGTCTAGCGTAGCGGTGTCTTCGGGAATGATGACGTTTCCCCGCCGGGTGCCGGAGGAGACGCGATTGGGTCGGATGATGCGGCCGCGACGGTTCCGCGCGATGCAGTTGTCGGCGCCGACCCGGTCATTGATGCAGTCCAGCTCGATCTTGACCACTCGGCGGAGCATCTCGCTGGTCTGCCGCGCGGCCGAGCGCTCGATGTCCTCCCGGGTGATGAAGACACCGCCGGTCGCCCTCTGTTTCCGGCGGTAGAACTCCGACAGCTGAGGGAACCGGGAGACTTCTTCTGCTTCGACCGCTATGCGATCGAGCTTGGTGGCGACCGGCCGCAACGCCAGCTCGCCCAGGTCGACGGCCAAGGGAGAGTCGGTTCTCGGTACCGCTACTCGGAGGGGTACATATCCGATTCGTCGTACCACCATCACCGTGTCGCGGAAGCCCACTCCCGGTATGTGGAACTGTCCCTCAGAACCGGAATAGAATTCGTCCCGTCGGCCCTCGAAGTACATCACCGCCCCACCCACCGGCCGCTGCGACACCGAATCGACGATGATCCCGCGGAGCACACGGCCGGCCGCAGTTTCCTGCGCGGTCAGCCAGCCGGGCGCGAGACCGACCGACGCGACTATCGCCAATCCCAGCCACGTCTTCATGGAGGAGAAGATGCATGCTTGCGCGTGCCCGGCAAGCGGGGCCCAGCGAGCCTGGCTTTCGAGGAGCACCAAACCGGGCACCCGCTGGCCTCCCGGGCGCCGCGCGCATTTATGACATACTCCTTTCGAGGAGAGCCGTTTCAACCTCTTCGAGCGAAAGGCCCGCACGTTTGAGGGACCGCTCCCGGTACGCATACCCGGCAATCCCGACTCGCGAATGCAGACCGAGCTTTTCCATGATGCGGCGAACATGAGTCTTGACCGTGTGCAGCGAAAGCTCAAGCACCCGCGCGATTTCCTTGTTGCTGTGACCCTGGCCGATCAACTCGGCAATTTCCAGCTCGCGCCTGGTGAGATGCGGGGCCGAAGATTGAGGGATCGCATCCCGGCCGGCGTGGCTCCCGTTCCCGTGGCCGCCGTCCACCGATCCGTTACCAGTTATCAGGGAAAGTGGACCGTTCCCGCGCGTCGCATCTGGTCCCGTGGCGGCCACGCGGATGACGTAGAGCAGATTCTCCATCGGCGTGTCCCTCAGGATGAAGCCGTGCGCTCCTGCCCGAGTGAATTCCTCGACTACCGCACCTGCGGGTTGGTGGAAATCCATCACCACGACCGCCGCGCTGGGCGAGGCGACGCGAATCTCTCGCACCAGCTCGGCTCGGTCGGTTTCGTCCCGCAGCGTCCCGAGCAGCACCACGTCCGGATCCAGGTCTCGCGCCCGAATGATCGCTGCCCGCGCGTCCCTCGGCGTTGCCACGACGTGCATGTCGGGTTGCTGGTTGAGGAAGTGCTGGAGCATCTCGCGCGACGGGCGCACATCTTCAACGAGCAGCAGGGCGCGAATCTTCACGGTCACCTCTCGGAGGCCATGTCGAACGATTGGATGGCAGGCTTGAGGGCCACCGCCGGTTCCAGAAGGCGTCCGCGACGTCGCATGCCCGCGGCGTCGATCAACATGCGTCCCGCCCAGCGATAGACGTTGAACTCCTGCACCAGACCCCGCATCAGACGCATGCGGGCCCGCTGTTCTCGCGCCGGCATCGTCAGGCCGAAGTGAAGCGCCGCCGCGCATTCATCGATGTCATAAGGATTGATAATGATCGCTTCCGATAGCTCGCGAGCCGCACCGGTGAACTGACTGAGAATCAGCACGCCGCGCTCGTCATCCCGAGCGGACACGAACTCCTTGGCCACCAGGTTCATGCCGTCGTGCAGGCTGCTCACCACACAGAGATCGGCAGCCCGGTAGTAGCGATAGACCTCCTGCGGGTCGAGATGCTCGATCCGGAGCACGATGGGCGGATGGCTGGTGCCGCCGAACCGCTGATTGATGGCATCGGCCAGCGCCCGCACCCGCCCTTCGTATTCGCGATACTGGCCGATACGCGCCCGGGTGGGGGCCGCGATCTGGATGAAGCTGAATCGCCCGATCCACTCGGGATGTAACTCCAGCAAGCGTTCGACGGCGCGGAAGCGTTCCTCGATGCCCTTGGTGTAATCCAGCCGGTCCACCCCCACGCCAATGGCATGGGTAGTCGGCAGTTGATGCTGCTCGCGGATTTCCTCATCGCTCTCAGCCACCGGCTGATCCACCAAAGCGCCGGCGGGCGGCCACTGGATGGAAATGGGATACCGCTTGACCGCGGTCAATTTGCCGGCGTACGAGACGGTGAATGCTTCACGGTCAACCCGTGCTTCGAGCAACCGGTCGACGGTGTCCACGAAATTGTTGCAGTGGAATTGGGTGTGAAATCCCAGGATACTGCTCCCCAACAACCCGTCCACCAGCTCTTCGCGCCAAGGACATATGGCGAACGCTTCGGGATTCGGCCAGGGAATATGCCAAAACGTGATGATGGTGGCAGTCGGCAACATCTCGTGCACCATTCTGGGCAGCAGCGCGAAATGATAGTCCTGCACCAGCACGATCGGGTCCGGAGAGCTCGCCTCCTTCGCCACGGCGCGGGCGAACACGCGGTTCACCTTGAGGTAGGCTTTCCAATCCGAGCTGCGGAACGTGGGGCGCACGTGGGCCACGTGGCAGAGCGGCCAGAGTCCTTCGTTGGAGAAACCGTAGTAGTAGCCTTCCTCTTCCTCGGGGCTCAGCCACACCCGCCGTAACTGATAGGCCGGATGGTCCTCCGGCACTTCCACCCGGTCGTGCTGATCCACGACTTCCCGATCGGCCGAGCCGCTGCCGTGCGCAATCCAGGTGCCCGAGCAGGCACGCATGATGGGCTCCAGGGCGGTGACCACTCCGCTCGCCGGCCGCTGGACCGCAACACCGAGACCCTGTTTCACATGGATGTATGGCTCCCGATTGGACACCACCAGGAGTTCCTGGCCCCGGAGGTCGCGATGCAGAATGGCGCGCAGCGTGTCCGGGGTCCAGGCCAGTTGCTCCTCGTCGCGCGCGCGGTGTTCTGCCTCGAGGTCGCGAATCAGCGCGCGCAAGTCACTGGCAACCGGCTGCAGCTCGGGGGCATCGGGCTTGTTTGATGGCCGGAATAGCCCTTCACCCCGCAGCAGCGCGCGGAGCCCCTGGACCCAACCGCGCCAGCTGAGCTGCGCGATGACCACGGTAATGAGCGAGACGATCAGCCCGAGGGCGACGAAGAAATAGAAGAGATACTCCCTGGTTTCGGCGCTCCGGCGGGCGATGAAGCTCATGTCGTGTACCAGGACGAGCTTGCCTTCCGGCGCTGTTTCCGTGACCAGCGGCCGGACGGAAACCAGCACCGGGCCCCGGGCGCTCTCGATCAGGTGCCCCGACGGGCCGGAGAACTGCTCCAGGTCGGCGCAGCGGATCTCGGGTGGCATCGTCGGCGTCTGGACCGGCCGGTCTTGAGCCGAGGGGCAGAAACCCATCGCAAAGAGACGCTCATCCCGTGTGATCCGGGCGAAGAACTGGCTCATCCGGCTGCGGTTGCTGGCCTTGATCAGGTCTTCCAGAGGCTCCTGCACCGTGTTGGCGACCAGATTCGCACGGATATCCAGGTCGCGGACGAACCACCGCAGAGTGAGTTGGTTGACGAGGGGGGTAACCCCGTAGGCGAGGGCCGCGAGCGTGACCACCAGCGGAATGATGAACCGGAGGGAAAGTCTCATTGCCCCACCGTTCGGCCGGCCAGGATCCGGAACTCCGCTCTCCGATTCTGGGCCCAGCCCGCTTGGTTGGGTCTCGAGTCCGTGGGGACCGTCTTTCCGAGGCTCAGGATTTCGATTCGTACCGGGTCGATTCCCTCAACGGTGAAGAAGTCCTTGACCACGCTGGCGCGGAAGAAGGCGAGCCCCTCATTGTACTCCGGGCTGCCCCGTTGATCGGCGTGACCCTCGACCCGGAGGCGAATGGAAGAATCTGCCTGCAAGAGACTGAGTTTTGCCTCCAGCACCCGACGCGCGTCGAGGCGAATCGCGGATTCATCGAGATCGAAGAAGATAGGTTCTTCCAGGGTGGCCCGGACGCGAGACACGACCTCGGCGCGGCGGCGAGCTTCGTCGGCGGGAGTGGTGGCTTGGAGTTCTCGGGTGGCCGCAGCCGGCTCAAACTGACGGCGAGCAGTTCCCTGATCGATCACGACTGAAACGAGCACCAGCAACACCACCATTCCGAGAGCCAGCGGGGTACCGGGAGAAACGTTCACTGCTGCGTCCTTTACAATACCGGTCGCAGTGTAGGCAAGATGCGGACCCCCCAAGCACCGATCGGGAAATCGCTTGTGCGACAAGGACCTAGGTGGACCACAACGAATGCGCCGGTGGACCTGGGCGAACCAGGGCGGGGAGAATTGTCCCACTCACTGCGGCGGAATGCCCCGACCAGCTCAGGGGGCTTCGGACGTGGGGTCCTGCTGGTACTCCTCCAGCTTGCGGGATAACGTCTTGCGGTCCAGTCCCAGGATTTCCGCCGCCCGGGTCTTGTTCCCCCCGACCTCCTGCAGCACCTCGAGGAGGTAGCGGCGCTCGAATTCCCGCAGCGGAACACGACGCGGTGTGCCGGTGGGGGACGCGGCGGACCGCGCCGGCTCCCGGATCCGGAGCGGGAGGTCGTCCGGCTGGATCTCATCGGTCCGGGCCAGCGTGGTTGCCCGCTGGATGGCATTTCTCAGCTCCCGAACGTTGCCGGGCCAGGGGTAGCGTAGCAGCAGCGATATGGTGTCCGGGGCGAGCCTGCGGGCCGCTCCCAAGTGGGGCGATCCATTCAAGTTGTCCTGTCGCTCGCGTTCCGCGATCGCCTGGCTGAGGAAATGCGCCACCAGCAGGGGTACGTCCTCGCTGCGCTCCCGGAGCGGTGGAAGGTGGAGGTGCAGGACGTTCAATCGCCAGAAGAGATCTTCCCGGAACCGACCCGCGCGGACTTCTTCCTCCAGATTCCGATTGGTGGCGGCGACGATGCGAACGTCCAGCTGGCGAGCCGTCGTCGCTCCGACCCGGCGGATTTCCTCCCGTTCAATCGCGCGCAGAAGCTTGGGTTGCAGCACCACAGGCAGGTCGGCGATCTCGTCGAGAAACAGCGTGCCGGTATCGGCTGCTTCGAACAGCCCGGCCTTGGGCTGGTCGGCGCCGGTAAAAGCCCCCTTCTCGTGTCCGAAGAGCTCCGATTCGAGCAGCGTTTCGGGCAAGGCCCCGCAGTTGACCGCGATGAAGGGGGCATTGCCCCTGGTCTGGTGCAGTGCCCGCGCGACCAGCTCCTTTCCAGTCCCACTCTCACCGGTGATGATCACCGGGTGACGAGAGTGGGCCGCGCGTGCGATCAGCTCATAGAGCCGTTGCATGGGTGCGCTGCGCCCGACGAATCCGGCGGGCCCGCCACCGCCCGCCTGGATCCGCTGCATGGTTTCCCGTCGCACTCGGCTTTCCGCGAGTGCGCGCTCGACGGCGGCGACCAGGTCGCCGGTGTTGAGCGGCTTGGTGAGATAGTCGTAGGCACCCGCCTTGATGAGCGCGATCGCCGAGTCGATCGAGCCGAACGCGGTGATGACGATGACGTTGACCTCGGAGGAGCGCTCCCGCAGCTCGCGGAGCAGATCTTCGCCTCGCATCCCCGGCATCTTGAGATCGGTGACGACCACGTCGGCGCCTTGGCCGGCAGCGATCGCCCGAAGCGCGCTGCGGGCGTTGGAAAACGGTACCGCGTGGTACCCCCGACTCCTCAATACCTCGACCAACAAGTCACGCAATTCGCGATCATCCTCGACCACCAGAACCGACTCAGGCATGGGCAGGGGACCCGGCGGGCAACACACACCGGAAGATCGCTCCGGTGGAATCGGTTCGATTGTAGGCGTACAGCACGCCCCCTTGCTGCTCCACGATGCTACGCGCGATCACGAGACCCAGGCCCGTTCCGCTCTCCTTGGTCGAGTAGAACGGTTCGAAGATGCGAGCAAGTTCGTCGGGGTTGATTCCCGGCCCCGAATCCATCACGTCGACGATCACTCCCGACGGTCCGTCGGCCGGCCGCTCGCCGTCCGGATCGGGCTCACGCGAGACGTCCTGCGGCAGCACCCGCACGACGATGCGCCGTTCGCCGTCACTGCCTTCGATGGCGTGCATGGCATTGAGCAGCAGGTTCACGAACACGTGATGGAGTAGGTCGGGATCCCCCTGGATCACGGCGCGCCCGGTTCCCTGACGTTCCAGGAGAATGCCGCGGCGGCTGAGCTCTCGCTCCATGAATTCGACCACGTCGGCGATGGTGCCGTTCAGGTCGAACGCTTGCAGCTTGGGCTCCCGGCGCCGCGCGAATCCGAGCAGGCTGTGGACCGTAGTGGTGATCCGTTCGATTTGGTCGATGATGATCTGCACGTTGCGCTGGTGCGCAGCGGAACGTTCCTCCTCGAGCAGCATCTCCGCTCGTCCGGCAATCACATTGAGCGGCGCACCGATCTCATGGGCCAATCCCGCGGCCAGATTGCCCACGGCGGCCAGCTTCTCGCTCTCCCGCAGTCGACGCTCGAGGGTCAATCGTTCCTCCGCCTCGCGAATCATCTGGCTGCGCGCGCCCTGGAGCTGCTCGGCCATGCGATTGAATTCCCGGCCCAGCTTCACCAACTCACCTCCGCCGGTTCCCTCGTCAACCCGGTAGGTCAGCTCCCCGCGCTCCAGCGCGCGCACCGCGTCGAGGAATCGCTCCAACGGCCGGCCCACAAACCGGCGCACCAGCCAGACGGTCACCAGGATGAGCGCCGCGAACAGGGTGAGGGTGTTCTGGACGGATCGCCGCGTGGAAGCATTCTGCTCGGTGGTGAGCAGCGCCATCGATTGCGCCACTTCCAGGACCCCGGTCACGGCTCCGGGCCGACTGTGAAGGGGGCGAAGGACCGAGTACACCCGATCCTCGTCAATATCTCGCTCGAATCTGACGGTCTCACCACCTTCCAGCACCCGCTGCAGCAACTCCCGGGGGGCCGTCGCCGGGGTGCGCAGGGGATCCGAGACCACCAGCGGGCGCCCTGCCGAATCGTAAACCAGAATGCCGTAGATCTTGGGCTCACGGCCGGCCTCGTTGATGACGTCTTGCAGGCGCTCGCTGGCGAGGCCGTGTGATTCCAGCGCGAGCCCCAGGGCAGTCGCATAGGCCACGGTCTCGCGCTGCGCGGCGGGGACGAGCATGGCTTTGCGTTGGCGTATGGCAAGAGCGGAATAGCCAAGCATGATGACCGCAACAGTGGGGAGGAGCGCTGCGAGAAGCCGGGTACTCAGGTTCATGGGCAAGAAATAGGCTCACCCGAACACCAAAGCAAGACGCCCGGTGGTGACCACCGGGCGTCTGCCGTCGTCTTCGGGCTTCGAGCAGTTAGAAGTTGATATCGAAGCCGATCGACCAGTTCCACCCGTCCTTGTTGAAGACGCGGGTGTCATCCAGCCGGTTGCCACCACCCGGGTTCCTGACGCCCCAACCCATGGAGACGATGAAGTTCTGGGCCGGACGGTAGTAGAACGTCCCCTGGAACGGATTCAGCGGCGCCTGGGAGATCTTGTGCACCAGGCCGTTCTTGTCCGTGAACTCGTTCTTGAGGAAGCGGTTCTTGCCATATACGATGCCGTAGGTGCGGTTGATGTAGAAGCGCACCGTGCAGCCGACCCCCATCTGCTTGATGCCAGCGCCGTCAGCGTACGTCTCTCTGTTGTACGAAAGGCCGCAGGACGACATCAGGCTGTAGGGACCCCGATCCACGAAGCCCCACTGCACTTCCTGCACCGTGCGGATGAAGTCGCCGATATCGGCCGCCTGATACGCCACGCGGGTCGCCGCGGTGTTGCCACGGGTCGCCGACACGCCGCTGTAAAAATCGCTGTAGGTGAAGCTGTTCCGATCGGTGGACAAGCCGGGTCTCGTCACGATGGGAATCGCGTCGTTGCCGGCTTTCATCAGGAAGTGATACCAGAGCTGATTGTAGTCGGAGTTGCTGATCGCCACCCCGAGGTCCGTCATGAAGGCCATGCCCTGGAGACTGTAGTTGTCCTCCCCACCCTGGATGCCGGCGACGACCAGGAAGCGATCCTTCAGC
>JACQVB010000195.1 GCA_016209985.1 Gemmatimonadota bacterium | reverse complement strand
GGTTGTAAGGGTTGTAAGGGTTGAAAGGGTTGAAAGGGTTATAAGGCTGACTACGAGCAATCCGTTAGAACCCTTAAAACCCTTGCATCCCTTCAAACCTGTAGTTTTCCCCATGCCCTTCGGTGAAGGCTTCCGCCTCGCTCTCCAGGCGATCTTCGCGCACAAGCTGCGTTCATTCTTCACGCTACTGGGCGTAATCGTATCGGTCGCGTTTCTGGTAGCCACCGTCGCCGTGATTCAGGGGATGAACGCGTACGTGCGGGAGAATCTGGCGGGAGCCATCGTCGGCTCCAATGCGTTTCAGGTCCGCCGAACGCCCATTGCCGCCGGCCTGATCGACGACGAGACCATCCGAGAGCTGGAGCGGCGGCCGATCATCGACCGCAAGGACGCGGAGTACGTGCGGCGCGCCTTGCCCGATGCGCAGGCGATCGCGCTGCAATCCGGGTGGCCGACACCCATGAGCGATGTGCACTGGCGCAATCGTACGGTCGGCGATGCGCTCGTTTTCGGTGTGACCGCGCCGTACCAGGTCGTCCAGGATTACCGCTTCGTGGCGGGCGAGCCGCTGACCGACGTGGACGTCGCGCAGCGACGCTATGTCGCCGTGCTGGGCTGGGACATTGCGGACAAACTCTTCGGCCAGGAGGAAAAGGCCATCGGGCACCAGATTCGCGTGTCCGGCCTGACCTTGACCATCAAGGGGGTCACCGCGAAGAAGGGATCGGTCCTGGGACAGTCCTTCGACGGCTTCGTTATGACCCCGCTGACCACGTTCGAGAGCGTCTACGGCCGGCGGCGAACCACGGTCATCTCGATCAAGATGGAAGAAGCATCGGCGATCGAAGGCGCGATGGCGCGGGCGCAGGAAGCGATGCGGATCTCACGCAGGCTCCGGCCGGGCGAGGCCGACGACTTCACCGTCGACAAGGCCGACGCGCTGGTCGGGTTCTGGATCTCGCTCACCAAGGTGCTCTTCACGGTGATTCCGGCGGTAGTGGCGATCGGGATCATCGTGGGTGGCATCGTCATCATGAACATCATGTTGATGACGGTCCAGGAGCGGACCCGGGAGATCGGCATCCGGAAATCGCTGGGAGCCACCCGGCGTGACATCCTGCACCAGTTCATGGCCGAGTCGGTCACGCTCGCCCTGATGGGCGGCGCGCTCGGCGTGCTGCTGGGGTGGGGTCTGGCTGGCGTGGTGGGCCTGGTATCGCCGCTGCCGGCGCGACTCACCCTGTGGTCGGTGTCCCTCGCGCTCCTACTGGGCGCAACGGTGGGTGTCGCATTCGGAGTGTATCCGGCATCCCGCGCGGCGAGGCTGGATCCGATCGTGGCGCTGAGAAACGAATGACGGATGGTCGGATGGTCAGGCGGTCGGATGGTCAGCTCCCTTCCGCAGGTACGGACCATCCGACCATCCGACCATCCGACCATCTGCTGGCGGGAGGCGCGAATACCGCATTTCGCGCAATCTCCGAGGGCGCAGCGATCGCCCTCGATGCCATCCAGACCAACAAGCTTCGTTCCACCCTGACCATCCTCGGCGTCGTCATCGGGGTGGCGACAGTGATGGCGATGGCGTCGATCGTCGATGGGCTGCGCGCCCAGATCCTCAATACCATCGAGGTCGCCGGGCCCACGACATTCTACGTGATGCGTTTCTTCTCCCAAACACCGCTCAACCCGGATGCCCTGCCGCGCGAAGTGCGCATCCGGCCCGTGCTCAAGCCCGAAGAGGCGGACGCCATCGGCCGGTTGCCGGAGGTTGGGTATGGGAGCATCTGGATCCAGCTCTTCGAGAAGCTCGAGCACCAGGGAGTCCGCACCCAGATCGTGACGGTCTTCGCCGCCGATGCGCGCTACATGGAGATCCAGGGCGGGACGCTGCTCGACGGCCGGTTCTTCACCGCGGCCGAGGAGCGGAGCGGTGCCGCCGTCGCGGTGCTGGAGTCCACCACCGCGCGCAAGCTGTTCGGGAACGTGAGTCCGATGGGCCGTCTGGTGCGGATCGGCGGGCGGCCGTTCACGGTGGTCGGGCTGTATCGGACCCCGGATAACATCTTTCAGCCGCCTTCCCAGGAAATCGCCGCGGTGCTCCCCTACGAAGCCGGCCGCCGGTTCTTTCATTACGACGACACCAACGCGCTCTTCATCGTGGTGAAACCGCGGATCGGCGTCACCGTGGCCGATGCCGAGGACGCGGTCACGATCGCCTTGCGCCAGTTCCGGAAACTGCGCCCGGCGGATCCGAACACGTTCGACCTGATCACCCAGGACCAGATACTCGACATCTTCAACAAGCTGACCGGGGTCTTCTTCCTGGTCATGCTGGTGCTCTCCAGCGTGGCGCTCATGGTGGGAGGGATCGGTGTCATGGCGATCATGACCGTCTCGGTCACCAGCCGCACCCGGGAGATCGGCGTGCGAAAGGCGCTCGGCGCCACCCGCCGGGAGATCCTCTGGCAGTTCCTGGTCGAGGCCGCGACTCTGACCCTGACCGGTGGGTTGATCGGCGTCATCGTGGGGCTCGGTGCCGGTGAGACGCTGAAGCGGGTCCTGGGCTTCCAATCGGGGATTCCCCTGTGGAGCGCGTTCGTGGCGACCGGGGTGTCGGTGGGCATTGGGCTGGCGTTCGGACTGCTGCCGGCTAACAAGGCAGCACGCCTGGATCCGGTGGAGGCCTTGAGGTATGAATGAGCGCGGAACGCGGAACTCGGAGCGCGGAGCGATGGTTTGGCCAACGCCAGCTCCGCATTCCGCGCTCCGCGTTCCGCGCTAGTATTTCCCCATGCTGAATCCCGTCGACCTCCTCGCTATCGCTGCCCATCCTGATGATGTCGAGCTCACCTGCGGTGGTACGCTCATCAAGATGGCGCGGGCTGGATATCGCACCGCGATTCTGGACCTGACGGCGGGCGAAACCGGAACGCGCGGAAGTCGTCAACTGCGGGCGCAGGAGGCAGCGACCGCCGCGAAGACGCTGGGAGTCGCCGAGCGGGCGAATGCAGGACTCCCCGACGCCCACCTGCATAACACCGACACCACACGCCGCACGGTCGTTCAATGGATCCGGCATTTCCATCCGAGCACGGTGATTCTGCCCTTCCCGGTCGGCCGCCATCCGGACCACATCGCCGCATCCGAGCTGTCACGCGACGCGTGCTACCTCGCGGGACTCAAGAACTACGATGCCGACGGCGACCCTTACCGGCCGGAAAAAATCCTCTACGCGCTGGCGTACCGGGAGGACCCGGTGAAGCCCTCGTTCGTGGTGGACATCTCGGCGGAATTCGACACCAAGATGACCGCGATCCGGTGCTACGCCTCGCAGTTCGAGGGAGCCAAAGCCGCGGGAGAAATCTTTCCCACCGGCCAGAACCTCTACGAGCTGGTCCGGATTCACAGCGCGCATTACGGCAGCCTGATTCGCGCCGCGTACGGTGAACCTTTCATGACCCCGGAGACGGTTCGGGTGGACGATGTCGTGAAGATGGGGGTGCAATCGATGTGAGACAGTGAAGAGTCGGCGAGGGAAGAGGGAAGAGTGAAGCGGTCTTGATTGCCGGGATAGGTCCGGCCCCCCATTGTTACCGCGCTGATTCAGCCCTCCAATAAGGAGATTCTCCGATGAGCCCCGCCGTTCTGGCTGGCCTCGCATTCCTTTTCCAGTTTCAGGCCCAGTCTCCCGATACTGCATACCAGCGCGCCATTCGTGAAGCGACCTCAGATCCGCGGTTCCTGCCGGCCAGTACCGCATCAGTTCCGGCCAGCGCCACCATTCCGTCACCGCTCAAGTACTTTGGCTCCATCGCGGGCGCGCCCGGCGTCATGCACCGCTCGGGCGAGCTGTACGGCTACTTCCGGGCGCTCGCCGCGGCCACGCCGCGCGTCCGGGTGGAAACGGTGGGACGTACCGAAGAAGGCCGCGAGATCATCCTGGTCACCGTGGCCGACGAAGGCACCATTCGAAATCTCGACGCCGTGAAGCGCGCCACCGCGACCTTGGCCGATCCGCGGGGGACCACCCGTGCCGACCTCGACCACCTCCTCTCCGGCGCCAAACCCATCTACTACCTGCAGGGAGGGCTCCATTCGCCCGAAATGGGCTCGCCCGAGATGTTGACGGAGCTGGCCTATCGACTCGCGGTATCGGACGACCCTGCGATCAGCGCCATCCGGCGGAACGTGGTAACGATCATCAATCCGGTGAGCGAGCCGGATGGGCGTGACCGCCAGACCGAGTGGTACCTGCGCTATACCAAAGGCCGGCCGCAATTCGACGACGGGTTCCCCCGCTCGTCACCCTACTGGGGCAAGTACGTCTTCCACGACAATAATCGCGACGGGCTGCAGCTCTCCCAGGAGCTGACCAAGGCGATCTACCGGGTGTGGCGCGATTGGCACCCCACCGTCATGCACGATCTGCACGAGTCCGTCCCGCTGATCTACATGTCGACCGGTACCGGGCCGTACAACACGACCGTCGACCCCATCACCCAAACCGAATGGCAGACGCTCGCCAACTGGGACGTGCAGAACCTCACCCAGCAGGGCCTGCCGGGCGCATTTACCTGGGCATTCTACGACGGATGGTGGCCGGGATATGCCCTCTGGGTCGCCATCAATCACAATGCGATCGGCCGCTTCTATGAAACCTTCGGCAATGCCGGCGGCGATACCTACGTGCGCGACTTGCGGAACGCGAGCTATGCCGGCGATTCGGTGACGACCGCGCAATGGTACCGCGCGTGGCCGGCATCGAAAAAGGTCCGCTGGTCCTCCCGCGACAACGTGAACTACCAGCAGGCGGCGGTTCTGGCCTCGCTGGATTACACCGCGACCCACGGACGCGAGATGCTGGCCAATTTCTGGCAGAAGGGCACCAACGGCATCAATCGCGGAAAAACGTCAGCGCCGCACGCGTTCCTGATTCCGGGTTTCGAGAAGCAGCACGACGCGCGACGCGCCGCCTACCTGGTGAACCAGCTGATGCGGCATGGCATCGAAGTCCATCGCACCACCGACACGCTCGCGGGCAGTTTCGTCGTCCGGCTGGATCAACCGTATCGCGACTTCGCAGTGAGCCTGCTGACCAAGCAGGACTACCCCGCGAATGCGAAGTACCCGCCCTACGACGATATCGCCTGGACCCTCGGGTTGCTGTATGGAGTGGAGGTCCAGCCGGTCAACGACACCGCGGTTTTCCACTGGCGCCTCGAGCAGGTGCGTGACACGGTCGCCTATCGCGTGGCCGTCACCGGCGCCGCTGCCACCGGAACCTGGCTGGTGCCCTACACCGGGCAGGCCGAGCTGCTGAGCGCACTCTACGCCCTGCCGGCGCGGGAGCCGAGAGCCGGCGCGTTCGCCGCCGACACGGTATTCCGAGCAGGGGATACCACTTGGGGCCGCGGGTCGATCGTGATCGAGAACCTCTCCCGTGCCGGGGCCGAATGGCTGGCGTCGGAGTACGGCCTCCCGGTGAGCCCGGGTGCGCCGCCGCCCGACGTTCGGCGCCACCGCCTCGATCTCCCCAAGCTGGCGGTCTATCACACGTGGACCAGCACCCAGGACAACGGCTGGACCCGCTATTGGCTGGATCAGCTCAAGGTGCCCTACACCTCGATCGACAAGGACGATTTGCGAGCCGGACGCCTGCGCCAGCGTTTCGACGTGATCCTGGTTCCCAATGCCGGGGGCGACGCGGCCGACTGGATTCATGAGGTCGATCCCAAGTGGGGGCCGATGCCCTTCACCCGCACCGCGCAGTTCGCTTCGCATGGATCACCGGATAGCACCGCCGACATGACCGGCGGCCCCGGATTCGCGGGGGTAGCGGAGCTGGAGCGCTTCGCCAGCGAAGGCGGAACCATCATCACGCTGGGTAACGCCGGCACCATAGTGGTGGGAACCGGAATCGTCAGGGACCTGGACCCCTATCAGCCCTCCTCTCTGTTCCATCCCGGCTCGGTCGTCCGGGTCAAGGCCCGGCGGCCGAACAGTCCGATCCTGTACGGCTATCCCGAGACCTCGCATGTGTTCCGCGGCATCTTCCCGCTCTGGCGCGTGCCGTTACGCGATCGGGGCCTCATCGTGCTCCAATATGGAACCGAGCTGCTGGCCGACGAGCGTGATACGGTGGTGGCGGACATCATGGGAATGCCAAAAGCGGTGGGAGGAGGGACCGGAGCGGCCGGCGCGGTCACGTCGCCCGCCCCTCCTGCCACTGAGAAGAGCTCCGAAAAGCCACCCTACGTCCTGAGCGGCATGGTGCGCAACTCGGATCAGATCATCGGGCAGGGAGCGATATTCGACGTGCCGGTCGGAAAAGCGGGAGCGGGCCGCGCGATCGTGTTCACCTTCAATCCGCTGCACCGGTTCCTGAACCACCACGACGCGCCGATGGTATTCAATGCGATTCTCAACTGGAATGATCGGTAGATAAGCAAAGGGGTCAGGGACCAGGGGCCAGGGCTTTCGGTTCAGGTCCTGGCCCCTGACCCCTGATGCTTGCCGCGGCCCCGCTTCGCAAGCAAGTTCAGCCCGTTCCTACCCCCCTTTTTCAGGAGCAGCAGCATGCGCAGGACCTTTGGTTTCCTCGCTCTCGTGGCGTTGGCGGCCTGCCAGCCGAAGCCGGTGACGATGACGGACGCCCAAAAGGCGGCCATCGCCGATTCGGTGAGGACCATGATGACCGGCATGATCGACAAGATGAACCAGGGAGACATGACCTCCGGATGGGCCATGTACTCGGCCGACGCCGACACGCGCTACACCGAGAACGGCATGACCTATCCCAATCTGGACGCCATGAAAAAGATGAGCCAGGACATGTCCGGCGCGATGGAAGCAATGACCATCAAGCCCGACGCGGTCGACGTGATGGTGGTCGGGCCGGATGCGGCGGTGGTCACCAGCCCCTTCCACATGACGGTGAAGGTCAAGGGCAAGCCCGCCTACGACGGCGTGGGCGTGTGGACCGGCGTGCTCGAGCGGCGCGGCGGAAAGTGGATGATCGTGAGCACGCACGAGTCGGTGCAACATGCCGATCAGATGATGGTCGCGCTGACCCCGCCCCCCGCCAAGCCGGCGAAATAGACCACGACGAGGGCCACAAGAAGGAAGTAGGAGTAGTTAACTTTCCGCAGCATGAAGACGATGGTCTATCTCGATAACGCCGCCACGACCCCGGTCCGTCCGGAGGTCCTCGAGGCGATGATGCCGTTCCTCACGGACCGGGCGTTCGGCAATCCCAGTTCGTCGCACAATGTCGGCCGGACCGCGCGCGCAGGAGTCGAGGAGGCGCGGCGCAAGATCGCCACCGCGCTGGGAGTCGAGCCGCGCGAGGTCATCTTTACGTCCGGCGGCACCGAAGCCGACAATCTCGCCCTGGCCGGAGCGGCGATGGCGGCGAAGACGGCCGGCCGGCCTTTCCAGATCGCCGTCGGCGCCATCGACCACAAGGCGGTGCTCGGACCGGCGCAGTGGATCGAGCAGCTTGGCGGAGAGATGATCACGCTGCCGGTGGATCCGCACGGGCGCCTGGACGCTGAAGGGGTGGAGAACGCCCTCGAGCGCGGCGTCGCGGTGCTCGGCACCATGTGGGTCAACAACGAAGTCGGAACGGTGCAGGACGTAGCGGCCCTGGCCGAACGGTGCGCGGCCGCGCGGACTCCGCTTCATATCGACGCCGTGCAGGCAATCGGCAAGATCCGGTGCGGCGCCCTGCCCGATGGCGTCACGTTCCTGTCGCTCTCCGCCCACAAGATCGGCGGCCCCAAGGGGACCGGTGCCCTGATCGTCCGGAACCGGGGCACGCTGGAAGGCATCATCCACGGCGGTGGCCAGCAGTCGGGTCTGCGCCCAGGCACCGAGAACGTCCCCGGCATCGCCGGGCTGGGACGCGCGGTGGAGCTGGCCCTGGCGGAGCAGGAGGCGGCCGCTGCCCTGTTCCAGAGCCTGCGGGACCAGCTCGAGCGATGTCTTCTGGAGCAGCTTCCCGACGCCGTGGTTCACGCCGCCGGCGTTCCCCGCGCTCCGCACATCTCCAACGTCTCGATTCCCGGCACCGATTCCGAATCGCTCCTCATGCATCTCGATCTGGCCGGCATCGCCTGTTCGTCCGGCTCGGCGTGCAATACGGGCTCGGTCGAGCCCTCGCACGTGCTGACCGCGATGGGCGTGCCGCGGGAACTGGGCGTCGCCGCGTTGCGATTCTCATTTGGAAAGCAGAACACGGCCGCGGATGTGCAGCGAGTCGCCGAAGAGCTGCCCAGGATCGTGGCCAAGGTGCGGCGCCTGGCCGGAGTATTGGGGCGATGAGGCAAACGGCACGACGGCATTCCCGCCCGACCTCCCCGCTTCCCAACGGCACAACGGCATCGATTCGTGCCGTCATGCCGTTGTGCCGTGGCTGGGACGGGCGGGGTGCGGGGCTGCCGTTGGGAGGGGCGCGTGGCTAGGGGCAGGGTGCTCGTCGCCATGTCGGGAGGCGTGGACTCCTCCGTAGCCGCGGCTCTGCTGGTCGAGCAGGGATACGAAGTCATCGGGGCCACCCTGCGCCTATTCTGCTATGGAAGCGAAGTTCCCGATCGTCCCTGCTGCTCGCTCGATTCCATCAACGACGCTCAGACGGTTGCCGCAAAGCTCGGCATCCCGCATTACGTCCTGAATCTGGCCGACCGGTTCGGGCAGGACGTGATCGCCAACTTCGTCTCGGAGTACTCGGTGGGGCGGACGCCGATCCCCTGCGTCCGGTGCAACTCGTTTACCAAGTTTCGCGACCTGCTGGCGCATGCCGACGCGCTGGACTGCCGGTATCTCGCCACCGGACACTATGCCGTCGCGCGGGATGGCGCGCTCTTCCGCGGCAGCGATCCCCTCAAGGACCAGTCCTATTTTCTCTGGGGGATCGACCGCTCCGTGGTGCGTCGCATGCTCACCCCGGTGGGCGGCATCACCAAGACTGAAACGCGGGCAGCGGCGCGGCGGCTCGGGCTGGGCACCGCCGAGAAGCCCGAATCGGTGGAGATCTGCTTCGTGCCCGACGGCGATTACGTGGGCGTTCTGGAGAAGCACCTGCCGGCCGACGCGCCGGCGTTGAGCCCGGGGCCCCTCCTGACCACCGCCGGCGCCGTGATCGGGCAACACGATGGCTTTGCGCGCTACACCATTGGGCAGCGCAAGCGACTGCCGGGCGGGTTCAGAGAGCCGATGTATGTCGTTTCTATCTCACCCGAGGACCGCTCCGTCGTGATCGGCACCGCCGACGACCTGTTCGGACACCGGGTGGAGCTGGAGGAGGTCAATTGGCTGGCCGATCCGCTCGCGGCCGGCGATACCTGCCAGGTACAGGTGCGCTACCGGACCCGCGCTGTGCCCGCGCGGGTGGCGGCTTGGGAAGACGCCCACCTCGTTCTCGATCTCGCCGAGCCGGTACGCGCCATCACCCCGGGACAGTCGGGCGTGCTGTACGAGGGAACCCGTCTGCTGGGTGGAGGACTCATCAGCTAGTGCGGAGTGCGGAATGCGGAGTGTGGAGTGGTCCGGGCGGCCACCAAGCGCTTCATGAGTTTCGGACTCGGCACTGCCATTCCGTATTCCACATCTCGCACTCCGCACTCTCACTCTCACTCTCATGAGTCGCGTCCCCCACATCGCGCTGGGCCTGGGTTTCGCGGTGTTCCTCGTGATCATGGTGGTACTCCTGGCGCCTACTGCGATCAAAGCTCGGGTCCTCACGTTCAATCCCACACCTCCGGTCACGAGGGAAGCCGTGGCGGGGGGAACGGTGAGCGACACCCTGACGATCGACGCGGGTGATGAGCATCGGTGGCGGTTCGTGGATCTCGACCGCGGGGGCGTCGTGGAACCGCCCGATACCGCCGGCTGGGACCTCGCCCTGCGCCGGTTTCACCTGATTCCGTCGGGCGAAATCAGCAACCTCGGCCCCGTCCCATTCGACTCGGTCAATGCGGCACCTGAAAGCGGCTACGTCGCCTCCCGCTTCTCCCGCGATACCAGCAACGCCGCAACGGATCACTGGTATACCTACAGCTACTTCAGCCATCTGCTCACGTCGAAAAGTGATGTCTACGTCCTGCGGACACGGGAGGGGCGTTACGCCAAGCTGCAAATCCTCAGCTATTACTGTCCCGGTCCCACTCCTGGGTGCGTGACGCTGCGCTACTTCTATCAAGGAGGTGGAGGGCGTGCTCTCGGGTCTGCGATTGGGGCCGTTACTCGGCATCACTCTCGGTAACGAATCGCGCGTTCTTCACCAGCGACTGATACTCCGGATGACTCGACAGGTATTGGATGACGAACGGGCAGGTCGGGATTACCGAAAGACCGTTTGCGCGGGCGTATTCCAGTGCGGCGTGCGCGAGCGCTCCGGCGAGACCTTGCCCCTGCAGCTCCTTGGGGACGTCGGTGTGCTCGAGAATAATCTGCGAACCGATGCGGTTGTATTTCAGTTGGGCCGTCCGGTTACCACTTCGGATGATAAAGCGAGATTCATCAGCCTGCTGCTCAGCAACGTGGTTGGACGTCATGAAGGGTTGACTCTTTCGAGGTCGCCGCGCCACGATCCCAGTCTTGCAGCGATGTCATACGTCGCTTGCAGGAACTCCAGCACCAGCGCGTCCGGGTCGTCAGTCTGGATGACGTCCTGGTGGGGCAGGATCCACTCACGCATCGCCGAGTCATAGCGGGCAGCGGAGGGACGGACCGGCGCCTCGGCGCAACCCGCCGGCTCCGGATAGGCATACGCGTAGAAGGCCGGGTCCCGCAGCGGCCCTCCGGGCGTCCCGGGCCACCATCCCGCGCTGATGCATTCGTGCGAATACGCCTCGCGCGTTACGTAATCGGCAACGTTGGGAATACCCCCAGGATGCGGCGGAGCCCGGCGGCCCGAGAACCGGGTGCAGGAAATGTCGAAACTGCCCCACCAGAAGTGTGATGGGCTGGACTTGCCGAGAAAACGAGAACGAAACTGCTTCAGCACCCGATCGACCTGCAACAGCACCTGAAAGAATCGCTCGATGGCTTCTCGATCGTATGCCGAATGTCCGGGATCCTCCGGGAAAGGGACTGGATCGGCAACCTCCCTCGGCATCGGCCAGATGTGAATGTCGATACCGAGTGAGCGGAGCACGGTCATATAGTCGCGAAAGAATTCCGCGACTGATTGCGGGCGCAGCGGTAGCGTGCGAACCGCACCATCGCTGGTCCGGAAGAGCAACACATGGTCGATGAAATCGAAATCGATTTCCACCTCGCGGGAGCCGTATGGCATCGGTGAGGTGCCAAGGCCGCGCGCCGTGACATACAGTGCAGTCTGCCACCAGTGATTCTGCATGGGTGCCAGCGCGAGACGTGTTTTGCCGACCATCTGCGTCCGGAGCTGCAGGCCGGCCTGCGTCTCCTGCCACTCGTGCAGCGGGAGTGGCAGCCAAGCGGCGCGCAGCGCCTGGTTCATAGTGGTCGTGGCGCGGGCTCGATGAACAGCTTATCCACGTAACACCAGGCCCAATCCTCACCGGTCTCGAAACTCCGCATGACCGGATGTTTCGTTTGGTGAAAGTGCTTGGTGGCATGCCGATTCGGCGAGTTGTCACAACAACCGACGTGACCGCAGGTCAGGCACAGCCGCAGGTGCACCCAACGGCTGCCGATCGCCAGGCATTCCTCGCAACCGTTGGGCGTTCGGGGCTCGACATCGCGAAGGTCAGCCAGATGGGTGCATCGCTGTGCCATTTACGCCCTCCGGACGAGCGCGATGTCCTGCGCGATGACGGGATCCGCGGTCGTGGCTCGGAACCGGGTTCACGAACGCCGGATCGTCGGCGTCGCACAGCCGCTAGCTTCCGTAACGTAGCCCCGTCGCAGAGAATCGGGAACTTTCGATGCAGCTCCGGGATTATGGAACTGAAGCCCGACAAATGGAGAATACTGTGAGGCACGTTGAACCTCGGTGGCGCGAGTCCTGAGCGAGCTGGCCCGGCCGCACTAACCATGGCTCTCGATTTGACCGCGCGCGCATTCACCGTCGGATCGTCGTCGGTCAGGATCACGCGCTGCTCGCCCGACCAGGATCCGGTGCACGACTTCGCCCGCGCCGTCGTGCGCGGCCTCAGTGATCGCCCCCGGTGGCTGCCCTGCCGCTTTCTCTATGACGCCGAAGGCAGCAAGCTGTTCGAGCGCATCTGTGATACTCCGGAGTACTATCTCACCCGGACCGAGACGGCGATTCTCCGGGCGTACGCGCACGCGATTTGCCGCCTGACCGGCGCCGCGACCCTGGTCGAGCTCGGCTCGGGCAACGCCCGAAAAACCGAGCTCCTGTTGGAGGCCTACGGCAGGGCCCACGGAGCCGTACGCTACGTGCCGGTGGACGTGAGCGAGCATGCATTGTACGAATCCACCTCGGCCCTTGTCGCGCGGCATCGCCAGCTCTCCATCGAAGCGGTGCTGGGCACCTACGAGAACGCCCTCGACTTGTTCGAGCGCCTCTCGCCGCTGGTACTGCTGTTTCTTGGCAGCACGGTGGGCAACCTGAACCAGACCGAAGCCGCGGCCTTCTGGACCCGCGTGAGCCGCGCGCTGGCGCCGGGCGATTTCGTGTTGCTGGGCGCGGACTTGGTCAAGCCCGCGCCGGTGCTGGACGCCGCGTACAATGACGCGGCGGGATGGTCCGCCGCGTTCACCCGGAACGTCTTCGCGCGCATGAACCGCGAGCTGGGAAGCGGGATCGACCTCGGAACTATCGAACACGAAGCCGCCTACCGCGAGGAGTGGGGACGGGTGGAAATCTTCGCCCGTTTCACGCAGCGCCAGATCATTCACCTGCGACCGCTCAGCCGATCCTTCACCGTGGAGGCGGGCGAGCGGGTGATGACCGAAATCAGCCGCAAGTTCGATCTTCGTGAGCTGGCGACGTATCTCTCGACCTTCGGCCTCCAGACGGTGCGGGCATTTACCGACGCCACCGGCTGGTATGCGGTGATATTGTTACGCCGGCTGGACGATGGCGGCTCGCACCGATCGCGGAGCGTCCCGCGACCAGAGGAACCTCATACGGCGAGGCTGTGACATGCCGCAGACGACTGCCGCTCCCAAAACGCAATTCACGATTCTCGGATCCAGTCTGCTCGAACGGTATCGCAGCATCCGTGCGACCACCGAGCTGCTCGTGGAACCATTGGCAATCGAGGACATGGTGGTGCAGGCCATGCCGGATGCCAGCCCCACACGCTGGCACCTGGCGCATACCACGTGGTTTTTCGAGACGTTTGTCCTCAGGAACATTCCGGGCTACCGTTCGTTTCATCCCCAGTTCGAGTATCTCTTCAACTCGTATTACAACGCGGTCGGCCCGCAGTGGTATCGCCCCAACCGCGGTGTGCTCACTCGTCCAACCGTAGCCGAGGTCCGGGCGTATCGTGCGCACGTGGATGCCGCGATGCAGCGCCTGCTGGAAGCGGAATCCGGTTTTGCGCGCGATGTGGTGGAGCTTGGGCTAAATCACGAGCAGCAGCATCAGGAGCTCATCCTCACGGACGTGAAGTACCTGCTGGCACAGAATCCGCTCCACCCGATCTACCGCGAGCGTCCGGACACGAACGCCCCTGGTACCGTTCCCCGTATGGGCTGGATCGAAGAATCCGGTGGCATTCGAGAGATTGGTTTTGCCGGCTCCGGATTTGCCTTCGATAACGAATCCCCGCGACACGGGACGTTGCTGCGTCTCTTCCGGATCGCCACGCGCCTCGTGACCAATGCCGAGTACCTGGCATTTCTCGACGACGGCGGCTATCGCCGGCCGGAGTTATGGCTGTCCGACGGCTGGGCAGTGGTGCGCGAGCGCGGGTGGCAGTCGCCCCTCTACTGGGAAAACCGGGACGAGCAGTGGTGGGCCTACACCTTGAGCGGGTTCCGGCCGGTGAATGATGACGAGCCGGTATGTCACGTGAGTTTTTACGAGGCGGACGCCTACGCCCGCTGGCGCGCTCTGCGGTTGCCATCCGAAGCTGAATGGGAGCTCGTGGCGGCACGGGAGCCGATCGAGGGTAACCTGCTGGAGCAGGGGCAAGCCCAACCGGCATCTCTTGGTTCGGGTGAGGGAGATCAAGCGGAGCAATTCTTCGGCGACGTCTGGGAATGGACCTCGAGCCCCTATGCCGCTTATCCGGGCTACCGCCCTGCGGCCGGAGCGCTGGGGGAGTACAACGCGAAGTTCATGTGCAATCAGATGGTCTTGCGGGGCGGATCGTGCGTGACGCCGCGCTCACACATCCGGGCGACGTATCGAAATTTCTTCCCACCCGACGCCCGGTGGCAGTTCAGCGGGATCCGGCTCGCGGCGGACGGCGAAGCGTAATACCGCTACCCGCCCCGAATGAGGCGATTCAGCGCCGATTCGCGGCATCCCTCCTCAAAGTCGCCGCTCATTCGGCCTAAGTCGCGCCCTGAGAGGGCGCGCTCGGCACGGTGCTAAAGCGACGCTTCAGCGTCGCAATAGGGGTAGGGAGAGCCGATTGCTCGGCACCCCCTCCCTCCGAACCGGACGGGCGGGTCTCCCGCATCCGGCTCTCCAGTTGGTGGTGTCACCGCAGAGCGGGTTGACAGGCGAAGCGATGGGCCGTCACGAGAGAGAACAGCCCCTGCTCGGCGAAGAAGGTATTCGGCCAGCGGTTGTGATCCCGGCCATGGCCCCGCCCCTGACGACCCGCGCGACGTCGGAGCACCGACCGCAAACGCATACGGACCCAGCTGTCCAGAGGACGAAACGCCGTCCAGTGGCTATGCTGGAAGTACCCAAACCATCCCCGCAGCGTGCGGTTGACCTCCATCACCACGCGACTCAGACTGTGCCCATTGGCCCGACGTGTCTTGGTCCGGATCGCGTCCTTCAGCTTCGCGATACTTCGCTTCCGGGGCCAGCATGTCTTCCCGTGAAAGTGATAGCCGAGGAAATCCACGCCGTCGATTGCGACATCGACCATCCGCGTCTTTTCCGGGTGCAGGGTGAGACCAGCGCTTGCGACCCACGCCTGCACCGCTGCCAGGGCAGCTTCCGCTTCGGCCTGCGTCCGACACAGTACCACAAAATCATCCGCGTAGCGGACCATCTGAAAGCCCCGCTCGGCCATGAGATGATCGAGCGGGTCGAGATAGACGTTCGACAGCAGCGGTGACATCACCGCTCCTTGGGGACTCCCCTGTTCCGGGGTCCACTCGCGGAGCCCTTCCAATACCCGCTGCGGAGGGGACGCTTCCCCCCTCGCCCGGGCTTGGGAATCCACACCCGACGCACCGCTTGGGGGCGATACGTCCGGGTACGCAGCCTCTGTGCGAGCCGCTGCAACTCCTCCTCGAGGTGGTGTCCGAAAGCATCGATCGTCACATGATCTACTCCGGCGGCGCCTTCGTTGGCGGCCACTTCCCCATACGCCGCCGCCAAATTTGCCTCCGCGTAAACCTTGTCCATCAGGCAAAACCACTTCCCTCCTTGCACCCCCTGTTCGAGGGCGGTCAACATGCGGTCGGTCCAGACTGTCGGTTCGGTCCACGCCCAGCGGGTGCGGACCTGTCCGTCGGGTCGAGTCCGCGGGCGAATGGATTGCCCGTCAGACACTGCGTCCGGTGTGGGGTCCGATGGTCCGGTCATCGCGCATCCACCTTCCTGCGTCCCTTCGCTCCACCGGCATTACCCGGCTTCCTCGCTACTATGGACGCTCTGACTCCTGCCTGGTCGGCTCTTCGGCGGGTCCCTGCCCGCGTGAACACCGTCTCTCTTACCACGCAGGTCTCCCTGCTTCACGTGTCTGGCCTTCCGGACATTCCGTCGCCAACCACCTGGCCGCCCCTGCCGTCGCTTTCACACACAACCCCTCAGCGCGACAGGCTCGTTCCGGGCTTCGCCCTGCTCGGGCAGGCTCACCGGTCGGCCCGGCCGAATCGCGTTCGTCTCCTACGGACTGCCCAGTCATCTCCAGTAGCTTCCTACCCCCTCTCGCGAGGACGCAGTAACTGTCGATTACAGGCCGGAGTGTGTATGCCTGAGGAGGACTCGCACCTCCCCGACCAGACACGCTCACAGGCGCACCCGAGCGC
>JACQVB010000194.1 GCA_016209985.1 Gemmatimonadota bacterium | reverse complement strand
TCCCGACGGGAGAGGGGAACCTACCAGCCGAGCGACGCATTGCCGCGCATCAAGTGCTCGCCGTACTCGGTGGCGTCCTGCTCGTGGCGCTCGGCGCCCAGGCCGCGATCCCGCTGCCGATGACCCCGGTGCCGCTCACGCTCCAGGGACCGGCGGTGCTCGTGGTCGGTGCGCTGCTCGGCCCCGGCCTAGGGGCTGCGAGCATGGTCTCCTACCTCGTTCTTGGGGCGGCGGGACTTCCGGTCTTTGCGCCGGTGGGCGCTCCCGGCATCGAGCGATTGCTCGGGCCGACCGGTGGCTATCTGCTCGCCTTTCCGGTAGCGGCTGCCGTCGTGGGGCACATCATGCGTGCTCGGCGATCCTGGTTGCGCTTGGGGTTCGCGCTGGTCGCAGGGCTGTCGGTCATTTACGCGGGTGGGATCGCGCAGCTCGCCGCGCTCGGTGGCGACATGGGCACCGCATGGAAGCTCGGGTCGGCGCCGTTCCTCATCGCCGATCTCTGCAAGCTGTTCGTCGCCGGGCTGGTGATCCGGCGGTTCGGTCCGACCACGCGCGCGCTCTTCTGAAGGCGCGCGTTTTTCTTGCGCTGATCGCGTTCTACGCGGTCGCCGCCCTCTTTACCGCGGTACTCGGTGTCGTCGTTCCTGACCAGTGGGGACGCGGCACCCTGGCCACCATGACACCCGCAGTTGCGCGCGTCGCCGTGGGCGCGCTTCTCGCCTGTGCCGTCTGGGCGCGCGCCGGTTGGAGCTCGTGGAACCAGATGGGCTGGCCGGGACCGAAGGCGGGATTCGCCGGGTTCGGGTTGGGGCTTGGCGTCGGGCTCGGGATGGCCGCAGCGGCCGTTGTCCTGGAGCTGCTGGTGGGGCAGGCGAGGCTCACCGTGACGCCAGTCTCCGCGTCGGCCTACCTCGCTGCCTCCGCGCCCGTGGCCGGAATGCTGGCGATCGCTGCCCTGGCGGAGGAGCTGTTATTCCGCGGATTTCCCCTCAGCCATTTGGCACGAGCCTTGGGGCCGGTGCGCGCCGCGTTGGCGTTGGCGATCGGGTTTGCGGCCTTGCACGCGTTCAATCCCGGCGTCACTCCGTTGGGCCTGATCAACATCGGCGTGGCCTCTCTCGCGCTGTCGGCGATTTTCTTCCGCCTGGGCGGTCTGCCGGCGGCATGGGGCGCGCATCTGGGATGGAATGGGGGGCTGGCTCTGGGCGCGGATGCCCCGGTCTCGGGCATCGCTTTTCACCTGCCGGCCGTCGACTATTCCGCAGCAGGCCCCAACTGGATCACGGGTGGTTCGTTCGGCCCGGAAGGTGGACTGGTCGCGACCACCGTGATGGGTGCGGTCGCGGTGTGGTTGGGGAAAGGGATATCCAAAGCAACGGGAGGGTGAGGTGAACGCAGCAGTGGTCGGGGCCGGAACCATGGGCAACGGAATCGCGCATGTGTTCGCCCAGTCCGGCATGGACGTGACGTTGATCGATGTTTCCGCGGCCCAGCTCGAAGGGGCGCTTCAGACCATACGGAAGAACATGGACCGGCAGATCAAGAAAGGCTCGCTCTCCGAGGCCGATCGCGATGCCGCCCTCAAGCGAATCAAGACGGCCAGCCGCCTGGATGCCGCGGCCAGCGCCGATCTCGTGGTCGAAGCGGCCAGCGAGACGCCCGAGCTCAAGTTCAGGATCTTCGACGAGCTCGATCGCGCGACCCGGCCCGAGGTGATCCTCTGCTCCAACACTTCTTCCATTTCCATCACCGAGATCGCCGCCCACACGCGACGGCCCGAGCAGGTAGCGGGCATGCACTTCATGAATCCGGTCCCGTTGATGCCGCTGGTGGAGTTGGTTCGCGGCCTCAAGACCTCCGACGAAACGATCACTGCCGTTACGGAGCTCTCCCGGAAGCTGGGAAAGACGCCCGTCGAGGTGAACGATTACCCCGGCTTCGTTTCCAACCGGGTGCTGATGCCCATGATCAACGAAGCGGTCTATTGTGTCATGGAGGGGGTGGCGGCGCCGGAGGCGGTCGACACGGTCATGAAGCTGGGCATGAACCATCCGCTGGGCCCTCTGGCCCTGGCGGATCTCATCGGGCTCGACATTTGCGTAGCTATTCTGGAAGTGCTGCACCGCGGGCTGGGAGACGACAAGTACCGGCCTTGCCCGTTACTTCGGAAAATGGTCGCCGCCGGCCGGCTGGGCCGGAAGAGCGGCAGAGGGTTCTATGACTACCACTGACCTGACGAGTACCACCGAGCAGCAGCGCGCCGAGCTGGTGGGCCTGGCCCGCGACTTCGCTCAGCAGGAAATCGCCCCGCACGCGGCCGAGTGGGATGCGAAAGCCGAATTTCCCGCCCGCGTCGTCGTGCAGTTCGGCGAGCTCGGCTTCATGGGCATGCTCATTCCGGAAGAGCATGGCGGGTTGGGGCTCGACTTGCTCACCTATCTCATGGTGCTCGAGGAAATAGCGGCGGCGGACGCCGGACTCGCCGTATTGCTCAGCATCCACAATTCGATTGTCGCCGGCTCGCTCCTGCGTCATGGGACCGAT
Organism: Gemmatimonadota bacterium; assembly: GCA_016209985.1. Lineage (GTDB taxonomy): Bacteria > Gemmatimonadota > Gemmatimonadetes > Gemmatimonadales > GWC2-71-9 > SHZT01. Next base: position 878 of record JACQVB010000194.1, on the reverse strand, counting down.
GCCCAACGCGCGCGCTGGCTCCCGCCCATGGCCCGTGGTGAAGTCCTCGGCGCGTTCTCGCTTTCGGAGCCGGGCAGCGGATCGGACGCGGCCAGTCTCTCCACCCGCGCCCGGCGCGCCGGAGACGCCTGGGTGATCAACGGGATGAAATCCTGGGTGACCAACGGTGATGTCGCGAATCTGATCATGGTGATGGCCCGTTCGGACACTTCCACCGCCCCTCGCAAGGGACGCAGCATTTCGGCCTTTCTGGTTCCGGCCGAAACTCCGGGTGTGGTTCCGGGCAAGCCGGAAGACAAGATGGGTCTTCGCGCCTCGCATACCACGACCCTGGCACTCACCGAGGTGCGGGTCGGTGCCGACACCCTGCTGGGCGAGGAAGGATGCGGGCTGTCGTACGCCCTGGAGGGCCTGGAGCATGGGCGCCTCGGCGTTGCCGCGCAGGCGGTGGGCATCGCGCGGTCGGCGCTGGAGCACGCGGTGCGATATGCCGGCGAGCGGCGGCAATTCGACACCGCGATCAAGGATTTCGAGGCGATTCAATTCAAGCTGGCCGATATGGCGACCCGCACCGCCGCGGCCCGGGCGCTGTTGCATGAGGCCGCCCGCGATGCGGTGACCGGCCTCCCGCGCGCAGCCGCGGCGAGCGCGGCTAAGCTCTTTGCCTCCGAAGCGGCGATGTGGGTCACGACCCAGGCCATTCAGATCTATGGGGGCTATGGATACATGCGGGACTATCCGGTGGAGCGGCTGTTTCGCGACGCCAAGGCCACCGAGATCTACGAGGGCACATCCGAGATTCAGCGAATCATCATCGCACGGGCACTCTATGCTTAAAGCGATGTAAGGGTTCTAAGGGTTCTAAGGGTTCTAAGGGT
>JACQVB010000193.1 GCA_016209985.1 Gemmatimonadota bacterium | reverse complement strand
GTTTTCCTACGGGCCAGATACCCACCAGAGTCTGATAGAGCAGGTATTCGGTATTGGGGTCTGGCACGATCCGGCGGCCCGCTCGGCCCCGGAGTGGACGATTGATGCGGCGCCAACGGCGCACGGCGGCGAGCCACTGATCGGGGATCTCGCTTAGTACGTCGAGACGCGCGCGGACATCGGCGCTGCGCTTGGTGTCGTGGGTGCTGGTGCAGATCAGCGCTTGCGGCCACTTGGCGGCGCGCTCGCAGTTGGCGCGGTGTAGGCGTTGGACGGCATCGCCGAGCGATCGGCCGGGGTCGCCACCCACCTCGTTGAGCGAAGCGAGCGGGACCCACTGGTAGAGCGCGGTGTCCTCGACGCCCTTGGCGGCGGCCGGGCCGGTGGTCTGCTGGAACCGCTGGATGAATTCCAGCCGGCGCGTCCGCTGCCGGCGCGGAAGTTCGTCCCAGGCCTCCTTGGTGAGGACGCGTGCCACCAGCTCGGCGAGCGGCCGATCCACCAGCGGATCCTCCAGCGCGCGCTCCAGGGCGCGGTTGATCCAGCGACGGTCGTCCGAATGCACCGGCCCCGGCCGGCCATCTACGTAGGTGCGATACACGGGGAAGTACGCCAGCAGCTTCTCCAGCGCCCTCGCGATGGATGCCCTGGTGATGCGAGAGTCCGGCAAGGCCGCACGGGCGATGGGAAACAACAGGCGCGCCAGGCGGCGGACGTCGGCCCGCAGTGATCCCCGGAGAATCTTGAGCTTGCCGCCGTAGGCGACCGAGGCAAAGCCGCGCTCATGGCCGGGAATCCGGCAGAAGCGCAGATACTGGCTTCTGATTTTCTCGAAGCCCTCGGGATCGACGAACAAGGCCTCGAGGTCGTTGAGAAAGTCGTATCCCGTGGTGCCGTCGACCGGCCAGTCCTCGCGCAGCTGCTCTTCGGGGGAGAGGATTTTTTCGACGAAGACGGGGAAGGTGCGCGGTGCGTGGTGCGTGGTGCGTGGCAGATCGAGGCGCGAGTTAACCTCCTCGCGTAACCGGATGAGATACGCGAGCGGGTCGCGCAAGCCGTCGATGTGGTCTACCCGGAGGCCATCCACACTGCCGTCGGCCACCCACTCGAGCACGCGTGCGTGCACTGCCTCGAAGACCTCGGGTCTTTCCATCCGCAGCGCGGCAAGATCGGCGACATCGAAGAACCGGCGGTAGTTGATCTCCCTGGCTCCCCGCCGCCAGAAGGCGAGGCGATAATGCTGCTGAGCGATCAGCTGCCGGAGGCGCTCGTGGCCCTCGAGACCATCGCTCCAGGCATCGAGGCCCGAGGATGGGAGGTTGGCCGTGGACTCCGGCGCGATCGGAAACGAGCGGTCGCAGTATTGGAGACGGGAGCCTCCGTCTTCAAGGACCAGCGCGAGCTCGCCGCGTCCCAGGACCGTCTCCAGCTCATCGCCCAGCACCGGGAGGATGACCTGGGCCCGGGGCCGGTCCGCCGCCTCCCGGATCCCGCCGCTCCAGTCCACGTCGAACCATTGGGCATAGGGTGATTGGCGGCCCTTGGCGAGCACGTCTTCCCAGTAGCGGTTCGCCTGGCCGATGCCCATGTGATTGGGCACGATGTCGAGGACGTGGCCCAGGCCATGGTGCTCCAGCGCCTCGACGAATGCTCTACGTCCTTCATCTCCGCCAAACTCCGGATTGACGTGACCGGGGTCGACCACGTCATAGCCGTGGGTGCTGCCGGGGCGAGCAGCCAGGACGGGGGATGTGTAGACGTGCGAAATGCCCAGACGCTCGAGATAGGGGAGTATCTCGTGGGCTTCTTCGAAACCGAAATCCTGGTGCAGCTGGAGCCGGTAAGTTGCGGTGAGCGGCCAGGGCATCGCAGCAAAGGACCGTCGCTAAAGCGACGGCTCGGCTATCTGTCGGCCGAGCCGACCGAGGTGACGACGGTCGAGTCCGGCTCCGCGGTCGCCGCGCCTGCTTCCTCGGGTACGAACCGCAGCAGCAACACCGAATGCCCGGGCACCTCGATGGAGTTGTCTTCCGCGAGGGCGGCACTCCGGCCTGCCGTTTCGATCACCGGGGACCAGGTGCCTCCGTTTCCGGGAAGGTCGCCGTTCAGGTCCATGGCAGAGAGCTGGAAACGAACCGGCTCCTCAGTCGCGTTGAACAGCAGCAGCATGGTATCGCCCACGATGGGGCGCCCGCGGTCATCCGTCTCGTCGGTGGCCGAGCCGTGGATGAGCATTCCCAGGCAATGCGCGTCGGTGTTGCCCCAGTCCTGCTGGCTCATTTCCTGTCCGTCGCACTTGATCCAGGTGAGGTCCTTCACTCCCTCATGGCTCACGACCTCGCCGCGGAAGAAGGTGCGGCGGCGGAGCACCGGATTGGCGTGGCGCAGTGCGAACACTTCGCGCGCAAAGGCGAGCAGCGTGCGGCGCCGGTCGTCCAGCTCCCAGTTCACCCACGTGGTCTCGTTGTCCTGGCAATACGTGTTGTTATTGCCCTTCTGGGTGCGGGCGATCTCGTCGCCATGGCTGATCATGGGCACGCCCTGCGAGAAGGCGATGGTTGCGAGGAAGCTCCGCATCGCGCGGTAACGGGCGTCGAGGATCGCGGGATCGTCGGTGTCCCCTTCAGCGCCCCAGTTGCGCGAGATATTGTCGTTGTTCCCGTCCTGGCTGTTCTCCCCGTTGGCCTCGTTGTGCTTCTGCTCGTAGCTCACCAGGTCATGAAGCGTGAAGCCGTCGTGGGCGACCACGAAGTTGACGCTGGCGTAGGCGGATCGCTGGGTCCACTGGTAGATGTCGGCGGAACCGGAAAGGCGTGACGCCACTTCCGGGATCTGGCCGGGCTCGCCCTTCCAGAACTTCCGCACCGTGTCCCGGTATTTCCCGTTCCACTCTGCCCAGCCAACCGGGAAGTTTCCCACCTGGTATCCCCCGGGCCCCACGTCCCACGGCTCGGCGATCAGCTTCACCTGCGAGAGCTGGGGGTCCTGGAGGATGATGTCGAAGAAGGCGCTCAACCGGTCCATCTCGAACAGCTCGCGGGCGAGGGCGGGCGCGAGGTCGAAGCGGAAGCCGTCCACGTGCATGTCGCTGACCCAGTAGCGCAGGCTGTCCATGATGAGCTGGAGGGTGCGCGGGTGCTGCATGTTCAGGCTGTTTCCGGTTCCGGTGAAATCCTGCATCATGCGCGGATTGTCCGGCATCAGCCGGTAGTAGGCGACGTTGTCGATGCCGCGGAAACAGAGCGTGGGTCCCAGATGATTGCCTTCCGCCGTGTGGTTGTACACCACGTCGAGAATGACTTCGAGCCCGGCCGCGTGGAAGGTGCGCACCATGCGCTTGAATTCTTCCACCTGCTGCCCCCCACCGGCCGTGGCGTAACGCGCCTCGGGCGCGAAGAACCCGATGGAGTTGTAGCCCCAGTAGTTGGTCAGGCCCTTCTCAACGAGATGCCGGTCGTTGATGAAGTGATGCACCGGGAGCAGCTCCACCGCGGTGACGCCGAGTGACTTGAGGTGGTCGAGGATCGGGTCCGAGCACAGGCCGAGGTAGGTGCCCCGCAGGTTCTCGGGAACATCGGGATGCTTGAAGGTCATTCCCTTGACGTGGCACTCGTAGATCACGGTGCGGTTCCACGGCGTCTGGGGGGAGCGGTCGTCGCCCCAGGCGAAGGTCGCGTCCGCGACTACGGATTTGGGCATCGCGCCGGCAGAGTTGGCATCCGTCGGCTCGAGGTCTTCCTGCGAGCCACCAACTTTGTACGCAAAGACGGAGTCGTCCCACTTCACCTGGCCGGTGATCGCCTTGGCGTAGGGGTCGAGCACCATCTTGGCAGGGTTGAAGCGGTGGCCCCTGGCGGGCTCGTAGGGAGCGTGGACCCGGTAGCCGTAGAGCTGGCCGAGGCGAACGTCGGGCAGGTAACAGTGCCAGATCTGATTGGTGCGCTCGCGCAACCAGATCTTCTCGGTCTCGATGGCCTCTTCAGGACCGCTGTAGAGGCAGAGCTCTACCGCGGTGGCGTTCTCGGAAAACAGGGCGAAATTGACGCCCATTCCGTCCCAGGTGGCGCCTAAGGGGTAGGGGCGGCCCTGCCAGATGCGCATCGTTGGCTCCCGGTTGACCTCTGTCCCCTCTCGCAAAAGCGAGGCCGCCAGCTTGATTGGGTGACTCGATGCGGTCGAGCGGCATGTGTTTCGCCCGCCGCCGTCCGACGGATCGGCGGCCACTACCGGTGATCCCCTCGCAAAGCTCGAGTCGAAGCTCTTGCGCCTGCTCGGTACGAATACCGGGACCGCCAATCGTACCCGGCATAGTCCCCGACCTCGCCGGGCTACTCGAGAGCTCGCAGCCTAGGAGCTTTTCCCACCCGCGGCTCAGCCGAGACACCGTCGTCCTCACGCAGCAATCCCGCCGACTCGTTCGGGTGCGGGAACTTATGTCTCTCCGCGTCGTCCTAACTAAGTAGGACACCGTAGAAGAGTTGAGCGAGTAGGGGGAACGCAGATGGCCACTGCGGTCGGGACAGACAACCTCGACACCAGGAAGTCCAGCGACGGGAGGCTCGAGGAACGAGTCACTCGAGGGCCGCCCGGTCTTTCCGCGCGCTATTCGGCCGTGCGCGCGCAGACCGAAGCCCTTTGCCGTCCGCTGGAGGTCGAGGACTACGTCGTCAGCACCATGACCGAAGTGAGTCCCGCCAAGTGGCACCTGGCCCATACCAGCTGGTTCTTCGAGACGTTCGTGCTGTCACGATTCCAGCCATCATACGCTTCGCCCGATCCACGCTACGCCTACCTGTTCAATTCCTATTACGTCCAGCTCGGCGAAAGACACTGCCGGGCCAAGCGCGGCCTCGTGACCCGACCCACCGTTGCCCAGGTATTTACCCACCGGGCACATGTGGACGAGCACATGGCGCTTTTGCTGGACGAGATCGGTGACGACCAGCAGCACCCCGCCGCCCAACTGGTGGAGCTTGGGCTGCAGCATGAGCAGCAGCATCAGGAGCTGATGCTCACTGATATCAAGCACGTGTTCTGGATGAATCCGCTGCGTCCGGCCTACGCGACGCCTCTTTCATCCAGTGGCCAGACGGCCGCCTCTCTCGGCTGGTACGTGGTGCCGGAAGGGATTTACCGGATCGGCCACGGCGGCCCGGGCTTCGCGTTCGACAACGAAGGGCCGGTCCACAGAGTATTTGCCGAGGAGTTCTTCCTCGCCTCTCGACTCGTCACCAACGCCGAGTATCTGGCGTTCGTGGAAGTGGGAGGGTACCGGCGCCCGGAGCTGTGGCTCGTCAACGGCTGGGCGATGGTCCAGGACCGGAAGTGGCGAGCGCCGATCTATTGGGAGGAAACGCCGGATGGATGGGCCGAGTTCACGCTGTGCGGCATGCGCGCGCTGGATCTGAACGAGCCGGTGTGCCATGTCAGCTACTACGAGGCCGACGCCTTCGCGCGGTGGGCCGGATATCGCCTGCCCACGGAAGTGGAATGGGAAATCGCGGCGCATCCCGCGCCGGTCGACGGGACCTTCGCCGAGTCGAACCGGTTCCACCCCGCGCGGGCACCCGGCCGCCAGCACGATTTTCCCGAACAGCTCTACGGCGACCTGTGGCAGTGGACGTCGAGTGCCTATGTCGCCTACCCCGGCTATCAACCCGCGTCCGGCCCGGTCGGCGAATACAACGGCAAATGGATGAGCGACCAGTGGGTGCTGCGCGGCGCGTCGTGTGCCACGCCGCGCAGCCACGCGCGGCTCACCTACCGGAACTTCTTTCCTTCGGACGCCCGATGGCAGTTCGCTGGTATCCGCCTGGCGGCATAGACCTCGCCTCCTCGACGGGCATTTCGCCTTCCCGTCCCACTCCGCCCGAGCAGGAGTTTCGGAGCGAAGTGTTGCGCGGGCTCCTTTCGGCGCCGAAGACGCTGCCGCCCAAGCTGTTCTACGACGAAGAGGGCGCAGCACTCTTCGAACGGATCTCCCGGCTGGACGAGTACTACCTCACCCGGGCCGAGATCGAGATCCTGCAGGCACACGCGTCCGAGATAGCGACGCTCGCCGGTCCCGGCGTGGCGCTCGTCGAGTACGGGAGCGGGGCCGGCATCAAGGTGCGCACCCTGCTCGATGCGATGCGCCCTCGCGCCTATGTGCCGGTGGACATCTCCACCGAGCAGCTCGCCCGTGTCGCCGGCACGATCGCGTCCGATTACCCGGAGATCGGCGTCTTTCCCGTGTCGGCCGACTACACCGCGCCGGTCCGCCTGCCGCCTCTTCCGGCCGGAACGAGAACCGTCGGGTTCTTTCCCGGGTCGACCATCGGGAATTTTCATCCGTCGGAGGCCGCCACCTTTCTTCATGAGGTACGCCGAACGGTGGGGCCCGGCGGAGCCCTCATTCTCGGCGTGGACCGGCGCAAAGAGGCCCGCATGCTCGAGGCGGCCTATAACGACGCCCAGGGCGTAACCGCCGCCTTCAACTTGAACCTCCTGACCAGAATCAATCGGGAACTGGGCGCCGACTTCCGCCTGGCGTCATTCAGGCACCGGGCCTTCTTCAACGCGGATGCCAGCCGTATCGAGATGCATCTCGTTTCATTGGAATCGCAAACGGTGCATGTCGCGGGCATGCCGGTACACTTCGAGCCCGGTGAGTCCATCCGGACCGAGTATTCCTACAAATACGACGAGCCGAGCCTGGAACGGCTGGCCTCCGCCGGCGGGTTTTCCGTCCGGGCAAAATGGACCGAGGCAGGTGAGAAATTCCTGGTAGCGTTTCTCGAGGTGAAGAGGGACCGGTTCGGCCGGATGCCTTGAGCCGCAGGCACTGCTCACCGGTCCCCTTCCTTTCCTTTACTTCGTTTTGCCCGCCGTCAGTGAATGCTGTGTTCCGGTTCGCCGGTGCCGGGCTCGGTGCCGTCCGTCGGCGCCGGCGACTCGTAGACCACGCCCTCGGGATCATCCACCAGGATGATCGGGGCTGGTGCGGCCTGGGCTCGGTTCTGCCCGTCACGCGCCATGCGGGCGTACACCGCGAGCCCGGCAAGGCCGGCTCCGACACTCAGCGGCGTCCTCCGCACCAGGCCGTACGCGGCGAGTGCCAAGCTCGCCGATCTGGCGATGGCGGCGACCGATGCACCCCCACCCCGGCGGCCGTCGCTTCGGATGGGGGCTCGAGAGCTTTCCTGAAGTGCCGGAATGCCGTCCGGATGCCGGTGCGCCTCGAGATTGTCGTGGATTTCCTTCACTCCCGGTATGCGCGCCACGCTGTGGAGCACGCGGTTCAACTCGGATTTGAGAATCGGTCCCTGTAATTGCACCGAGCCGTCGAGGCAGGACACTTCGATGGCTCCGGCATGCGAAGATACCCTGCCCAGCTCCGATCGCACTCGTTCCGCCAATACGTCGTCGCCGACGTTGGGCGAGGCGGGCCTCAGCACATCGATCACCGCGCCTCGAGCGCGATTCGCGATGTCTCTCGACGTCCGCCCCACTGCGTCCTCAGCATCGTGAAGTGCTCGCGTCGCCTTGTCGCGGACCGACGCGCGCCGCCGGCGGCCGGTTTCGGGATCGAACCAATAGGTCAGAGCAGAACCAACGGCTGCACCAGTCACGGCCGCCCACACTGGGCTGCGCCGTTTCTTGATATACGCGTTGCGGGAGCGGGCCATCTTCAACCTCGGGTGGGGAATTGAAGGAGCTACACCGCGAGCGGGACACGGTTTCAGGTGTGGCGGAGGCGCAGCGGAAGGGAAGCAAAAGCGACGGAAGAAAAACGACGGCAAAAGGGACGACGGTATCCGTCGCCTTTATGCCGTCGCTTTCATGCCGTCGCCTTTCTGCCGTCGTTTCAACTCTAGAGGCATCCCACTCTCGCCGTACTCACGACGATGTTATCGAAGTAGCGGTCCTGCGAGGCCACCGAGCCCGCGTTCCAGTAGTTCTCGAAGTAAACGGCGTTCAGCCCGTAATCGGAGAACGATCCCAGAAAGTTGAGGCCGCTTCGCTGGGTCTCGAGCGAGCTGTTGATCCACAGCTCGAACACCCCATCCGAGCTGCCCGCGGTGTTGAGCTTCGCGTGCGCCTCCACGCAGTACCACTGGCCCACGTGCGCCGCGTCGAAGATCGGCGTGAGGCCGTGGCCCTGGCCCAGCCAGGTGAGGTGCGCGAAATCGTTGTAGCCGGTGGTAAGAAGATTCCCGGCGGCGTCGGTCCCGGACGCTGGGTCGATCAGGAGGTAATTCCCGTCAGGTCCCGCACTGATGCCGCTCCAGACATGGGCGATCGCGGCCTGGGCCCAGTTGCCGTTGGCGAACACGAAGGCGCGGGTGAGCTTGTCGCCCCCACCGCCGATCCAACCCGCCTGGTTCTTCACGTACATGCGCCAGTAGATCTCGCGATAGTTCGCGGTCCCTGCATCCACCGGACGGAAATACGACAGCGGCTCCTTGCCCATGGCGAGGTGCAGCGAGCCTGCCGACTGCTGCCCGATGTCCCAATGGGCGCGCATGCCGACCGAGCCGGCGTACCCGACGCCCGAGGTGCGCGCGAACCTGCCGCCGGCCGCGTCGTACTCGAAGTAGCTGGACAGCCGGTCCTGCTCGAAGTCATCACACCAGATCCATCCCGCGCGCAGGCTCGCGCACTCCGATGCGGGCGGGGTCACGGTGACCGATGCGGATCCGGCTTTGCCTTCGCTGGTGGCGGCAACGGCGGCGTTGCCGCCTGAGACACCTGTGGCCAGCCCGGAGCCATTGACCGTCACCACGCCCGAGTTCGCGCTGGTCCAGGTGATGGTTCGTCCGGTCAGGATGTTGCCGGCCGCGTCGCGGACTGTCGCAGCGAGCTGAACGGTGGAGCCTTGGGTAATCGACGGGGCGGCGGGACTCACCTCGACCGACGCAACCGCCGGAGCCTGAACCGTCACCGTGGCACTCCCCGATTTGCCGCCGCTGGTAGCGGTTACGGTCGTGCTCCCCGGGGAGACCCCGCGGGCCAGGCCCGTGCCGTCGACCGTCGCCACTCCGGTATTGGCACTGCTCCAGGCTACCGTCTGCCCGGTGAGCGCGTTACCCGCTGCGTCCCGCACGGTGGCCCGGAACTGAAACGTGGTGTTCTGGTCGAAAGTGGCACTCGAAGGCGTGACTTCGACGGTAGCAGGACCGGGCGGCGGCGGCGCAGCGGCGATGGTAACGGCCGAGGTGTCGGCGAGAGTGCCCACCACCGCTATGACCCGGTAGGTTCCCACTGTCGCGCCCGCGGTGTACAGGCCGGTGGAGGTGATGCTGCCGCCGGTGGCCGAGTACGTGGGTGCGACCGCGACGCTGTCGCCCGAGCGCGAGAGACCGTACGACTGGAACTGCAGCGTGCCGCCGGTGGTTATCGAAGCCGTGGCAGGTACCAGCACCACTTGCCGGAGCTGGTGGACCGCTCGAATGTTGGCCGTTGCGGTGCGGCCGGAAGCGTCCTTCGCGGTGATGCTGTAGGTACGAACCGAAGAATCGGCGGTAAAGAGTCCGGTCGAGGTAATGATGCCACCATCGGCCGACCAGGTAATCGCGATCGCGGCCCCTTGCTGGGGGCCGGAGGTCACGGCCTGAAACTGAACGGTTTGTCTGGTGTCGATAGTGAGAGTGTCGGGAGAGACCTGGAGTGCGCCGGGGGGGGTAGGACCGATGCCGCTCTCGGTGCCGCAGGCGGCCAGAGTTCCCAACACCAGTAGCTGCGCCAGTCGCTTCGACAACTTGAATTGAGACGGCATGATTTCCCCTTCTTTTCGTCGGCCTGTGCCTCGTCGGCTCGGTCTTGATGCGGGCGCTTATATGGGCGGCGAAAAGACGAGAGGCCGCCGGCTAATCGCTGGCGGCCCGGCGGACATCGCGAAGCGACCCTGCTTCGCCTTAGTCCCGTGACTCTGCGTCACTGCCTTTCGGCAGTTTTGCTCTGAGCAGCGCTAAACTCTTCGGATTGGGGCCACGGCGGTCCGGGGAGAGGACCCGCGGCGTTTTCGCGAGGACAATTCTACCGGTTGGGTGTTGCGCCAACGAGTCGCTCGTGCAGCATTTTGGTGTAGGAATCTGTTGCAGTGATGCACCGGAAAGAGAGTACGCGATGTAAGACGCGGACCGACAAGTCGCGGCGCTCTTCTTGCGGCGCGGCCAACGGTAGGAGGATACCCATGACCATTCAGACCCACCCGCGTGCCGAGCGCACGCTTTCAGCCCCCTGGCTGCTCTTCAAGATCTCCGAGCAGGTCGACCGCCTGAAGCGGGAACCCGAGTGGCAGCAGGATGACCACAACACCATCACGCTCATGAAGACGCCGGGCATGACCGTCGTGCTCACGGCCCTCAAGGCCGGCAGCGTCATGCACGAGCACCAGGCCTCGGGCCCGGTCACCATTCACGTGATTTCCGGCAAGATCGGGATCGATTTTGTGGGTGAGTGCGTGGAAGTCTGTGGCGGAGAGCTGGTCACGGTCGATCCGCTTGTGGCACACGAGGTGAAGGCGTTGGAGGAGAGCGTGGTGCTGCTGACGGTGGGACAGTAAGGGTGTGAAGGGATGTAAGGGATTTGAGGGTTATAAGGGATATATGGGTTACAAGGGTGAATTTTCCCAAAACCCTTTCAACCCTTACATCCCTTACATCCTGCATCTCTTTCACCCGAGCGCTATTTCCCCCTCCACACTAATCTCCCCCGGCAATCCTTCGATTTTCAGTGCCGCTCGCGCCTTGAGCGTTTCATTGCCCTTGAGGTCGCCGCTCTTGATGGCGCCCTCGACTGCCCGCTCGATCTCCCGCTGAGCGGTGATGCCGAACTTCTTGAGGAATTGCCTGACCTCGAGATTGAAGACTTCGTCGTTCATGGGGCCCTCACAGGGATCGTGGGACTACTCTATTTGGAGCCGGTAGCCGACTCCGGGCTCGGTGACGAGGTAACGGGGCCGCGCGGGATCCGCCTCGAGCTTGTGCCGGAGGTGAGTCATGTACACGCGGACGTAATGTGCTTGGGTCAGCGCGTTGGGTCCCCAGACCTCTTTGAGCAGCATTCGATAGGTAAGCACGCGGCCCGCATGCCGCACCAGCGTGCTGAGCAGTTGGTATTCCGTGCGCGTCAGATGTACCTCGTTCTTGCCGACGAAAACCTGGCGCCGTGCGCGATCCACGGTCAGATCACCCACGCTGAAGGTCGGCTCGGATGGTGCTCCCGCTCCCCAGGTGGAGTGCCGCAACGCCACCCGTAGCCGCGCGAGAAGCTCGCCGACGCCGAATGGCTTCGTGAGGTAGTCGTCGGCGCCGGCATCCAGGGCCGCGATCTTGTCCTGGTCCTGTCCCCGGGCCGACACCACGATGATCGGTATGCCGGTCCACTCGCGGATCCGCCGGGTGACGTCGATCCCGTCGCCATCGGGCAATCCGAGATCCAGCAGGATCACCTCGGGAGGACGGCTCGCTGCCTGGGCCACCCCCTCACGCGCAGTGACTGCTTCCGCGACCCGGTATCCGTTGTTTTCCAGCGCGGCACGGAGAAAACGTCGCATCTCCGGCTCGTCTTCGACGAGCAGGACGAGTGGCTGGACTTCGCTCACGCCTCCGCCTGGTCGGCCGCCATTTCGGGAACTGTGGATGGTGGCGGGCCGGACAGCGGCAACGTGAAATGAAATACCGCGCCGCCGCCGGGGCGATTCTCGGCCCACATGCTTCCCCCGTGTGCCGTGATGATGCCGCGGCAGATCGTGAGGCCGAGACCCGCCCCGGCAGCGTCCGAGGTACCGGGCGAACGGTAGAACTTGTTGAAGATCCGGTTCTCATCGCCCGGAACCAGCCCCGGTCCCCGATCGGCGACGTGCACGATGACGAATCCATCCGCGGCGTTGGCGCTCACCTCGATCGGTGTTCCCACGGGTGTGTACTTCACCGCGTTCTCCAGCAGGTTGATGAAGACCTGCTCCATCAACACGGCATCGACCGGAACCAGCGGGAGATCCGGCGGCAGGGAAACGGTCACCGGGTGATCGCTGATCCGCTCGCCCAGCCGGATGAGTGCGATGCCCACGGTCTCTTCCAGCGGCTGCCATTCCTTCTGCACCTGCAGCGATCCGCTCTCGAGCTTGATCATATCGAGGAGATTGCCGATCAGGCGGTTCATGCGTTGCGACTCGTGCAAGATGCTCTGGAGGAGCTCGCGGCGCGTGCGTTCAGGCAAGGTCCCCCGGTCTTCCAGCAGGCTGCTGGCGGCACCGGTGATGGAACCCAACGGTGTCCGCAGGTCGTGTGAGACCGAGCTCAACAAGGCGGTACGTAACCGCTCGGCTTCGATTTCCACCTGCTCGTGTTGCGCACGGTCGGCCAATACGGCCCGCTCCAGCGCGAGGCCCGCCTGGCTGACGAAGGTTTCCAGCAGCGTGATTTGTCCCGGCTCCTGGAATCGAGCCGGGTCCGGCGGGCGCAGCCCGACGACGCCGATGGTGCCACCGGACGCGGTGAGGGGAAAGTAGAGCCCGCTGGCTCCGGACAAGGTCCCCGTCCCCGCGCCGGCCGTCTGGCCCCGCTCGAAGACCCACTGGGCCACCGAGCGCTCCTTCTCGTCCATCGGAAAGGCGGGCAGCACGCCGACCGGAATTCGTACCCGGCCGTCCTCATCGGGAAGCAGCACCTGCGCCGGCGCACCGAAGGTGTCCTGCAAGTGTCGAGTGGCAATTCCGATCAGTTCGGTCAGCCCGCGGGTGCCGGCCAGCTCCCGGCTCATCGCGTACAAGGCCGCGGTGCGTCGTTCCCGGTCTCGCGCGGTGGTCGCCTGCTCGCGAATGCGCAGCGTCAACGAGCTGATGACCACGGCGATGCCGAGCATGACGGCGAACGTGAGCAGATAGCGGGCGTCTGCGACGGCAAAGGTGAAACGGGGCGGCACGAAGAAGAAGTTGAACAACGTGATGCAAAGAAACGACGCGACAATCGAAGGGCCGCGCCCGTAGCGCGAGGCGACCAGCGCCGCGCCAAGCAGGTACACCATCGCTACGTCGGTCAGGGAGAGATAGTGGAAAATGAGCAAGTTGACCGGCGTGCATGCCGCGATGATCAGCCCGGCCAGGGCATACTCCCGCGCCGGAGATTTGACCCGAGTGGCGCGTGGCTTCCTCGGCTCGGTTTCCGGGGCATCGCCGGTGATGACGTAGACGTCGATCTCGCCGCTCCCGCGGACCAGGTGGTCGAGGAACGATCCGAAGAGCTTGTCCCTCCAGCGCGGGTGGGTCGGCTTGCCCGCAATGATCTTCGTGACATTGTGCGCGCGGGCGTACGACACGACCTCCTCCGCAACCGACCGGCCGCTCAGGGTAACGGTCTCGGCCCCCAGCTCCTGGGCGAGCTGTAGATTCTCCACCAGCGCGTCGCGCTCGGCGGGGGTCATGCGCTGGCCGGGCGACTCGACGCAGAGCACGATCCAGTCGCACTTGAGGCTCGTCGCCATGCGCTTCCCCGCCCGGATCAACCGTGCCCCGGCCGGGTTGGGTCCGATGCAGACCAGGACGCGCTCGCCCGCGGGCCAGGTCTCGTGGATGCCGTGCTCGAGCATGTAGCCGCGCATCTGCTCATCCACGCGCTCCGCGGTTCGCCGGAGAGCCAGCTCGCGCAACGCGATGAGGTTGCCCTTGCGGAAGAACTGTTCAACCGCATGCACGGCCTGCTCCGGCAGGTACACCTTGCCCTCACGCAGCCGGGTCAGCAGGTCTTCCGCAGAGAGGTCGGCCAACTCGACTTCGTCGGCCTGATCCAGGATGGAGTCGGGGAGGGTCTCGCGTACCTGAACGCCGGTGATCTGGGCCACGACGTCGTTCAAGCTCTCGAGGTGTTGCACGTTGAGGGTGGTGTAGACGTCGATGCCGGCGGCCAGCAGCTCTTCCACGTCCTGCCAGCGCTTGGCATGGCGCGAGCCGGGCGCGTTGGTATGCGCCAGCTCGTCTACCAGGATGAGCGACGGCCGGCGGGTGAGCGCCTGGTCGAGATCGAATTCCTCCAGCGTGACGCCCTTGTACTCGACCTTGCGGCGGGGAAGTACCTCCAGGCCGGTGAGGAGCGCCGCGGTTTCGTGGCGGCCGTGGGTCTCGACGATACCCACCACGACCGAGACACCATCTTTCTTTCTCTCGCGCGCGGCTTCCAGCATCGCGTAGGTCTTCCCTACGCCGGGCGAGGCGCCGAAGAAAATCTTCAGGCGTCCGCGAGTGGCGCGTCGCTCCTCCTCGCGCACCTGCGCGAGCAAACTTTCGGGATCAGGCCGGCGCTCGGTCACTCCGATAACGTAGCCGTTGGTTGATTACAGAGTGAGAGCCGGCGCCGAAACGACGAGCCCACTCGGCGGGATATCCAGGTACACCGATTTCTCCCGCTCTCCTACCGGTTTTCGGCGCGCCTGCCCAGCGGTAGCGCGCTGTCGAGAGCAAGGTTGAGTTTCAGCACGTTGACCCGCGGATCACCGAGAAACCCGAACATGCGGCACTGGGTCGCCGCCGCCACCAGGTCGCGAACCGCTTCGGGGGTGGCACCCCGCACGCGAGCGATGCGCGCCACCTGGAGCTCGGCGCTGGCGGGAGAGATGTGCGGGTCCAAGCCGGATCCCGACGACGTCACGAGATCGGACGGGACCTTCCCCTTGACCGCGCCGTCGAGCTTGATGGCGCTGTCCACGGCTTGCTCGATCAGCGTGTCCGCCAGCTTGAGGTCGGTGGGCCCCTTATTGGTGCCGCCGGACGCTGCGCCGCTGTAGCCGGCCCCGAACGAGGGTCGGGAGTGGAAGTACTGCGGCGCCGCGAACTGCTGGGCGATCAGCTCGCTGCCGACCACGGTTCCATTCACGGCGACGAGCGAGCCGTTGGCTTGGCGGGGAAAGAGGACCTGCGCGATCCCGGTGACGGCCGCCGGATAGAGGACGCCGGTAATCACGGTGAGCACGAGCGTTATGAGAATTGCGGGACGGAGCTGGTTCTTGAGCATGGTCAGGCCAGGCGCAGGAGAACGATGAGGACGTCGATCGCCTTGATCCCGATGAACGGGATGATGATGCCACCGACGCCATAGATCCACAGATTGCGGCGCAGGATCGCGGCGGCGGGCGCCGGGTTCCACCGCACCCCGCGCAGCGCCAGCGGAATCAGCGCGATGATGATCAGGGCGTTGAAGATGACGCTCGCGAGAATGGCCGATTGGGCCGAATGCAGCCGCATGATGTTGAGTGTCTGTAGCGCCGGATAGGTCGCCACGAACAGGGCCGGAACGATCGCGAAATACTTGGCCACGTCGTTGGCGATCGAGAACGTGGTCAGCGATCCCCGGGTAATGAGCAACTGCTTCCCGATCTTGACTACCTCGATGAGCTTGGTGGGGTTGGAGTCGAGATCGATGAGGTTTCCGGCCTCCTTGGCCGCCTGGGTCCCCGTGTTCATCGCCACGGCCACGTCCGCCTGCGCCAGCGCCGGGGCGTCGTTGGTACCGTCCCCCGTCATGGCCACCAGCCGCCCTCCGGCCTGCTCTTTCCGGATCAACGTCATCTTGTCTTCGGGGGTCGCCTGAGCGAGGAAGTCGTCCACGCCCGCTTCCGCCGCGATCGCCGCGGCGGTAAGCGGGTTGTCACCGGTGATCATGACGGTGCGAATACCCATCGCCCGAAGCTGGTTGAAGCGGTCCTTCATGCCGCCTTTGACGACGTCCTTGAGGTGAATCACCCCCAGCACCCGGGGCGCGCCGTCTTCCCGCTCGGCGACCACCAACGGGGTCCCGCCGCCTTTGGCGATCCGCTCGACTGCCGGAGCGAGTGCCACTGGAATCTCCCCGCCCTGGTCACGTACCCAGCGCTCGATCGCGTCGCTGGCGCCTTTACGAAGCTTGAGAGTTCCCATATTCACGCCGCTCATGCGACTGGCAGCGGAGAACGGCACCAGCTCGAGAGGCTCGGCAACCCCATCCACCGCTCGGCCACCGGCGCTCACCGCGGCTTCCCCCTTCGTATCCGCCAGGGTCCGGCCGCGCAGACCGAACTTCTGCTTGGCCAGGACCACGATGCTGCGGCCCTCGGGCGTCTCGTCCGCCAGCGACGCGAGCTGAGCGGCGTCCGCGAGGTCGCGATGGTCGACGCCGGGGGCCGGGACGAACTCGGTCGCCTGGCGGTTTCCGAGCGTGATCGTTCCGGTCTTGTCGAGGAGGAGGACGTCGACGTCGCCCGCTGCCTCCACGGCACGGCCGGACATCGCGATGACGTTCTTCTGGATCATCCGGTCCATCCCGGCGATGCCGATCGCCGAGAGC
>JACQVB010000192.1 GCA_016209985.1 Gemmatimonadota bacterium | reverse complement strand
GGCGAAGAGTCCGCCCGAACCCTCAACGAGGCGAATCCGCCCCCGCCGCCGCCTCCCGCACCGACGGTCGCGCCTGCAGCGCGGCCGAGTCAGGTGGGGCCGCTGGCGACCCTGGTTGGCCGCGGCGAACCCTTCAAGGGGCAACGGTTCCCCATCCGCGTACCGGTGGTGAACGTGGGGCGCGCGGACTACAACGACATCGTTCTGACGCATGACAGCGTGTCCACCGTCCATGCCAAGATTCAGCGTCGCGAGGGTGTATGGATGATTGTGGACCTCGACTCCACCAACGGCACGTTCGTGGACGGCGAGAAGGTGATGGGAGAGGCACCGCTCACTCCCGGCGCCCTGGTTCGATTCGGTGGCGTGGGCATGATGTTTGAATCCACCGACGACACGGTCGATCCGGCGAAAGGCAGCTCCACCAAGATGCTGCAAGCCATCAAGATCCCACCGAAACCCGGCGGAGCGGCATAGCGTTGCGGCAGACCGTCACGTTTACCTATGCCGGACGGACCGATGTCGGCATCATCCGATCCGGCAATGAAGACAACTACCTCATGCGGCCGGATGAAGGGTTGTTCATCGTCGCCGACGGGATGGGAGGCCATGCGGCCGGCGAGGTCGCCAGCGAGATGGCGGTGACGATCATCGGCCAGGAGCTTACCGGCGCGTCGGGCCAACCGGATGAAGCGGTGGCGGAGCGGATCCGCCACGCGATCCATGAAGCCAATCAGGCGATTTTTCAGCGGACGTTGACCGAGGTCGACAAGCGCGGCATGGGCACCACGGCCACATCGATGATCCTGAACGGGATTCACTATCTCATCGGACAAGTGGGCGATAGCCGCGCCTACCTCTACCGGGACGGCCGTCTGGTGCAGTTGACCAAGGATCATTCCTACGTTCAGGAGCAGGTGGACGCGGGCTATCTCACCCCCGAGCAAGCCCGCACCCATCCCTACAGCAACGTGATCACCCGCTGTGTGGGCGCAAACTCGGAAGTGGTCCCCGACGTCTACCTCGGCACGCTCCGCGTGAACGACATCTTCCTCCTGGCGTCCGACGGGCTCACCGGGATGCTCGAGGACCAGGATCTTCAGACGGCGATCGAAACCAACGCGGCGCCCCAGGAGGTCGTCGAAATGTTGATCGCCGAAGCGAACCGGCGCGGCGGCCTGGACAACATTACGGCGATCGTCTTGCGGGTCGACTCGGTGCAGGGACGCACATCAGGTGAAACCGCCGCGCTCGCGGCGGGAGCGTGAAGCTCTCAAAATCAGTCAGGGATTTCGTCCGCAGTTTTCTCGACCAATTCCAATATCGTTGCGGCAGCGACTGACCTGGCTTCGGCGACGAAGACCCGGAAGCGCCGTGCGCTGGCATGCAACGCTTCGGCGATCCGCATCAGGTCGAGCTGCGGAGGACCGGTCTGACCGTCGCGGAACACTACGGGCAGGTCCACATCCAGCATGGTGGGTTTTGCCGGGTAGTCGATCAGCAGCTCCCCGGGCTCGAGCTTCAGATCGGCCGCGAGGCGGTCTTCCAGCCGTTCGGCGATATCGGGTTTCTGCGCGATCCATTCGCCGCTCTCATCCGGCACCTCGCTGGAAGGAAGGTCGAGTGCGCGCTTGTAGAGGGTGCGCCGGCGCAGCCGGTGCGCGATCGGCGTGTCGGGGAGTGAGCGTAGCCGTTCCATGAGAGTCTCGTCGGTGGCCTCCGCGATCCATTCGGCCGATACCTGCTGGCGCCTGATGGCGGTACGCACCGCCCGTTTGAACATGGCGGTGGCGCTCCGTACGGCGTGATGCCAATACACGTTGCGGTACATCTGGTACTTGGCGAACAGCAGCGATTCGAGCGCGCTGATCCCCCGTTCATGCACGCCGATGGTCGGGCGGCGCCCGGGCGGAGACACCAGGGCGAGCGAATCCAGCAGCCGGTCCACGTCCACCGTTCCGTAGGGCACGCCGCACATGCGCGCGTCCCTCCGCAGGTACTCGATCTTGTCCAGATCCATCGATCCGGAAATCAGTCCCTGCAGCGGACTCCGGCTTTCGCCGCGAATGAGCTGCACCACCCTGGCCGTGGGGTTCGGGATACCGGTCTCTGCCAGCACCCCGGCGATGCCGGGATGCCGCAGTCGCACGAGCGCGAGCACTTCATGGGACGGAAGCCCTGCTTCTTCCAGCGCGTGGGAAAACGGATAATGACCGATGTCGTGAAGCAAGGCGGCGAGGTGGACCAGCCGGACTTCTTCGGCCGGCACCCCCGGAAGCCCGCTCTGTTCGGTGAGCTGGGTCGTGGCGCGGCGCGCCAGGTGATACGCGCCGATGGCATGCTCGAACCGGCTGTGGGTTGCGCCCGGGTAAACCAGGAAGGCATGCCCCAGCTGCCGCACGTAGCGCAGACGCTGGAACGGTTCGGAATCGATGATCGCGAGCGCCTCCGCGTCGATGCGGATATTGCTCCAGAGGGGATCGCGGATGACGATTTGCTCGATGGGTGACGTCATGGGGAAGGACTAATCCACCTGCAACACCACGGTGTCAACGGCATAACGGCATAACGGCATGGAGGGGTTCATGCCGTCCATGCCGTTGGGGTTTGGGGTGGGTCGGCGGGGATGCCTTCATGCCGTCCGGCTCAGCCGGCGGGTCCCGCCTTCCTCACTGCCTCACTCACCTGATCGGCAAACTGCGCGAAGTTCTTCTGGAACATCGCGGCGAGCTTGGTGGCCTGCGCGTCGTACCGGGTGGGATCGGCCCAGCCGGAGCGCTGGTCCAGTACGTGCGACGGCACGCCGGGGACTTCCCTGGGAACGTGAACCCCGAAAACCGGATGCGGAGTGGTGGCGACATCATCGAGCTTGCCTTCCAGCGCAGCGTGAATCATGGCCCGCGTGTAGGGCAGCTTCATCCGGTGTCCTTCACCGAAGGGCCCGCCGGTCCAGCCGGTATTCACCAGCCAGCAGCGAACCTGATGCCGGGCGATCTTCTCGCCGAGCATGGTGGCGTACTTGCCGGGCGGCAGCGGCAGGAAGGGCGCCCCGAAACAGGCGCTGAAGGTCACCTGCGGCTCGGTAACGCCGCGCTCCGTGCCCGCCACCTTGGCGGTGTAGCCGGAAAGAAAATGATACATCGCCTGGTCGCCGGTGAGCCGTGCGATGGGCGGCAATATCCCGAAGGCGTCCGCGGTGAGAAAAACGATGTTTTTTGGGTGGCCGGCCCGGCCGGAGGCGACGTGGTTCGGAATGAAATGAATGGGATAGGAGGCCCGGGTGTTTTCGGTGATCGACGCGTCGTTGAAGTCCGCCACGCGGGTTTCGGGGTCGATGACCACGTTTTCCAGGACCGTCCCGAACATCTGGGTCGTGGCGTGGATCTCCGGTTCGCCCTCCTTCGAGAGTCGAATGACCTTCGCGTAGCATCCGCCTTCGAAGTTGAAAACGCCGTCGTCGCTCCACCCGTGCTCGTCATCTCCGATCAGCCCGCGGGTCGCGTCGGCGGACAGCGTGGTCTTGCCGGTACCGGACAACCCGAAGAACACCGCGACATCGCCCGCGGGTCCCACATTGGCCGAGCAGTGCATGGAGAGCACGCCCTGCTTCGGATAGAGGTAGTTGAGGATCGAGAACATCGCCTTCTTCATCTCGCCGGCGTAGCGGGTTCCGCCGATCAGGATCACCCGCTCGCGGAAATTGATGACGATGAACGTTCCGCTCCGCGTTCCGTGGCGCGCCGGATCCGCCTGGAGCTCTGGGGCGTGGAGCACGGTGAACGACGGCGCGAAGCCGGCCAGTGCTTCCGCCGCCGGACGGAGGAACATGTTGTTGACGAAGAGGGCCTGCCACGCGTTGGTGGTCACGAACCGCACGGGGACCCGGTACCTGGGGTCCGCGCCGGCGTAGAGATCGCGCACGAACAACTCGTCGCGCGAGCCGAGGTGCGCCACTGTGTGCTGGTAGAGCAGCTCGTAATGCTTCGGATCCAGCGGCTGGTTCACCTTTCCCCACCAGATTTCCGCCTCGGTGGTGGGCTCGCGTACGATGAACTTGTCGTTGGGGGAACGCCCGGTGTGGGGAGCGGTGACCGCGGTAAAGGCGCCGCTGCTCGTGATGTGGCCTTCGCCGCGACGGACCGCGGCCTCGTAGAGCGCGGCCGCGCTCAGATTCCAGTGGACCTGCCCTCGCGTGAGCAGTCCGGGCATGATGCTCGAGTTCTGCTCGGTGGAGGGGGGCGTTTCTTTATAAGTGCGTGTCGCCATGGTCGCTATGTGAGGGGTCCGGGAATAGTAACACGTCGAGGGTCGGGCAGAGAGGAGAGGCGGCTTTTTCATGGCGGTGGGTGATTACGCAACGGCAATTGCAACAGAGACTTATGCTGTTCGAGCGTCGTTTCCGCTGCCCTGCTTTCCATCGAGCGCATCTATCATGGCGACCCTCGGCGCGTGGCGGCCTCCTGCAAACGGAGTCGAGAGAAAGGCACGCGTGATGTCACCGGCCAGGCGCTCGCCGATCAGCCCACCGCCGAGGGTGAGCACATTGGCATTGTTGTGCTCGCGCGCGTTGCGGGCGGTCGTCAGATCATAGCAGAGGGCGGCTCGGACTCCCGCGATCTTGTTGGCGACCATCGCGCTGCCGATTCCCGCTCCATCGACCATGATCCCGAAGGCCGCCTCGCCGCGGGCGACCGTATCGGCCACCCGCGCTGCATAAACCGGATAGTCCACCGGGTCGGTCGACCCACACCCCACGTCCGTCACCGCAAACCCCAGCTCGGCGATCACGGGCTTCAGCGATTCCTTGAGGTTGTAGCCGCCGTGGTCGGAGCCGAGGACAATTACCCGGCCGACGGCCCACGGCTCCTTCCCGAGCTGCAAGGCGACTCCCAGTTGCTTGGCCAGATCGCGAGCCGCAGGGGTGACGACCGTGTCGTTCGAAAGCTGCAACGCCTTACCCGCCCGCACGGCCGCGCGGATGGTGCGCTCGCTGATCAGGTGCCGCTTGGTCACGGGCGGTCCGCCGGTGTGAGGTTGGCCGCGGTGTGGTAGAGGACCTGCACCGTCGACCGATCGCGGGTGGATGGCTCGCGCACGGATGGCACGCCGTACATCAGGTCGGCGGGGTTGCTGCTATGCTGAAAAAGGCCGAGGCTATGCCCGATTTCGTGCCTGGTGACGCGCGAGATACAGTTCACCACGTCTGCCGGTGTGAACCCCGGGAACCACCGCACCTGGATCAGCATGGGTCCTGCCAGCTTCGTGGCGCTGGCAAGCGTGGCGCTGGTGCTCCCGGTACAGGCCTGTACCGCGGGCGCGCTGATCAGCGGCGAGACGGGCGGCACGCCGCCTTCGAGAACCACCCGGATATCGGCTCCCGCCGAATCGGTGGTCAGCACGCCTTCGAACTCTCCGTAGAGCAATTGTGCTTCCCAGATGGTGAGACCGTCGCGCACGTACTCGGGCAACGCGCCGATCGCTTGCGCAAAATACCGCACTGGACGTCGTTCGAGCGGCCAGTTGAAGACGACGTTTTCGGGTTGCAGTCGAAAGCCGTAGGTATCGGTGCGGTCGGGAGCGGTGACATCGCAGCCTGCCGCAAGCAGTATCAGAGCCACGATGAGAAATGGCGTGCAGAGTGTAGAGTACAGAGGGAAGAGTACGACCTCAGTGGGGAAAGACTCTTCCCTCTTCACTCTCAACTCTTCACGCCTTTTTCTCATAGCCCGCGACTCACACCGACACTCGCGGAAAGTCGATGCACCGGCCGCTCGCCGCTGAAACCGGCATCGGCCAGGGCCGGGGTGCTGAAGCGATGAACGTCGTATTGCAACGACAGGCTGAGCCGCAGGCCATTCGTCATGGGCCGCTCGGCGCGCACGCCCAGGCCCACGAGGGGCATGGGGGATGATCCTCTGCGAAAGAGGTTCGAGGCGCGCCGGTCGGCGCGGTAGATGACAGCGCCCACGGTCGCGCCCGCGGAGATGCTGGGGAAGAGTATGCGATAGAGACTCACCGCCGGTGTCCACGTGCTCAAGGGAACGACCTCAGCACTTCCCGCTGCCTCATAACGTCTCAGATGGCCCCAGGTGGTACTGAGGCTTACGCCAACCCGGTAACGCGTATCAAGTCCGGTTTCAATTCCGAAGCCAATGCTCGGGCCGATCTCGGGGCGCACGCTGAAGGCCTGGATGATCGAATCCCGCACCAGCGCGGAGGATCCCGTGGCTCCCGCGCGAATGGCGATCCGGGTCTGGGCGGATGCGCTGTTGCTCCGGCCGAAAAGGCCGATCATGACCAACGGCAGGACGGCACGACGGCAGCTCGACATGGGGGCAAAGATAATGTCCGGCTTCCTCTCACTTGTCACTCCTCACTTCTCACTGGTTTCGTCGCATAGCTGCGCAGACGTCTGAGCATGCGCCGGTCGTGGCGCACCGGATCGTTGTCCTTCGGGGTCTCGATGATCTTCAGGACCCCGGCGAAGCGCGGCTCGCGCATGATCCGCCGGAATGGCTCGGGTCCCAGGCTGCCTTCGCCGATCCAGGCATGGCGGTCGCGCCGGGAGCCGAGCGGCGTCTGGGAGTCGTTGAGATGCAGGCAGCGAAGGTGCTCCAGTCCGATGAGGCGGTCCCAGTCGGACCATACCCCGTCCCAATCGCGCACTAGATCGTAGCCCGCCGAGTACAGGTGGCAGGTGTCAGCGCAAAAGCCCACCCGGCGGCGAATCTCCTCCGGCATGAGCGCGCGCAATTCGGCGAGCTCTTCGAATCGCGATCCCAACGCGGTGCCGGTCCCGGCTGTCCCTTCAATCAGTACTCCGGTTCCGGGGACGTCGGCGAGGCATTCGGCGTAGGCCTCGGCGTTCCGTTGGAGCCCGGCTTCCCGGTGGTCTATGTAGTTGCCGGGGTGGGAGACCACGTAGGGAATACCGATCTGGGCGCAGCGCTCCAGCTCGGTGCGGAAGCTCCGCATCGACATAGCGCGTAACCGGCGCTGAGGTGAGGCGAGATTAATGAGATAGGAGTCGTGCGAGACCGCGCCCTTGATGGCGAGCCGGCGCATCTCCCCGCGAAACCGGTCGCCCTCTTCGGGCGGGATCTTGGGCTCGCGCCACTGGTTCGGGGTCTTGGTGAAAACCTGGATGACGCGCGCGCCCACTCGGGCAGCACGGGCGGGAGCGCCCGAGACGCCTCCCGCCGTCGACACATGCGCGCCGAGCAGCTCGGTGCCGCTCAGCGCTGCTCTTTGCCGAGGAATCGCCGGAGCGCGCTCACGTCGGGGGATTCGGCCCGCCGCTCCAGCTCGGCCTCCGCCACCGTCGCGCGTCGCTCGATCTCCAACTTGGAGCGGCGGAGCCGCTCCACCAGCTCCCGTTCGCGCTGGAGCTCCTCACGCAGGGCGCCGAGCTCCCGAGCCAGCGAGCCCTCATCCGGTACCGGCGGTTGCGCCGGCGTCATCCCGGAATAGGGAACCGGGCTCAGGTCCTGTCCCGGAGGCAGAGCGCGGTTGGCACCCCAATCCAGGTGCTGGGTGATTTGCACCAGCGTCATCTGCTGCCGCTCGAGCACTTCGCCCATCCGGACGATCTCGCGCGCGAGTTGCCACATCACGTCCCGGCGCTCGCGCTCGCTGTCCATGATGGTGGAGACCAGCTCCTCGGTCGGCGTCCCGCTATCCGGGGTGCGACGGTGCACCCGCATTGGGGCAGCTTGGGTGACTGCCTGCGAGGATACCCGGGGCTCCCCGTGCTGGATCCGGGCTTCAATGTCCTCCCGGGCCATGTTCTGGGCAAACCCATGGGCAATGATGCGGAAGACATCCAGCGCGTCCTCCGGGTACCGGCGCCGGCGTCCAAGGCCCACGGTCGGTATGTAGAGCGCGAAAGCATCGCGGTAGTAGCGAACGGTCGATTCGGGAAGGCCCAACTCCCGGGCGACTTCGCGGAGGGTGTAGGTGCGTTGCTCCATTGCAGGAAAGTAACGACGAGAAGGTTCTAAGGGTTCTAAGGGTTGTAAGGGTTCTAAGGGTCCGCCTGACAGCGTCAATTGTGTGCTGCGCTCATCGGCGCCATTCTGCGACAAAAAGCTGATGTTACAAGGAAATCCGGCTATAAGATGTCGGGATGCTGCCTTTCGAAAAGCTTAACGCCTGGCAAGTTTGCCATCGGCTTGTGCTCGCTGTTTACGAAGTGAGCAAAGAGTTCCCTGACTCCGAGAAGTACGGTCTCACCTCTCAGTCACGCCGCGCCGCGGCGTCGGCCGCTGCGAACATCGCAGAGGGTTCCGCCAGTCGGAGTCGCCCTGAGTTCAGGCGCTTCCTCACTATCTCAATTAAGTCCCTTCGGGAATTGGCCTACTGGCTGATGCTCGCGCGCGATTTGAAACTTCTCGACAGAAAGGATTGGCAATCCCTTGAGCGCCTGCGTGGCCGAGCCGGGTTTCTCACATGGCGGCTCTACGAGTCTCAGAGGTAGTTCGATCTCTTAGAACCCTTACAACCCTTAGAACCTTTACAACGTCCTCATGCCGTCGTCTTCCTGAAGCGTGTCGTCGCGAATCCCAGTATTCCCACGCCGATCACCGTCAACACCGCGATCTGCGGCATCAGCACGCCCCATCCGGATCCGCGAAGGAAGACTCCCCGGACGATGACCAGGTAGTGTCGGATCGGGTCGAGCAGCGTGAGGTACTGCAGGGAGCGCGGCATGTTCTCGACCGGAAACATCATCCCTGAGAGCATCATGGCCGGGAGGAAGAAGAGAAACATCGTCATGAACGCTTCCTGCTGGGTGTTGCTGACAGTGGAAATCAGGAGGCCGACGCCGAGGCCGGTGAGGATGTAACAGAGGCTGGACACTGCCAGCAGCACGAAGCTTCCGCGAAAGGGGATGTCAAACCAGATCAGGGACACCGTGGTGATGATGACCATGTCCAGGAATGCGACGACGACCGCTGGAAGAGTCTTGCCGACGATCAACTCGACCGGGCGGAGCGGGCTGACCATGAGCTGCTCCAGGGTGCCGATCTCGCGCTCGCGCACCACCGCCAGCGAGGTGAGCAGCAGGGCCATCATCATGACGATGTTGCCCATCACCGCGGGGACATTGTAGATCCGGCTCTCGAGGTTCTGGTTGAACCAGGCCCGGGTCCGGAAATCCACGCCCCCGCCGGCACGGGTGACCCCCGCCCGCGCCGCGACCTCGGCTCCCTGCCGGAGTCCCCAGCGCGAGATGATCTGGTTGGCGTAGCCGAGCGCGACGTTGGCCGTGTTCGCGGTGCTGCCATCCACCAGGAGCTGTACGTCCGCCTCACGTCCCGCGGCGACATCGGCCGCGAAGCCCCGGGGGATCTCCAGCGTCATGAGGACCCGGCCGTGGTCCAGCGCGTCGACGATCTCCGTGGGACGCTCGGCGCGCTGCACCACATCGAAGTACCCGGAAGCGGATAGCGCGTCCACCAGCTCGCGCGAGGCGGCGGTGCGGTCATGGTCGGCGACCAGGGTTCGCACGTGCCGCACGTCGGTGGTTACCGCATACCCGAAAATGACGAGCTGCACCAGCGGTCCGACGAACAGCATGCGCTTGGAGCGGGGATCTCGCAGCAGCTGGCGGAATTCCTTCGGCAGCATGCGGGACATGAGACTCGCGCGCGGCAACCAGGAGCCGGTCATGCGAGCTCCTTGTGGAAGGCTCGGGTGGCCAGCGTGAGTCCGATGACGGCGTAGATGATCATGGCGACTCCCTGGACCCAGAGGACGTCGAGCCCGACGCCCTTGAGGAAGACGCCGCGGAGCACCACGACGAAGTAGCGGGCAGGGACGACCGTGGAGATCAGCTGCAACGCCACCGGCATCGAGCGGAGGTCGAAGATGAGGCCCGACAGGAGCACCGAGGGCAGATAGGTGGCGAGCATCGCCATCTGGGTGGCGAGCAACTGGCTCTTCACCGCCGCGCTGATGAAGATCCCGAGCCCCAGCGAGCCCAGCAGGAACAACGTCGCCATTCCGAAGAGGATGAGCGGGTTGCCCCGGAAGGGGACCTGAAACACCAGGATCCCCAGCACGGCCACCGCCGTCACATCGATCACTCCG
Organism: Gemmatimonadota bacterium; assembly: GCA_016209985.1. Taxonomy (GTDB): domain Bacteria; phylum Gemmatimonadota; class Gemmatimonadetes; order Gemmatimonadales; family GWC2-71-9; genus SHZT01. The sequence continues at coordinate 4,099 of JACQVB010000192.1, read as the reverse complement.
ATACCGAGGTAGGGAATCAGCTTTCCCAGGATGACCTCCACCCGGCTCACCGGAGTCGCGGCGAGCTGCTCCATGGTGCCGCGCTCCCATTCTCGCGCCACGGTAAGGGCGGTGAGCATGGCGGAGATGATCATCATGATGGTGGCCACCAGCCCGGGGACGATCATGTTGGCGGTTTCCAGGGTTTCGTTGTACCACACCCGCGCCTCGGCTACGACCGGAGCGTGGATCTGCGAGGTGCGGAGCACCAGCCGCGCCGAATAGGCAGTGATGATCGCGCCGGCGTAGTTCATGGCGATGGAAGCCGTGTTGGCATCGGCGCCGTCCAGGATGGCCTGGATCGCGGCGCTCTTCCCGGCGGCAAGGTCCCGCTGAAATCCTACCGGAATGACCAGCGCCATCCGGACGGCGCCACGGCCTACCAGGGGCGCGATTTCGTCGGGGCGGGCCAGATGGGTCACCACCCGGAAGCGGCCCGCGGCTTCGAACGCCTGGACCAGCTCGCGGCTGCGCGGCGTACGATCCTGATCCAGGACCGCGAGTTTGATGTCCTTGACGTCGAAGCTGATCACGTAGCCGAAGAACACCACCATGAACGCGGGGATCAGAAACGCCATTGCCAGGCTCCGCGGGTCGCGGCGAAGCTGAATCACTTCCTTCCGCGCGATCGCGAGCAGGCGGGTGCGGGACAAGCTGCCGGGACTCCTCACCCGGCTACCGCGCCACCTTCCTGGCGGACCAGCGAGACGAAGACGTCCTCCAACGACGGGCGAATGGGCGCGATCCCGCGGGGCGTGAGCCCGCGGTTGGCCAGAAATCGGGGCAGCTCCACCGTCGCGGCGGCCGCGTCCTGAACCACCACGTGCACCGCCCGCCCGAACATCGCCGCCTCCATTACACCGGGTGCCTCCTGCAGCGCACGCGCCGTCGCCGGGCCCTGATCGGTGGCAATTTCCAGCAGCGGTTCGGCCATTCGCTGGCGCAACGCCGCCGGCCGATCGAGCGCGATCAGCCGGGCCCGGTTCATCAGGGCGACCCGGTGGCAGTACTCCGCCTCTTCCATATAGTGGGTGCTGACGAGGATCGTGGTGCCGCCATCGGCGAGCCCGGAGATCAAATCCCAGAACTTGCGCCGCGAAATGGGATCGACTCCCGAGGTGGGCTCGTCGAGAAAGAGAATCGGCGGCTCATGGAGCACGGCGCAACCCAGGGCCAGTCTCTGCTTCCAGCCGAGCGCGAGCTCGCCGGTCATTCGTTGGCCTTCGCCCGTCAGCCCCGCCATCTGCAGCACCCAGGCGCGTCGTGCTTCGAGGCGTTCACCGGTGACATCGTAGAGGCCGGCAAAGAAAGAGATGTTTTCTTCGACGGTCAGGTCGGCGTACAGTGAGAAGAGCTGGGACATGTATCCGATCCGCTGCTTGATATCCTCGACCTGGGTCCGGATATCCAGTCCGGTGACACGTCCCTCGCCTTCGGTCGGCGCGAGCAAGCCGGTCAGCATCTTGATGGTCGTCGTTTTACCCGCGCCATTCGGTCCGAGAAATCCGAAGATCTCGCCCTTGGCGACGTCGAACGTGAGGTGGTCCACCGCGACGAAGTCCCCGAATTTGCGGGTGAGCCCGCGGACGGAGACGGCGGGAGAGTCAGGCCGGGCGGGCGGGGCGGGCCGGACGGGATTCATCGCCTATTCGTCGTGGGCTGGCCCGCCTGGTCCGCCGCCACCCGCTCGATGAACACGTCTTCCAACGACGGCTCCAGCTCGTGGACTTCCTCAATGTGGATCCCGGCTCCGGCCAGGGCGGCTTCCACCGCCGGCCAGTCGCGCTCTCTGGAATCCACCGTGGTGTGGATGGTGTCGCCGAAGACGGTGACCCGGTGCACCCGCGGTAGGTCCTCCAGGAGGCGTACCGTGCGGCGCGGGTCGTTGGTGCGCACCGCGAGCATTCGGCCGCTCAGACTGTGTTGCAATGCTTCCGGCCGGTCCAGCGCGAGGGTTTTTCCCTTGTCGATCAACGCCACGTGGTCGCACCGCTCCGCCTCGTCGAGGTACGCGGTCGAGACCAGGACCGTTACCCCGTGCGCCACCATCTCGTGCACGATGAACCAGAGGTCCCGGCGGGAAATGGGATCCACGCCGAACGTCGGCTCGTCCAGCAGCAGGATCTCGGGCTCGTGAATGAGCGCGCAGCACAGGCCAAGCTTCTGCTTCATCCCTCCGGACAGTTGGCCGGCCATCCGGTCCTGAAACGGTCCGAGATTGGAGAACTGGTAGAGACGCTCCAGCCGCGCGGGCCGCTCGCTGCGGGGGACCCGGTAGAGATCGGCGTAGAACTCGATGTTCTCCCGCACCGTGAGATCGGTATACAACCCGAACCGCTGCGACATATAGGCGATGTGGTGCTTCACTCCCTCGGGGTCCTTTGCCACACTCACGCCCCGGACCAGGGCGTCGCCGGAGGTCGGCCGCAAAACGCCGGCGAGCATCCGGAGGGTGGTGGTCTTGCCCGCGCCGTCGGGACCGACTAGGCCGAACAACTCTCCGGGCGCGACGTCGAAGGTGAGGCCGTCGACGGCGGTGAGATCGCCGAATTGGCGGGTGAGCCCGTGAAGAGAGAGGGCGGGCTGGGCGGGCCGGTCGGGCCGGTCGGGACTCATTTGGGCTGCGTTACGCTCTGGCCCGCCTGGCCCGCCTGGCCCGCCTGGCCCGCCTGGCCCGCCTGGCCCGCCTGGCCCGCCTGGCCCGCCTGGCCCGCCGCCAACTCCAGCTTCACGTCCGCCGGCATGCCCGGCTTCAACTCGTTTGCCGGATCGCCGGTGATGCGGACTTTCACGGCATACACCAGCTTCACCCGCTCTTCGGTCGTCTGCACGTTGCGGGGAGTGAATTCCGCCTCGCTCGAGATGAACGCCACCGTGCCGGAATAGGTCTTGTCGCGATAGGTGTCGGCGGAGATCGTCGCGGGGTGGCCGACCTGGACGGCACCGATGCGATCTTCCCGGATGTAGATCCGCACCCAGCGGTCCGCCAGGTTCATCAGGGTGAGCACCGGAGCCCCCGCGCCGACCGTCTCGCCCGGCTCGCGATCGCGCACCGTGACTACGCCGTCGAACGGCGCCCGGATGACGGCATTGGAGAGCGCGGCCTCAACCTGAGCCACCGCGGCCTCGGCCTGGGCAACGGCGGCGCGTTGCGCTGCCACCCGCTCGGGCCGGGGGCCGGTCTGCACCAACTTGAGCTGTTCCGCGGCTTGGTCCCGCTGGCTCCGGGCCACGTCCAGCGCGAGCTTTGCCTTGTCGAACGCCTCCTGCGACGCGGCTCCGCCCTGGAAGAGCCGCTGCACCCGCTCGTAATCACGCTGCGCGTCGGCCAGCCGCTCGTCGGCCGCACGAGCCGCCGCCTGCGCCTGCGCCAGCTCTTCGCTGCGTGCCCCGCGCTGCAGCTCGGTCAACAATGCGCGCGCGGCAGCGAGCTGTGCCTGCGCCTGTGACATTCGCGCCCGCAGCTCGGCCTGGTCCAGCGTGGCGAGCGTGTCTCCGGCTTTCACCCGATCGCCTTCATGGGGAATGACGCGCTCGAGCCGGCCGGGCAGCTGGAAGCCGAGCGCGGCCTCGGTCGCCTCGACCGTTCCCGAAGCGAGCAGCTCGCCGTCTGCGCCACGGTGACGAAAGAGGAGATACAGGCCAAGCAGCACGACCCCGAGTCCAAGGACCGCGGGTGCCACGCGTTTCGGGTTCATGGTACGGACTCCAGGGTGTGGGCCAGCCACTCTTGGGAGAGCTCGCCCGTGATGCGGGCCAGATCCACGCGGGCGGCGATCTCCGCGTGCCGCGCCTCGATCAGGCTGGCGCGGGCGCGGAGCAGGTTGGCCTCCGAATCGAGATAGTCGGTCTGGGTCCCGGAGCCGACGTCCAGCGAAAGCCGTTCGATCCGGACCACCTCGGCGGATTGGTCCACCGCGATCTCCAGGGCCGCGACCCGGGCGTGAGCCTCGCGCAGCGCGGCCAGCGCGCGGTCCACCGCCTGCTCGATATTCAGTTCCGCCACCCGCACCTGCTCGTTTGCCGCGCGCTGCTCGGCGGAGGCGCGGCGAATGCCGCT
>JACQVB010000191.1 GCA_016209985.1 Gemmatimonadota bacterium | reverse complement strand
CTTCTACATCAACCGCACCTACGGCATCGTATATGGCAAGAACCGCTTCCTCAAGAACGAGTTCACGGACAAGAACGGCGTGGTGCACAAGATTTCCCAGGCCAAGCTCAATCCGTTCGCGGGCACGTTCTACTACCGGCCGGCCCAGAACTTCATCGTCTCCCTCGGGTGGGGCGTGAGGAACTCGGGCGGCGGCAACCGGCTGGATGACACCCGGGTCTACAACAACGACGGGTGGAACTGGTCGATCGGCTTCGACGTCAACTTCTAAGCCTTCGTACTGACGTCGAGGTAATTTCGGGGGACGCACGGTGGCTTGCCACCGTGCGTCTCTCCTTTATGGGGCCTGGGGGAACTGGTGTGGAAATGCGCAGTCCTGCCGGAATCCCCCACTTGCTGACTTCTTCCGGGCGGGAGTAACATTTCAAGCGTCCGAGGGTAGTCACGCTGCTGGTTTGCATTTTGCAGGCTGGATCTTTCGGGCATAGAGCGGTCGGAGGCGTCCTTCGGTGACCAGAGTCCGAATATCAGCAATCGTACTGACCGTCGCCCTGGTGGCGGTTCATTCCGAGACCCGCGCGCAGACCCGGCGGGGCGTGCAGGTACGACTCGATCCCAGCCTGGGGGCCTCGCTTCCGTTTGGGGGAGCGCTCATCGATGAGGCCTCACTTCACAAGCAACAGGTTACTTCGGCGGTCTTCGCCGGCCGCCTGGCGGTCTCTCCCTCTCGGCATTTCGGGTTCGAAGGCACCATCGGATTCGGCCGCGGCCTTATCGCCATTCGGGATTCGTCAAACCACGTGCGGGACGTAACGGCCACGCTGGTCCTGTCGAGCTTGAAGACGGTTTTTCGATTCAATCCCAATTCTCGTGGCGTGGTAATGCATGTGGCGTCCGGCCCGGGGTTGATCAGCCGCGGGGGGAAGGCCTGGGCGGACACCCCCCCCCGTGGCGCGCAACCGGCGTGGGTGATATCGGCCGGAGGGTCCGCGCGCCTCACGCGTCGCGGCAAAGTCGATTTCCGGTTCGAGCTCGAGGTCTTTCTCTCGTGGGCGCAGTTCAATGTCGGCCTCCCGACAGAGACACGTTCCCTCTTGCATCACGACATCATCTGGTCGTTCGGACTCTCCTTTCCCATCCTGGGGCATTGAGCGATGACGCTGAACAAGCTGATTCTCACCACTGTCTGCTGTGCGGCACTCACCGGCTGCTCGTTATTGTGGCACAGCAAGAAGGCTTCCGAACAGGCCCACAAGACGACCTCGGGGGAAAACTACCGCGCCATCGTGGTGATCGCGGGCAACGATGCCAGATACGATCTGCGCATGAGCGCCATGGTCCGCGAGCAGCTCACCGATGCCGGAGTGACCGCCCTCAAGCGCAGCGGGCGCTGGGGAACCGAGAATGACGCGGTGAATGACATCTGTCCGACCGGCCAGGCCGCGAGCGTGGATGGCATTCTGTTCGTCTACTACAACCAGCTTACCCTGATCGACTGTCGCACCCATGTGCGCGCCTTCGAGGTGCAGGGAGGCGATGAGGCTGGGCTGCCGGGAATGACCAAGCGGCTCCTTGCCTATCTGCAAACCAAGCCGGTCCCCAAACAGGGAGGATGACTCCACTCCACCTTTAATGTTGACGGGGGGCGCGGGTGCCAGTATATCCAGCGTAGCGGATCGCAGCCGTCCGAGTGGACTCGAGAGCCAGGAGCTCAACATGACCACACGCCGTATTGTAGCGCTCGCTGCGTCGTTCATGACGCTTGCCGCGTGCTACACCGGACCCCAACCGGTCGGGTATTCCCCCGGGTTGTACCTCCACCAGAACCAGCCCAAGAAGATCGTCGTCACGCTCAAGGACGGCACCCAGCAGACCGTCGTCGGCCCGAGGGTCATTGCCGATACCGTCTTTGGCTGGAACGAAACCGGGAGCGAAGACCTGGTGATCGCGGTGTCGGACATGAAGGAGGTGGCGGCACCCAGGCTGGCGGTGGTGCGGACCGCGCTAATTCCGGCCGCCTTCATTGCGGGTGGGATTCTCGTGTTCACGGTGGTGAAAAACGCCAGCGGTAGCGAGCCGAATGTCTGTGGTGACGGTGAATGCGACGTCACCGATCCGTCGGGTATCTGATCCGCCAGCCATTCTAAGAGCAAGCGAGTGGCCCTTGAAGAGCCAGGAGCTTGACATGACCACACGTTGTATCATGGCGCTCGCCGCGTCGGTAGTGACCCTCGGCGCGTGCCACACCGGGCCTCGTCCGGTGGGCTATTCCCCCGCGTTGTACCTCCACCAGAACCAGCCCAAGAAGATCGTCGTCACGCTCAAGGACGGGACTCAGCAGACCGTGGTGAGCCCGAGGGTGATGGCCGATACGGTCTTTGGCTGGAACGAGACCGGGAGCGAAGACCTGGTGATCGCGGTGTCGGACATGAAGGAGGTGGCGGCACCCAAGCTGGCGGTGGTGCGGACCGCACTGATTCCGGCCGTTTTCATCGCGGCCGGCGTGATGGTGTTCACCGTAGTGAAAAACGCCAGTGGTAGCGAGCCCAATCTCTGTCCTGAGGGCGAATGCGACGACCCCGTGCCATAGGAAGCCCACCGGGATACAAATGAAGCCGCCCGCGACCAACTGGTCGCGGGCGGCTTTTTCAGGATGGTCCGCCGTCTGTCAGCGAGTCGGCTGGGACGCCGAGGCCTGACCTGGGACGCCGCTACGCAGCACGACGTCAAACCCGAGGTGCAAGTAGTGCCAGATGCCGGTTCCCACGCCCAAGCCGAGCGCGAGCTGAGACACGCGGTACTTCTCTACCAGCTCCGCCGGCCGGATGGTGAACTTGCCGGTGACCCGCATGCCGCTCCCCTCTTTCCAGGCCTTTATCGGCACGACCATGGGCTGGCTGACCCCGCGCAGCTCGAATTGACCCACCGCGTTGGCCGTAATGGTGTCGCCCCGGCGGACATCAGCCAGGCTGTCGAGATGGAATCGAATGTCGGGATAGGACTGGGACTGGAGCACGGCCTTTCTCGCGTATTCATCCCGCATGTTGAGGCCGGTGATGAAGGCATCGGAGCGAATCGAGATCAATCCTTTCACCCCGCGCCAGCTGCTGGTGTCTGCCACCGCAATTTCCCCACGGACCGCAGCCGGACAGATGGCCTGAGCCTGTCCGGCTGGGCGGGGATACAGCGGAACGTGGACCGTGTCAATGATGTTGGAGTGCCCTGTCTTGGGCGCCTTGGACGGGTCATACGCCCAACCCGAGCTCCGCTCGCTGCCCGGCTGCCAATTGGGATCCTGAGGGCAGGTAGTGGCCCACAAGTGGTCCAGGTGCGGACTCATTTGCCACCAAGCCAGGCTGCTCCGTTCGTCGACGGTGAACCGGTTGGTGGCCTGCGCGTGTGCTCTCGAAGCGACGAGGAAGGCAGGCACGAACAGTGCAACCATCCTGACGGTGCGCTTCGCGAACGAGAGGATTGACCTTCGTGCCATGGTGACAACGCCTCCTGGGCTGTTGTGACATGCAACACGACCCTAACGAGCGACGCCCGCGAACGGCGGCGTTCGATAGTGCACTTACCAGCTATTTACGCTCGGTTGATGCGCGACGTTGTGAAGTGAGCGAAAAATAGCCTCGCCGGCCACCCTCGCAAGGCCGCATGTCAGTATTTGGCCGACACGCCGGCGCCGGCTATGGGTACTCCCAGTGCAGCGAGTCCTTTGCGAGAACCACGTCGTTCGGTCCGATGATCTCGACCCGTACCGTGTATTTCTTGGCGGGGGCCCCGTTCAAATTGAACCACTTGGCGTTGGAATCCTGGGCCAGGCCCTGCTGCGGCTCTCCCGAGTCGAGCGAAGAGATCAGGCGCCAGTTAGTGGTGTTAAAACCCGGGTGCCAGACCCATACCATGAACGCTTCAGTCGTGGGTGGCAAGGTGCCGGACGGGATGGAGTCGCCCCGTGCCTGGCACTGAGCCGCGTTGCGTACGGCGCAGTAGAACGCCTGAAGTCTGGTGATCCGGGTAGGAGGGATGGGCCCACCCGGATCGTTGCCCCAACAGGCGGCGGCGGCCACCATGATCATCGCAGGGACGGCCTTGCGCATCCAGTTCTTGTCAGCGTGCATGTTCGCTCAGTGGTGAGGCGTTCAGGTGCCGGCCGCCGGCCGCAGCACGACGTCCACTCCCATATGCAGCTCTTCCCAGATGCTATTGCCCACGCCCAGGCCGAGCGAGTATTTGGACATCCGGTATACGTCTATCAAATCGGAAGCCTTGACCATGAACTTGGCCTGGACCCGTAGACCGCCAGCTTCGTGCCAGGTCTTGAGGGTCGCGCTCATGGGTCGGTCTACACCATGAAGACTGAAGACGCCATAGGCGTTCCCCCGTAAGGTATCGCCGTGCGCTTTGGTCAACTGGCTTACGCTGTCGATGGTGAACTTAATGGTCGGATGGGTCGCCGTCTGGAGTATGCTGTTACGGGCATAGTTATCCCGCATACCCATTCCGGTGGTGAGCTTGTCCGCCGTTACCGAGATGATCCCGTGCACGCCCCGCAAACTGGTGGTATCGGCTACCAAGATCTCCCCGCTCACCGCCTCCTCGCAGAGTGGACGCACCCGTTTCCGCGGGTAGAGCGGGATAATAGTGTCTTTCACGTTGGCGTAGCCGGTCTTCGACTTCATGGTGAGGAACTGCGAGGCCCACGTCAGGCTCCGTCCTCCATCCCCTGGGCGCCAGGACGGGTCTCCTGGGCAGGTTGTGGCCCACAAATGGCTCAGGTGAGGGTTCACCTGCCACCAGGCGAGGCTTGTCCTGGGATCGGGCGTGAACCGGGCTGCGGCGGTTTGCGCCCTGGCTCCCCCTGCTGTGATGAGCGCGGCCAACGCAAGCGCGAAGACACGACCAACAGATGCTGCTCGCATAGACGTCTCCCGGCAGAAACGTTGCGGCCACATGACAGGTCGCTCCTGTTACCCACGAGAGACGGACCTGTTCGGAATTGGGATCGGCTGCTACGGTCCAACGTACCCGCTCAGAAAGCCTGCTGCAAGCGGGCAGTTTGTCCCGGCCAGGGTCAGCGCCGGATGTCCTGCAGCATCTGGCGGGCGGCCGCGTTTTGGGGCTGGAATTCCAGGCCTTTCTGTAGCGCGTCGGCCGCTCGATCGAGGCGGCCGAGGGTGGCCTGGGCCTGTGCCAGAATGAAGTTCGCGTCGGCGAGGCTGGGATCCAGAGAGACTGCCTTCTCCAGCGGTTCTAGCGCCCCTTTGGGGTCGCCCGATCGGACCAGCGCCAGTCCGAGATTCGCGTAACCGATCGGGTCTTCCGGGTTGATGGCAAGGGCTTGCCGGAATGCCGCAATTGCGCCTGCCATGTCCCCGCGCTGCATCATCGTGGTGCCCAGATCCACCTCGGCCTGCACCTGGTTTGGATTCAGCTCGAGGCTGTGACGCAGCTCCGTCATGGCACGGTCCAGCTCGCCGAGCCGGGTGTACGCTACGCCGAGTGCACGAAGCACTCCCGGGTCACGTGGCGCGACCTCTTTTGCCTTCTCGTATGCTGACGCGGCGCTGCGCGCGTCGCCGGCGTTCAGGTACGAATCACCGCGGGTTTTCAGGACCCATGACCAACGCTCCCGAACCGGGTATTCGTCTTCTCCGAGCCGCCCCAGCCGACCCGAGAGAAACGACCGCACGCTCGCTTCGCCGCCGCCAATCAGGTGAAGGGTCGCGAACGCCAGGGCTTTGAGATCGACATCGGGGTGATTGGCGAGCCGTTTCAGGCGGTCAATGATCTGTCCCTCCACCGGCGGGGCCCCGATCCGGCTGTAGCGGTCCAGGATCCGCGCCGTCCCCGCGAATGCGCCCATCGGATCAGCGGAGTCCGCGACGATCCGGCGGGCACCGGTCTCGAGGTCGGGGATGCTGTCAGCGGCAAGCAGGCTGGTCACGGTGGCACGGTGCGGCTTCAGCTCGCCATACCAAGCGACAACCTGTGCCTGCAGGCGTTGGGGCGGCTGGTTGCGGTGGCAGAGGCTGCAGGCGCTTTCCACTCCCAACCGGCTGTCGAATTCCGGCCGGGGGAGTGGAATCGTGTGGTCGGAACGGGCATAACGGATGCTGTGCCCCACTTCGGGCTGCTGGAGATAGGGCATGTGGCACGACACACATGCGCTTCCCGGCGACGACGCGGCGTGATGGCTGTGCCGCTCGATCGGCGTTGCCTTACTGGGGTGGCACCCGGTGCATTGACCGTTGTCGAACCGTCCGAGGAGCGACCCGCCGCTGACGTCGCGATAGCGCTGACTGTGCGGATCGTGGCAATCCACGCAGGTCATCGAGCCGCTCCGATAGCAATCGCTGGAAAGGTGCCCTTCCTGATATCCGAAGGTGCGAGTACGTCCGTCCGGGTAGTAGAGGGTATCGAGCAGCAAGGGGAATTTGAGAGCGAAGTATTCTCGCAGCGGCCGCCCGGGCAGGTAGCCAGGTCGAAGCTGCGACTTGACCGCGTGGCACTGGAAGCAGACCCCGAGCGACTCCTCCTTGCCGAGCGTGGCCAGCGCGCGCATGCCCACATCGGCGTCCTGGCCGATTCGTCCTGACCGCGCCAGCTCGACATGTCGCCGCCCCGGCCCATGGCACGATTCACAGTTCACGGCCAGGGTGGTGAATCGCGTCGCGTAGCGATGGGAGGCAGAGTCGAAGTCGAGCTGGATCTGGCTGCCGTGGCATTGCTGGCAGCCCGGGAAACGCTCCGTGCTTCCGAGGACGCGACGGGGGGTCCATTCGGTGCAATCGGCGAGCGCGATGTCCGGGCCCAGCGGGAGCGCGCCCCGCATGCGCGTGTTGCAGAACCACCGGCCGGCTGTCCTGGAGTAGTCGAACGGGAGAAACCGCAGCGTGCCGTCGGGAAATGCGCTGAAGAAGGCCTGGGTGCCGCCGCCAGCCATGAATCCGCCGCCGACCACTTGGTCCACGCGAAATACCCGGGGCGGCCGGCCCTGCTGGGCGACGGTGAACAGATATTCTCCTTTTCCGTTCACCGCCGGCGTCACCACGGCGTCTTTCATTCGGATCGGGACGCCATTGAAGGGCGCGATAATCCGGTCCCGGGCGGGCGCTCCGCCGGCGCGCCCGTGGGTAGAGACTTGCCACGCATGGTATTGCTCTGAGTGACAATCGCGGCAGCTTTCGGCCCCGACAAAATCCGCAAAGGAAACCCGATCGCCTGGGATCGTTGCCGCGGATGGGGCGGGGAATGGGCGCTGCGATTGGGCGCGGTGGACGAGCAGATAGGCGATGGCGATTGTCACGAGGACGACCGCGCTCGCGAGCCCGCCCAGGACCAACGAGCTGGATCGTGGCCGTGAATCAGGCTGTCTGGATGCGCGATCCCGATCGGGTCCGACGGGCTGCCGCTTGCCGCGTTTGCTCATCGCGTCTCTCGCGCACGAGACCAGGTGGGGCCCTGGCACCGGCACAGGGTGCGGATGTGGCGCACCAGGCCCCAGATGTCTTCGCGAGTCAGCGTGGCTCCGAACGGAGGCATCAGGTTGCTGCGATTCATGATGTATCCGCCGGAGAAAATAGTGTCGAACAACGCGTCGTCGGAGCGGACCGACATCCGTGCCGCCGAGGCATGCGCGCTCGGACGGATCGGAAGAAAGGTGGCATTGGGACCATCACCTTTTCCCTCTGTCCCGTGGCATGGCGCACAATAGCGTCCATAGACGGCGGGGGCGTCTCCGGCGGCAGGTTGGAGGGTTCCCACCTTCCTTGCAGTATCGGCGAATGCGCCGGTTCCCCCGCCGGACGACAGGTACGACGCGAGCAGGTCGATCGTGGCCGGCGGCATCGGCACTCGTGGCATGATGGTGCCCGGGGCGCTGTGTTGCGGGTTGCTGATCATCGCGTGGATGTAGGCGGCGGACCTCCGGGTTCCGACATCGGTCAAGCGGGGGCCGATTCGGCCGCCCGCGGCCCCCAGCTCGTGACATCCGAGACACGGATAGCGCCGCCGGATCAGCTCTTCGGCCTTGCGACGCTCGAAGGGCGAAAGCGGCCGGGGCTCGAACCTGCCGGCCTGGCGGGCAATGGTTCCAGCCGCGGGTGCCGCCACGGCGGCGATGCCGGCGAAAACGACTGCGAGGGCACGAGCGCGAGCAAATCCACGCCGAGCATCGGAACGGCGCCCGGGGTAGCTCACGAGGTGATCTCCTCCGGTCCCGGGGCTGCGCCGCTCCGGGTGAGCGTCGGAATGATCCGCGCGACTTGTTCACCCATCAGTCGGGCTGCCTGATCCCGCTCCGCCGGAGTCTTGTAGAGGGCGACGATCGCCGACCCGGACCCGGACATCCGTACGAGGAGCGGGCGGGTTTCCGCCAGGCGCTCGTACGTCTCACGAAGCCGGGGTTCCGCTCCAAAAAGTACGCTCTCGAAATCGTTTCCTCCCAGCCGCGCGATGCTGCCCCATGATTCCGTCACCGGGTCATCCAGAACCACGGTTCCGCGCGCGGGGTAAGTTGCAACCACGGCATCGAATCGTTGATAGGCATCCACGGTGCTGATTCCGAACGGCGGAACGGCAACCAAGGCGGCCGCCGCCGGCGGCGGGGACAACCGAAAGAGTCGCTCGCCCCGTCCCCAAGCGAGCGCAAGTGGCGCTCCCGAGGCGAAGAATGGGACGTCGCTGCCGAGGCGACTCGCGAGCTGAAGGATCTCGTGACGGGGGACCGGGTTGCCGAGGAGGAGGTTGACGGCATGCAGTGTCGCCGCGCCGTCGCTGGACCCTCCCCCAAGTCCGGCGCGAACCGGAATGCGCTTGACCAGATGGATCCGGACGCCCGAACGGTTTCCCGCCGCCCCGAGGACGAGTTGGGCAGCGCGAGTGGCGAGGTTCTCATCGGCGGGGCCGGTGTCGCCGCCGTCCACGGTGAGCTCGACCCCACTGGCGGCGCGCTCGACCGTGACCTCGTCGGCCAGCTCCAGAAGCGAGAACAGCGTCTCGATCGAGTGATATCCCGATGCTTCACGAGCCAGGATCCGGAGAAACAGATTGACCTTGGCGTGTGCCACGATCCCGACGGGACCGGTCGTCACCCGGCCTCCCGGGCGGTCGGAGCAGGCAACGGGGAGCCGCGTTTGAAGTCCGCGAGATGTAGATGGCTCCGGGAAAGCGACCACAATCCCAGGAGCGAAATCGGGACGAAGGTGCCCAGGTGATAGGCCACTGCGTAAGAAACGGCCCTGCCTGCGTCCACGCCATATAGTGCGAGAGTCGCGCGAGTGACGGCTTCGAATGGGCCGAAGAAGCCCGGGGAAGAAGGGACGGCGACGCCGAAGCCGATCAGTCCCTGGAGCAGGAGCGGAGCGCTCCACGGAACCGCGATGTTGAACGCGCGAAAACACAACCAGAAGGACGCCGCATAGGTGCACCAGACCGCGAGCGACCAGGCGATGACAGCGACAAACCGCGGCGCGCTGCGCAGCGCATCCAGGCCGGCAAGCAGCCCTTCGACGAATCCGATGGCGCGGTCGGCGAACCGCGCCGGCAAGATGCGGGCGAAGACCCGCCGGGCGAGGCCCAACGCCATGGCGGGCTGGTGCACCACGGCCACCGCGGTGGCGAGCGCCAGGGCGAAGAGAATGGCCGCGGTTCCGGTGATTCCGACCAGGGAGATGCCGCCCACCTTGACCCCGCCGGCAAATCCGCCGGTCACAATCGCCAGGGTCATGAGCGCCACCATGGCGATGCCGTCCATGATTCGCTCCACGGCCAGCGAGGCGAGCGCCGCCGAGAACTGCACGCCGGTCAGACGACCGGCGGTGTAGGCTCGCGCAAATTCGCCGGCCCGAGCCGGCAGGAGATTGTTCGCCATGAACCCGATGGCGGTCGCGTGCCAGAGCGGAAGAAAGCGGAGCGATTGGCCTTCGAGCCGCAGAAGATAGCGCCAGCGGGCGGTGCGTAAGGGGAATGTGGCCGTGGCGACGAGGACGGCAGCCAGGAAATAGCCCACCCGTGCCTGGCGCACGTGACCGATCAGCTCGTCCAGTTCGATGCCGCGCAGGGCCCACCAGAGCAGCCCGAGGGAAATGAGAATCCCCAGGACGCCGGTCCAGCGAAACCGCGAACGGTCAGGTGCCGGTTTGGCCGAGCTTGACGAGATCGAAGATTTCCTCGAGCAGTTCGGTGGCCTCGGTACCGCCATCCCCGCGGGCCAGGGCGGTCCGGACTTGGTCGCGCAGGCTCAAGGCGCGGGCCAGCGCGGCGGGTCCCCGGAAACACAGCGATTCGATGGACACGATTTCATCGCCGCGCGCGGTAAGGGCCGCCGGGAGAACCGGAGGACCCGCCAGGAACTCCTCGATCGATGTTGGACGCGACCCGAGGACATCGACGTAGCGCTGGAAACGAAGCAGGCTGCCGATCAGCCCGACTCCCTCGTCGCCCCCGGTGGTGGCAGGGGCGGCAGCGGCGGGCGCGGCGGGAGCCGGAGCGCCTATCGGCCCTGCCGCGCCCGGCGCTGCCAGGCCTACCGACTTGAACGCGGCGGCGGTACGCGCGAGCCCTTCAGTCAAGGCGCTGGAGGCGTTTTGGGCCGCTCCGGTCAAGATGGTTCCCGCTTCCCGGAGCCGGGAGGCAAAACCGGCGGCGTCCCGCTGGGCCGCGCCGCGAGCGATGGCTCCGCGGGCGGCCTGGGCGAAGGCGCCGAATCCCGCCCCGGCCAAGGCCTCCAGCGTTCCGGCCAGCGATTGCACCCGGAGCGCGCGCTGGGAGTCGGAGGTCGCGCGGTCCAGCGCATCTGCCACCTGGCGCAAGTGATCTCCATGGGAGACCAGCTCTACCCGTGCGTTCGCACCCGGGGCCGCTCCCGGTTCGACGATGTGCGGTCCCTGGTCCGCGAAGTAGAGCGACTCGATGGGAACCACGTCTTTCTCCGGCTCGAGCAGCTTGCCCAGCTCATTGACGAACTGGCTCAGCTCGGGTGAGTCGGTCGCGAGCGGTCCGGCGGTCGCTTCGCGCGCCGCCCGCGAGAGGGCCTGCGCCGCGGCACGGAAGACGCCGGCGGCGGCGGGAGCGGATTCCCTGCGCCGGGTGACTTCGGTGACGGCACGTTGGATTCCGTCGAGGAGGTCGGGCAGTGGGGGCAGATCGGCGAGACCGGCGAGGCCCCGCAGCGGCTGCATGACCTTGAGAACGCTCTGGACTTGATCCACCGCGCCCGGATTCTGGGTCAGCGTGACGGCTACCCGGTCGAGCGCGCTGGCGAGGGCCGCCCCTTCACGGGCGACAAATGCGCGCGTCCCGGCATCGCTGGTACTCATGGCCGCCATCCGGGTCGAGGCGCGGACGCCGGCGAGCTGATCCAGCTCCTGCGCCAGCGCGCGCGCTTTCGCGTCCTCGCGCGGAGTCCAGGCCGAGACGGCGCGGACCAGGATCTTGAGATCGTCGACGCCGCGGACGGCAATCTGCCTGGTGGCAACGTCCCAGGTGATCCGGGACTCGCGCAAGGCGCGAGCGACCTCCTGGAGTCCCGCGGCCGCGGCCGCGATGGGTTGTTGATTGGCCATGAGGGCCGAGCCCCGCAAGGCGCGGGCGAGCCGGACGAACTCTTCCGCGTTGGGCGAACCGGCGGGAGACACGAGTCCATCGAGGCGCTCGAGATACTCGCCCGCCTCCATCGCGAAAAACTCCGCCATCCCCATTTGGGCCATGCCTCACCCCTGTCCCCTCTCCCTACGGGAGAGGGGGACGAAAACGCGAGCCGATAGGATCGTTAGACACTATCCCTCGGTGGGGACCCGGTCAACGCGCGCGGGCCGCGTCGATGAGTGCGCGCATCTCGCTTACGGCCGGTCCGATCCCGGTCAGGATGCTGCGGCTGATGATGCTGTGGCCGATGTTGAGCTCTTCCACCTCGGGAATGGCCGCAACCGGCTGCACGTTGCGGTAGGTCAGGCCGTGGCCGGCGTGGATTGCGAGCCCGGCCTGCCGGCCCAGCGCCGCGGCACGTTGCAGGCGCGCCAGGGGCTGCGGGCGGCGATCGACCGTGGCGCCCGCGTAGTCGCCGGTGTGCAGCTCGACGGCGGTGGCTCCCAATGTAGCCGCGAGCCGGATCGCCTCAGGATCGGGATCGATGAACAGGCTGATCCTGATGCCGGCTTTACGCAGCCGGTCCATGGCCCTCCGAAGCGGCTCGCCCGGGCGAGCGATCTCCGCCTTGAGGTCCAACCCGCCTTCGGTCGTGATCTCCTCGCGACGCTCCGGAACGAATGTCGCCTGGTGCGGTCGCAGACCGGCCGCGAGGCCCACGATCTCCGGCGAGGTCGCGAGCTCGAGGTTGAGAACGGTTCGCACGCTCGCCGCAAGACGGCGGACGTCCTCGTCCTGAATGTGGCGTCGATCCTCGCGGAGGTGCACGGTTATCCCGTTCGCCCCCGCCTGCTCGCACACCGTAGCCGCGGTGACCGGATCCGGCTCGTCGGCGCGCCGCGCCTGGCGCAGCGTGGCCACGTGATCGACGTTCACGTAGAACCGCATCGTTCGCTTGCCCCAACTTTCGGAAGCATGTAGGTTCGCCTCACCTCACCCCCGTCCCCTCTCCCTTAGGGAGAGGGGGGCGATGTCCCTCAGGGAGAGAACGTAAGAATACTGAACTAACGGCGGAGGAACTTGATCGTTCGGTTCTCCAGTATGCAACGGTTGCGACGTTGGGCGTTCGTGCTCCTGGTGGCCACCGGATGCGGCGGGCACCCGAAAATCGCGGATACCGCGCCGGTCAGTCCGGAAGCAGCGGTACGGGCCTTCATGAACGCGGTGAAGGCGAACAGCATCGTGGGCCTGAGGGACCTGTGGGGGACCGAGCGCGGGCCGGCGGTTTCCTCTATGAATCTCGACCAGGTCGATCAGCGACTGACCGTGATCCGGACCTTTCTGGAACACGAAAGTTACGAGTTCGAGCCGGGCAATTCGGTCGATCCTGTCAATAGCATGCAGCGAATTGTGCGGGTTCGTCTGACCCGGAAGGGGTGCCAGCCGGTCGTGCCGTTCACGACGGTGCCATGGAAGAATGGCTGGCTGGTCAAGAACATCGATCTGTCTGCAGCCGGGAATCCCGCCCGGACTTGCGAGGCCAGCCAGGGGGCGGGCGGGGGAACGTAAACTCCAGCCCGCATGTTACTCCGTAAGCTCGAGGAGAATGCCGGCGGTTGTCTTGGGGTGGAGGAAGGCGATACGCCGGCCTTCGGCGCCGACCCGGGGCTTCTCATCCACCAGGCGAAACCCGAGCGCGCGACAGCGTTCCAGGGCCTGCTCGAGATGGGGGACGCGGAAGCAGACGTGATGGATCCCGGGCCCGCGCCCCGAAAGAAACCGGCCGACCGGCGTGTCGGGGCTGTCGGGCTGGAGCAACTCGATGTCGACGTCGCCGAATGGCAGCGACACGATGGTGGCTCCGTCGGTCTTCTCGGTGGGTTTCGGCTGGATGCCCAGCACGTCGCGGTAGAAGGCAATGGCCTCGGAGAGGTCCGTGACGGCGACACCGATGTGGGCGATCCGGGGCCTCACCCCTGACCCCTCTCCCTTACGGGAGAGGGGGACGGCAGAGCGGCGTTTCATGGTTCCGTCTCGCCAAAGATGGGAACGGAAGTGATCCAGACGCCATACGAAGCACGTGGCATAGCGAAGATACATAACGAAAACGAAAGGGAGAGCAACATGGCAGGTAAGACACTGCCCGTCACGGATGACGCATTCGCGCAGGAAATCGAACGTCACGATGGGCTGGCGATGGTGGATTTCTGGGCGACGTGGTGTGGTCCATGCCAGATCATCGCACCGGTGGTGGAGCAGCTGGCCACGGAATACGACGGCAAAGTGAAGTTCGCCAAGCTGGACGTTGACGCCAACCAGCGCACGACTATGCGCTACAACGTCCGCTCGATCCCGAGCGTGCTCCTATTCAAGAACGGGACGCTGGTGGAAACGGTGGTCGGGGCGGTCCCGAAGCCGTATCTTATAGAGAAGATAGAAAAACATCTGAAGTAGGCACGGGAGGACGGCATAACGGCACAACGGCATGACGGCATCCCGGTCTTGATGCCGTACTGCCGTGGTGAAGATGGGGTAGGGTGGGGATGCCGTCCGAGTCAAAACGCTTAACCGGGACTTCCCTGACCATGCGCCAGAGCACCGCGCTCTTGCCCGAGACGCAGGTCCGGCTGAACGATCTGCATTTCCCGCATAACCGGGTCCACGTGCATCGCACGCGGCTCGCCTTCATCCATCTCGACAATCTGCTGCATTTCGCCAAAATCGACCGGGACGGCCGCCTGGACGGGTACGTCGCGGCGTACCTGCCGGACCAGGTGGTGCTCCTCCTCATGCGTCGGGGAGAAGTGATCAATGCCGTGTCCTTCGCGGAGCGCGCCCGCACGGTCATCCCCATCGCCACCGCGCTGAAGGAGATCCGGGACGAAGTCGAGCGGGGCGAGCTGGCGTATTGTGACGCGCCGATGGAGCAGCTCGCCTGGACCTATTCGAGCTGCGCCACCCCGCCGAAGCGCCACTTCGTGGATGCCGCGCAGCCCGCCTCGCTCTTTCCGGCGCTGCGCGCCGAATTGTTCACCGGCGTCCTGGAGTTCATCTCCAATGGCCGAATGAGCTACTTCCGTTTCGAAGACGGCAAGTTCCTGAACGGCTATTACTGCGGGAAGCCGGATCAGATGACCGTGCCGCAGTACGTCGAGAGTCTCTTCCAGGCTGACGCCGCCGGCACGCGACCGCAGATCGCGGCCACCGTGTTCCCGCCGCTGACCGAAATCCCGGAACAGGCCGCCCCCGCGATGATCGAGACCTACCGCGAGCTCTTCTGGCGGATCGTCGACGCGGCGGAGCGAGAGCTGCCCGGTGAGGGAATGAAGCGGGCCTACAAGCTCCGCGACGCGCTGGGCAAGACCCACGCACCGCTTCCGGTCATCGGTACGCCGCGCGACCGGGAAGCCGACCCCCTGGTGACGACCGCCGAGCAGCTCACCTTCGCACTTTCCGATTGGGCGCTGCAACTGCTGGAGCAACTCGAAATCATGTCGCCTGGCGCGGCGGAGAAGATTCTGCGCGAAGCGACCAAGGAGCAGCGCTTCATGCTGCAGAAGGCCGGGTTCTTTTCGCGGTTGCCCTGGGCCATTCGCTGGTGACGAGCGGGACCCTCTACGTAGTCGCCACTCCCCTCGGCAATCTCGGAGACATCTCGGAACGAGCCCGGGCCACCCTGTCCACCGTCGCGGTGGTCGCGGCAGAAGACACCCGCCGGACCCGGATCTTGCTGGCGCATATCGGCGCGCGGCCGCGCCTGGTGAGCTTCCACGCCCACTCGCCCCGTTCCCGAATGGAACTGCTCCTCTCGGCCCTGGCCGAAGGCCAGTCGGTCGCCCTGGTCTCCGACGCCGGCACGCCAACGATCAGCGATCCCGGCGCGAATCTAGTAATGGAGGCACGCTCGAACGGCGTGCCGGTGGTGGCGGTACCGGGACCCTCGGCGGTCGCGGCGGCGCTTTCGATCTCCGGGTTAGCGGCAGATCGCTATATTTTTCTTGGGTTTCCACCCCGACGCGGCAAAGAGCGCCAGCACCTGTTGCGGGCGGCCGCCGAGAGTCCCTGGACGGTCGTGATGTTCGAATCGGCGCAGCGCGTCGGGCAGTTGCTGGACGACCTCCGAGAGATCTGCGGGGGCGATCGCCAGGTGGCGGTCGCGCGTGAATTGACCAAGGTCCACGAAGAAGTAAAGACCGGAAGTCTCGAGGACGTCGGTACCGACTATCGGGAGCATCCTCCCCGGGGAGAGATCACGGTCGTGTTGTCCGGGGCTCCTGTGGCGTCACCCTCGCGTGACCTGGTGTCCCGGACGGACGAAGTAACCGAGCGGGCGCGCTCGCTGCTGGCTGAGGGCGCGACCAAACGCGACGTCGCGCAGATCCTGGCGCGCGAGTTGCACCTATCCCGAAACGAGGTCTATCGTCTGGTGACTGCGCTGTGAAGCTCGTCAGGATCGGGTTGATTGCGCTCGCCGCGCTCGCCGCGACCGAGCCCACGACCATGACCATCGGTCGCCTGCAGTACGACGGCGGGGGGGACTGGTACGGGAATCCGTCCAGCTTGCCCAACCTGCTGGCGGCGATTCGCCAGCGCACCGCGCTGCCGGTGGAGTCGCGTGAGCGCGTGATCACGCTTCACGGCCCGGACCTCTGGGAGTATCCCTACCTCTACATGACCGGTCACGGCAACGTCCGGTTCACCGACGAAGAAGTGATCACGCTGCGTCGCTATCTCGAAAACGGCGGCTTCCTCCACGCCGACGACAACTACGGTATGGATTCGTCCTTCCGCCGCGAGATGGCCCGGGTGTTTCCCGACAAGCCGTTGGTGGACGTCCCACTCGATCATCCGGTATATCACGTCGTCTACGAATTTCCCCGCGGTATTCCGAAGATTCACGAACATGACGGCAAGCCGGCGCAGGGGCTGGGCATCTTCATAAATGGACGGCTGGTGGTGTACTACTCGTATCAAGCCGATCTGGGTGACGGCTGGGAAGACCCCGACGTGCACAAGGACCCACCGGAAAAACATGAGGCGGCGCTCAGAATGGGAATCAACCTGTTCACGTGCGCAGTGACGAGCGTCCGATGACGACCACGCGGCGCTGGCTCGAGGCTCGCCGGCAGGAGCTGCGGCGCCTGGATCTGTCGGCCGGGATGCTCGCGACCGCCGGCGTCATTCTGCTGGTGCTCGGCGCCGGCGTTCTGCTCGCCCGCAATGGGTTGTATCTGCGGGCGCCCTGGGTATTGGCGGTGCTCTGGCTCGCACCGTTCGTGCTGGTGGCCGCTGGTGCCTGGTGGTATCGCCGTCGTGCGCGCCTTCTCGAAGCCCGGCGGCTGGCAGAACACATGGAGTCGGAGGCCGGCTTGCGCCGAGGCTCGCTGGTCGGGGTGTCGGGAGACCAGCCGATTCGCGGAAGCAGAGTGCTCGCTGATCTGGCCGACCAACGGGCGGCGACCTGGCTTGCCGCCCACGGCGAGTCGGCGCTCGGGCCGGTCCGCCAAACCCAGTCGCGTTTGCTGCGCTTCGGCGTGGCGATCGCCGGCGTCGGCGCGCTGCTGTTCGCCACGACCCAGCCCACGTCCGGCCGGGCGGCGGCCTTCTGGAATCCCATTGCCACCATGGCCCGTGCCCGCGGACCGATTTCGCTGACGGTGGATCGGACCGAGGTTCGCCGTGGCCAGCGCGTGACCGTGACGGTCGCGGCGGCGGGCCGATCGGCGGCCACCCTGTTCGTCCGGGCGCCGGGAGAGCCGTGGAAAACGATCGAACTCAAACTGGACAGCACCGGGCACGCGAGCACGCCGCTCGGCCCGCTGGAGAGCGACCAGTACCTGCGTGCGTCCAGCGGCGGGCGGTCATCCGAAACCATCCGGATCCACGTGGCCCTTCCGTCGTTCCTCGCCCAGCTCACGATCGTGGCACAATATCCCGAGTATCTGGGCCTCGCCGACGAGCCGCTGCTTCCCGGTCCCGATACCGTCCTGCTGCCGGTGGGAACCCGGATCGTGACGCACGGGAGGGCCACCGTCCCCCTGCGGTCGGTTGGATGGGTCCGTGACGGCATGAGCACGGCACTGGCGGCGAACGGGCAGGAGTTTTCCGGCCAGAACGTCGTTGCCCGCAGCGGCACCTGGAAACTGCTGGTGACGCCGGCAGGCGGCGGAGCCCTGGAGGATGCCGCCCCCGAGCTGCACCTGCTGGCGGTGCTCGATAGCATGCCGACCGTGTCGGTGCCGGTACCGGGCGCGGATACCGTCGCGCCCGCGACCCTCAAGCAACCACTGGTCATCGATGTGCACGACGATAATCGGGTGACCCGGGTCGATCTTCTGACCCGCCGGGTCAGCCGGGTGGGAGTGGCGGGCCCCCGGCAATCGGAAGTGATCCCGGTTCCGGAGGAGGGAGCCGAGCGGCTGGTGTTGCAGTGGGTGCTGGACTTGAACGGTCGGGGCTTCCTGCCCGGTGACACCGCCTACTTCCGGGTGCGGGCCTACGACAACGCTCCCAATCCCCAGATGGCCGAGACGCGCGAGTACGCGCTGCGCCTGCCGACCCTGGCCGAGATGCGGGAGGCGGTGCGAGATGCCGCGCGCGAGCTGCAGGCGGGGATCGACTCGTTGGTCAAGACGCAGTCCGCGCTGTCCCAGGAAACCGAAGACGCCGCGGCGGAGCGCGAGCGCCTGGCCGAGGCGAACAAGCGGGGCGAGCAGCCGAAGGACCTTCCTTACAAGGCGGCAGAAGAGGCCGAAGAGCTGGCCAAGAAGCAGCAGCAGGTGCTCGACCGTGCTGAGGAGATGAAGGAGCAGCTGCGGGAGCTGTCCGAGGCGGCCAAAGCGGCCGGCCTGAACGACCCGCAGTTCCAGCAGACCCTGCGCGACCTGCAAAAGATGGTCGACCAGGCCATGACGCCCGAGATGCGCGAGCAGCTCGCGAAAATGCGCCAGTCGCTGCAGCAGCTCGACGCCGAGAAATCGCGTGACGCCATGCAGCAGCTCTCCGAATCCGCCAAGCAGCTCCAGGAGCGTCTGGAGCAGAGCAAGGAGATGCTCCAGCGGGCGGCGATCGAAGGGTCCATGACCACCCTCGCCTCGGATGCGGAGGACCTGGCGCAGCGGCAGAAGGACTGGAACGACCGGATCAACCAGAACGCCGATTCCTCGATGGCGAGCGAGGAAAAGAAGATGGCGACGGAAGCCGACAGCCTGGCGGCCCGGCTCGCGGCGTTGCAGAAGATGATCGAGCAGAGCAAGGACAAATCGCAGGCGCTGCAGGACAGCGTGCGGGCGGCCGATTCGGCGATGCATAAGCAGCCGCAGGACTCCGCTGGACAGCAGCAGATGCAGCAGCCCAAGCCGGGCGAGCAGAAAGGCCCGACCCCGGACGCTTCGCAGAAGGTCAAGCAGGCCGCGCAGGACATGAAGAAGGCCGCGGACGAGGCGCAGAGGAAGAACATCGACAAGGCCAAGGGAGCGGGAGAAGACGCGGAGCAGAAGCTGGATCCGCTGGCGCAGCAGCTGCGGAAGAGCCGCGACGATATGCGGGCATCGTGGAAAGCCGAAGTGATGGGGAAGATGGACAACGCGCTGGCGGAGACGGCGGAGCTGGCCCGACGGGAGCAGGAGCTCGCCGAGCGGATGCAACGCGGGGACGCCGGCTCCGACGTACGCGGAGAGCAGGCGGCGCTGAAGGAAGGAATGGACCGGGTGGTGGAGCGGCTGCAGCAAGCGGCCGGGAAAAACGCGTTGGTCTCGCCCGAGCTGTCGACCGCGCTGGGCCAGGCGCGCATGAAGATGAAGGAAGCCATGGAGCAGCTCCAACAGGCCAACCCAGACACGAAAAACGCCGCGACGTTGGCGGGACAGGCGGTCACCGGGTTGACGTCGGTGGCGTACTCGCTGCTGACCGCGCGCGAGGACGTAAAAGGGTCGGGAAGCGGCTCGGGATTTTCGGAGGCGGTGGAACGGCTCGCGAACATGGCCGGAACCCAGAGCGCGCTCGCGGGACAGAGCGGACAGCTGCTCCCGCTCACCGTGCAGGGGCAGAACGGCAACACCACGCAGCAGGTGAAAAAGGTCGGCGCGCGGCAGCGGCAGCTGGCCGAGGAGCTGGAGCGGTTGGAAGCTCAGGGCGAGGCTCCCAACAGCGTGGGCGAGATGACCGAGGAGGCGAAGCAGCTGGCGAGGGAGTTGGAGGCGGGGCGCCTCAACCGGAGGACCGTCGAACGGCAGGAGCGGCTGTTCCGCCGGCTGCTGGATGCCGGCCGGACGCTGACCGGCGAAGAAGAGGACGATAAGAAGGAAAGAAAGAGCGAGACCGCGAAGGACGGCAACGTCCTGGTGCCGCCGGCATTGAAGCCCGGCGCCGCCGGGGCAGGGCCGCGGTTTCCCTATCCCACGTGGGAGGATCTCCGGCAGCTCTCGCCGGAAGAGCGGCGGCTGATCCTGGATTACTTCCGCCGGCTGAATGACGCGCGCTAGCGGGCCGTCCGCCCCCTCGCTCCGCTCGGGGCGGGCAGTCAGCCGTCGGCTGTCGGCAAGACTCGGCATCATCGTTCTCGCTGTCGCAGTGACGCTTCCCGCAACGGCCCAGCAGCGGCAGGTGCCGCTGGCCACTCAAGTCGCGGGTCTGGTAAATGACGGGCTCGATCTCGAGCGGGACGAGCGCTACCCCGAAGCGGCCGAGATCTACCGCTCGGCGTTACGGATCGATCCGGTGAACGTGTCCGCGCTCCTCGGATTGGAACGCGTGCTCAAGGCGTCCAAACAGCCCACCCTCATGCCGCAGCTGGTGCGCGCGCTCGCGCGCGATCCCCGCAACACGGTGTTTCGGGCCATGGAGCTCCGTGCGTGGGTCGCGAGCGGACCGGCCGACAGCGTCGCCGCCGCGGCGCGGCGCTGGATCGCGCTCGCTCCCGAGAGTCCCGAGCCGTATCGCGGATGGTCCCAGGCGCTGATGCAGAGCGGGCAGCTGGACGAAGCGCAACGGGTGCTGACCGAGGGCGCTCAGCGCGTGGGCCAGGAACAACTACTGCCGGACCTGGCGCAGCTTTCCGCGGCCCGGGGGCAGTGGCTCGAAGCCGCGCGGCAATGGCACAGCGCGGTGCGGGGAGTCGACGCGCTCACCGAGGGCGCGACGGAGACCCTGAATCAGGCACCGGCCGGGCAACGCGACGCTATTCGAACCCTGCTGACCAAAACGCTGGGCGATCCGTCCGCGCGACGCATGGCGGCCGATCTCGAGCTGGCGTGGGGACGGCCGGTCCAGGCCTGGGTCCTGATGGACGGTGCCGTCCCGCAGGATCGCGCGGTCGCCGCGCAGGCGCTCGAGCGATTCTCCGATCGCGCGGCGGTCTTGCGCACTCCCCAGGGACATCGAGCGCGGGCACAGGCGCTGGATCGGCTGGCCAGCGTCACGACGGGCGTCGCCCAGGAGCGCGCCAGGGTCGACGCCGCTCGTGCCTATGCCGACGCGGGTGAGCGCGACGCGGCAGAGAAGATGCTGCAACGCCTGGCGGCCGATTCGGTACGGGCACCGACCGGGGCCGCGGCCGCGATGGTCACCCTGATCGACTTGCTGGCTCGATCGGGCCGGGTGGAGGAAGCCGAGGCGCAGTACCGCGAGTGGAACGGGCGAATGACCTACGAGGAGGCCTCGGGATTGCGCAACCGGATTGCCTGGGGCTGGATCCTCCAGGGCGATTTTCTCACCGCCAAGACGGTGATTGCGGATGATTCGAGCATCGCCTCGCTCGCGGTGCGTGGCTGGATGGCCCTCTTCAACGGCGACCTGAAGCTCGCCACCAAGAATTTCCGTGCGGCGGGGCCGCTGGCGGGCACGCGCGATGAATCGATCAAGCGGACCGAGATCGCCGGCTTGATTCAGCGAATCGAGCCGGACTCGGTCCCCGAATTCGGGAAGGCCATGTATCTCCTGGCTCGGGGCGATACCGCCGAAGCGCTGGTGCAATTCGCCGTGGCCGCCGACTCGTTGCCGCCGCGGGGCGGTCGGGCCGACGTCCTCTTTTACGCGGGACGGGTGGCCAAGGCGAAAGGGGATCACACCCGCGCCCAGCCGCTGCTCCTGGGCGTGCTGGCCGCCGATCCGACCGGCGCATCGGCCCCGGTGGCCGAATTCAATCTGGCGGAATCCTATTCGCTCGCCGGGAAGCCGCGGGAGTCGATCAAGCATCTGGAGCATCTGATCCTGACGTACCCGCAAAGCGCGCTGGTTCCGGAGGCCAGGCGGCTCCTGGATCAGGAGCGAGGAAAGGTGCCCCGCTCGTGAAGCGCCGGCATTTTCTGGGTTCGCTCGCCGCCGGACTGGCGGCGCTTGCCGGGCGCGGTGCCCACGCGATGGCCCCGGTTCCGCGCGTGATTGGTGGCCGCGATGACAGTGTGGCCGGGTGGCTGGTCATTCCCATGGACGACCAGCAGCCCGAGCAGCTCAAGGCCTACGGCCTGATCTACCGGGCGCTTAAGGCCGGTAACCGCACCGAGTGGCTGCTCAACTACCGGGCCGGCACGTTCCTCATGGAACGCGACCCGGCGGTCGAGAAGGACGCGGCGCTGAGTGGCGTGCAGACCGAGTTCGCCACGGATTCCGACGTGCTCGACATTCGCGCGCAGATCGCTTCCAGCAACATGGACTCGATCCCCCTGGAAAAGGCGCCGAAGATAGGGGTCTACCAAGTGCGCGACGCCCTTCCATGGGATGACGCCGTGAAGATGGCGCTCGAGTACGCCGATGTCGATTACGATGTGGTGTGGGACGCCGAAGTGCTGGGGGGCAAGCTCAAGGAATACGAGTGGCTCCACCTGCACCACGAGGATTTCACCGGCCAGTACTCGAAGTTCTTCCTGAACTATGCCGGCCAGCCGTGGCTCAATACCATGATCCGCAACAACGAGGAAATGCAGCGACAGTGGGGCTACCCGAGCGTGCCGGAGGAGAAGAAGGCGGTCGCCCGGAAGATCCGGCAGTACGTGCAGGACGGCGGGTTCCTTTTCGCCATGTGCTCGGCCACCGAGACGATCGAGCTCGCGCTGGCGGCCGAAGGCGTGGACATCGCGGCGGCCTACGCCGACAAGACGCCGGCCGACCCCGCGGCCAATGCCAAGATGCATTGGGACCGGACCATGGCGTTCGAGAACGCGCACCTCGAACTGTCTCCATCGATTGCCAGCTTCTCGGACATCGATGGCCATCAGGTCAACAACTTGCCGCTGCGGCAACCGCTGGGGGCGTTCAAGCTTTTCAACTTCAGCGCCAAGATCGATCCGGTTCCGAGCATGCTGGTCCAATGCCACAAGCAGATCATTCCCGATTATTACGGCTTGACCACCTCGTTCATGCAGCGCCGACTCAAGCCCGGCGTGATCGTGCTGGCCGACGAACCCGGTGCTCCCTGGGCCAAATACATCCATGGCGACTACGGCACGGGCACCTGGACCTTCCTCGGCGGTCACGATCCGGAGGATCCCCAGCATCAGGTGGGAGACCCGCCCACCGATCTCTCGCTCCATCCCAAGTCACCGGGGTACCGGCTGATCCTCAACAACGTGCTGTTCCCGGCGGCGAAGAAACGCGAACTGAAGACGTGACCCGGCTGTCGGCGGACGCCCAATCCCGCCTGTCCAGCGAGATCGCGCAGGCCGGCGGGCGCGAGGTGTCTTTCGTGGCCGAGGTCGACGAGGAAGGCAGGGTCACCGCGGTGCGGCCGGTTGCGCGCGGCACGGTCGATGCCGTCCTCGCGTTGCCCGGTGTTGCCCGCCGCGGAGAGATGCTGCTGCATAATCACCCGAGTGGCGTCCTGGACCCTTCCCCGGCGGACCTGACGGTGGCGGCGAAACTGTTCGAGGCGGGCATCGGGTTCGGCATCGTCAGCAACGATGCGTCGGCGTTCTACGTCGTGGTCGAGATCCCCCGCGCGCCCTCCCGCACGCCGATCGACGCGGTCGCCGCCGCTGGGCTTCTCGGAGTTGACGGGCCGGTGTCCAGGGGGCTCGGTGCGTTCGAGGATCGGCCCAGCCAGCGCGACATGACCGCGTATGCGGCGGATACCTACAACGAAGGTGGGGTTTCGCTGCTGGAAGCCGGCACCGGCGTGGGAAAGTCTTTTGCCTACCTGGTGCCTGCCGTCGCCTGGGCGCGGGCCAATGGCGAGCGCACCATCGTGTCGACCAATACCATCAATTTGCAAGAGCAGCTCGTCGGGAAGGACCTGCCCCTCCTCGCCGGGGCGCTGGACGACGATTTCGGGCCGGTCACCTATGCCCTGCTCAAGGGTTGGCGGAATTACCTGTGTCTATCCCGGCTCGACACCGCTCACGGCAGTCAGGCCTCGCTGCTCGAGGCTGCGCGACAGCAGGAGCTGGAGCAGATGTCCGCCTGGGCGCGGAAGACCGCGGACGGATCGCTGGCCGATCTGCCGTTTGAGCCTACCCCCGAGGTATGGGACGAAGTCAGCGCCGAACCGGATCTCTGCGGACGCCTCAAATGTCCTCATTTTGACGCCTGCTTCGTCTTCGCCGCCCGCCGGCGTGCAGCCGAGGCCGACGTGGTGGTGGTGAATCACCACCTGCTCGCTTCCGACCTGGCCGTCCGGCGGGCGCAGGAGAATTGGCAGGACGCCGCGGTGCTGCCCCCCTACCAGCGCCTGATTCTCGACGAAGCGCATCACCTGGAAGACACCGCCGGCCAGCACCTTGGCGCCAATGTCACGTCCTGGGGCGTCACCCGGCTGCTCTCGCGAATGGAACGGAGTGGGAGGGGGCTGATTCCGGCGCTGATCACCGAGCTGGTTCAGCGAGACGATGCGCTGAGCGCCGCCTCGGCGGACCTGCTGCGGCAGGGAATGCTTCCCGATGTGAGTGCCGCCCGGGAGCGTGCCGAGCGGCTCTTCTTTTTGCTGGCCGAGCGGCTGGTCACGCGCCGGACGTCGGTCATGCGGCTGACAGATGCTTTCGTGTCTGATCCGATCTGGCGCGAGGGGCTCGATGTCGCGGTGGACGGTTTCGTCGCGATTCTCAAGCGTCTCAGAGACGGCATCGAGACGGTGGCGGACCGCATGGAGCTGGAAGGCGATCTGGATCGGCGCTCGCAGCTGCTCAACGAAATGCGAGGCGTGGTGCGGCGTCTGGAGTCGGTGAGCGACGGGGTGTTGCTGACGCTTCGACCCACCGGCCTCACCCCCGGCCCCGCTGCCCCCCTGCTCCGCTCGGGGCAGGCTCTCCGCTCCGCTCAGGGCGACGCCTACGGGAGAGGGGAACGGGAGAGCACGCCTGATGCTTCGGTGCGGTGGATCGAGCGTCGGGGTACCAAGCCGGTGGGGGGTCTTCCTTTTGGAGTGGGGCTCTGCTCGGTGCCGCTGAACCTGGCGCCGGTTCTGAAAGAGACCCTCTTTGACAGGGTGGAGACGGTCGTGCTGACGAGTGCCACATTATCCACCGCCGGCGATTTCGGGTTTCTGAAGGGACGGTTGGGCATCGATCTGTTGCCTTCGCGCATCAAGTACGAACAGAGTCTTCCTTCACCATTCAATTTCATGGAGCAGTGTCTCTTCGGCGTGCCGACCGACATCCCCGACTCGCGGTCGTCCGAGCCGGGGCACGATCAGGCCTTGGCTCAGGCGATCATCGAGCTGGGGAGCGCGTCGGACGGCGGGATGTTCGTCCTGTTTACCAGTCACGCGCAGCTCAAGCGAACCGCGGCGGCAGTGCGGGAGGCGGTGGGGAGCCGCTGGCCCTTGCTGATTCAAGGTGAAGGGCAGCGGGACCGCCTGCTCCGGCGATTCCGGGAGGCAGGATCCGCGATCCTGATGGGAACCGACAGCTTCTGGGAGGGCGTGGACGTCCCCGGCCCCTCACTCCGGCTCTTGCTTCTGGCCAAGCTGCCCTTCAAGGTTCCCGATGAGCCGTTGACGGCGGCGCGGTTGGAGCGCATCGAGGCGTTGGGCGGTGACGGGTTCCGGGACTACCTGCTTCCCAACGCGGCGCTCAAGCTGAAACAGGGATTCGGGCGCCTGATTCGCTCTCGAACCGATGTCGGAGCGGTGGTGCTCATGGATCACCGGATCGTGACCAAGACGTATGGGCGAGTCCTCCTGGAGTCGCTCCCGCCCGCCCGCCAGGTGATCGGCTCGTGGGCCGAAGTACGGACGGCCGTGGAGGATTTTTTCGCCAGGCATGGACTAGGAGCTCCGGTATGAAAACCGCCAAACGCCTCGCCGATCTGCCCACCTACGCGGCGGCAGAGGTGGTGGCCCTGAAACGGAAGCTCGTGGCAGCGGGTGTCGATGTGATTGACCTCGGCGCCGGTGACGCGGATTTCGCGCCTCCGGATATAGCCGTTCAGGCTGTCGCCGAGGCGCTCAAGGACCCGCGGATGAGCCGGTACGGGTTCCAGGTCGGGCATGTGCCGTTTCGGGAAGCGATCGCGCGATACATGCGGCGGCGCTTCGGCGTGGTGGTGGATCCGATGACCGAGGTGCTCCCCCTCATCGGGTCCAAGGACGGTCTGGCCCATCTTCCCTTTGCCGTCCTCGACCCCGGTGATATCGCCGTGGTGCCTGAGCCGGGGTATCCCGCGTACGCGGGCGGGGTCGCGCTGGCCGGCGGTGAGGCCGAGGTCTGTCCGCTGACGGCCGCGCAGGATTTCCTGGTGAACCTCGAAGACCTTCCGGGCGCGCGTCGTGCGCGTACTCGGCTGGCTTTTCTCAACTATCCCAACAATCCCACCACCGCGGTTGCCCCCGCTGAGTACCTCGCGCGCACGGTGGAGTTCTGCCGCCGCCACGAGATCGTGCTGGCCTATGATAATCCCTACTGCGAGCTGACCTTCGATGGCTACCGCGCGCCGAGCATTTTCGAATTTCCCGGCGCCAGGGACGTGGCCCTCGAGTTCCATTCGCTCTCCAAGAGTTTCTCGATGACCGGGTGGCGGGTGGGGTGGGTATGCGGCAATGCGGCGCTCATCGCGGCACTGGCCAAGGTGAAGACCTACACCGACACCGGGCCATTTCTCGCGTTGCAGGCGGCAGGTGTCGCGGTGCTCGATCGGGCGGAAGAACTGGTGCGGAGCATCTGCGCCAGATTTCTTGAGCGCCGCGACGCGGCGGTGTCCGCGTTGCGGGAAATCGGCGTGCCGGCGGACTCTCCCCGGGCGACGATGTACCTGTGGGTGCCGTTGCCGGAACACCTTTCATCGGCAGAGTTTGCCCGGGCGCTGTTGGAGCGCGAAGGCGTGGTGGTCTTGCACGGTTCGAGTTTCGGCCGGAGCGGGGAAGGGTTCTTCCGCGTGGCGCTGACGGTGGGGCCGGAGCGCCTGAGAGAAGCGGCCGGACGGATGGCGAAGATTCTGGAACACTTCGGGGCGGCGAGTGCGGCTCGATAAGCTGGCGCAGCTTCGCTCGTCAGGGCGCAACCCCCGCTGGTTCGTCGTCAGCCTGGCCATTCACGTAGTGCTGGTGGGCGGGCTGATCCTCCTTTTCCATCCCTTGCCCACCCGGACGGTCCGCTACATCGATCTCGGCGCGCCGGCTGAACCGATGCCTGCCTATCAGCCACAGCGCGGTGCTGGGAGGGCGACGCGCACGCCGTCTCCACGGCCGACGCGAGCGCCCCCGATGCCAACGGCGCCCACCATGGCGGCCGGGATTCCCATCGAGCGCGACACCGCCCGGGCCATCACCGAGGTCTCCGATCAGGAAGACACCCTGCCGATAGGCACCCATCGTGAGCTCGGGCCACAGTATGGTGACGGCCGGCTCTGGGTCCGTCCGAGCGACGCCGCTGCGGGAAGAGTGCCGGCGCGGAACGCCATCGACACCGTGCCGGTGCATATCGCGAAGATCGACAGCGCGCTGGCCGAGAAGATCCGCTCCTATCTCGACACGGTCCCACCCGACTCGTTCGCGATCCGCGCGGCACCAAAATGGACCACCGAGATCGCCGGGAAAACGTGGGGAATCGACGGCAAGTGGATTTACCTGGGTGGGATCAAGATCCCGACCGCGGTGCTCGCCTTGCTGCCTCTGCCGCCGGAGGCGGCGGGCAATTACGACGCGGCCCAGCGCGCCGCGCGGCTCGACGCGATGCGTCGCGATATCATGGAAGCCGCACTGCGGGCTTCCAACGCGGTGGAATTCAAACGGTACGTGAAAGAAGTGCGCGAGCGGAAGGAGATGGAGCGCCGGGCGCGGGAAGCGCCCAACCCGCCGGCGCCGCCGCGCCCGGCGCCTCCTGATTCGGTGAAACGGCCGGAACCGCTGATCCCCTAGTTCTGCGCCCCATCCTCCTTCCGGGCCAGGGCAGCCCGTATGCGCAAAAGCGTTCCCGCCTTGCCCACAGTTTGCAGGAGCTCATGAACCGGCTCGGACGCGGTGGTCCCGGTCAGGGCGATGCGTATGGGCTGGAAGATCTTCCCCGCGCCGACTCCGAGCGATTCGGCCAGGCCGCGCAGATCCGTCTCCAACCTCGGAGCCTTCCATTCGTCGTCGGGCACCGCGCCAAGATGCTGTTCCGCCGCCGCCAGCGCGTCGCGGAAACCAACGGGGTCCTTGGCGACCTGCCTGGTGGCTTCTTGGTCGAGCTGGACCGGTTTGCCATCGAGCCGGACCGCCACCTGCCGGGCGACCTCCAGCGTCGTCCGGGAGCGCTCCTTCGCCAAGTGGATGGCGTTGAGCAGGCGCTCGCGATCGTAGGTGGACGGCTCGAGTCCATGCTTCTCCAGCAGCATCTGTTCCACGATGGGCAGCAGGCGCTCGGGTGAGGCACGAAAGAGATACTGCCCATTCATCCACTCGAGTTTCTTCACGTCGAAAATGGCCGCCTTGACCTGGACCTTTTCCAGGCTGAAGGCGTCGATCAACTCATTGGCCTCGAAATACAGCTCGCGATCGTCCCCCGGGCTCCAGCCGAGCAGCGCGAGGAAGTTGCGCATCGCCTCTGGAAGGATGCCCAGCTGCTGATAGTCGCCGACTGCCGTGGCGCCATGCCGTTTGGAGAGCTTCTTGCCGTCCATCCCATGGATCATGGGCACGTGCCCGAATGCGGGCAGCGGTACCCCCAGTGCGTGATAGAGCGCAATTTGCTTGGGCGTGTTGGCGATGTGGTCGTCGCCGCGCATCACGTGGGTGACGCGCATGTCGATATCGTCGACCACGACCGAAAAATTGTAGGTGGGCGTGCGATCGGACCGCAGGATGATCCAGTCCTTGATGTCCTCACCCTGGAACGCGATCGGGCCGTGCACGAAGTCAGTCCACCCGATTTCGCCCGCCGGCATGCGGAAGCGGACCGCCCCCTCTTCGAGATAGGCCCGGCCGGCGGCGAGAAGCCGATCGGCCATTTCGCGATGACGCTCCACGCGCGCTCCCTGAAACACGACCTCCTCGTCCCAGTCGAGGCCGAGCCAGGTCAGCCCGTCCAGAATCACCCTGGTGTGCTCAGGGGTCGAGCGCTCCCGGTCGGTGTCTTCGATCCGGAGCAGGAACTTCCCGCCGGTCTTTTTGGCGTAGAGCCAGTTGAACAGCGCCGTGCGGGCGCCGCCCACGTGGAGATACCCGGTGGGGGAAGGAGCGAAGCGGAGGCGCGGAGTATCGTTCACGGTTGATGTGGCCTAGTAGCGGGTCGGCGGGTCGGCGGGTCGTTGACTCTGGAAATGCGACCCGCCGATCCGCCGAACCGACGACCCGCCACGGAGAGGGGGGGATTCGAACCCCCGGTAGGGCTTTAGACCCTACTACGGTTTAGCAAACCGCCGCCTTAAGCCACTCGGCCACCTCTCCTGGCTCGCGAACCTATGCGGGCCGCGGCCGAGAAGAATAACCGGCCGTGGAGGACGAGTCTACACGAAGGGAACCTCTCCTACCAAGGAGGTACCTCTGATCGACCGGAAGACGTACCTCCCAAAGGCGATTTCTTACCGGAACGCCAAGTAATAGGCTGTCCCTGCCAGAAACCGCCTGGCGTTTCGGCGTACGCGCGCCGAACCCGGGCGGCAAGCTAGGAGAAATCCGAAGAAGATCACGGTCCCGTGCGGTCGTGTGCGGCCCCTCCTGGCGGTCGCTGCGCGCAAGTCGGCCGGTACCCGAGCCGCCGGAACCGAAGTCCGCCCCAAGCCTGTGCCGGGTGGGCGTCTTCCTCGGACTGTGGTTATTCGGGCGAAATGCGGACATCTGCGCGAATCCCAACCAGGAGGGGAAGCATGCAGCGAATCGCATTGGTCGCGGGGGTAGCATTGGTTGCGACCGTGGCGCTGGTGACGAACGCCAACGCGATGCCGTCGTTTGTGCGGCAGACGGGGTTGACGTGCAACCAGTGTCACGTGAGCGTCGGGCCCACCCCGGACTTCACGTTCACCGGCAAGAAGTTCCGGCTGAACGGGTACCGGGCACCCTACGTGG
>JACQVB010000201.1 GCA_016209985.1 Gemmatimonadota bacterium | reverse complement strand
GCCTTCGACCGGCTGGTTCCGGTGTCGTCGCCGGTAGCGGCGGAGCTGGTCAAGCGGTTGGAGAATACGTTCCGCAGCGTCAACATCGCGCTGGCCAACGAGGCCGCCGTGGTCTGCGATCTTCTCGGCATCGATGTCTGGGAAGTGATCGATGCGGCGGGCACCAAGCCGTTCGGCTTCATGAAATTCACGCCGGGGCCGGGACTGGGTGGGCACTGCATTCCCATTGACCCGCTGTATCTCGCGTGGAAGATGCGGGCGCTGAACTACAAGACCCGCCTGATCGACGTGGCGGGAGAAGTCAACTCGGAAATGCCCCGGTTCTGGGTCGAGCGCATTGCGCGCCGCCTCAATGAAGACAGCAAGGCAGTGCGCGGCTCCCGGATTCTGGTGATCGGGGCATCGTACAAGAAAGACATCGACGACGTGCGCGAGAGTCCCGCGGTCGACATCATGCATTTGCTGGAGGAGCGCGGGGCGAACGTTCGCTACCACGATCCCTACGTGCCGGAGGTGCGGCACGATGGCACGGTCCTCAAATCGGTTCCACTCACCGCCCAGGAGCTCCAGAGCGCGGACTGCGTGGTCATTGCCACGGACCACTCGGCGCTCGATTACGAGCTCATCAATTCCGCATCTTCCCGGGTCGTGGACACGCGGAATGCCCTTCGGAAGGTCCGGAAGCCGTGAAAGTTGCGGTCATTGGAACCGGATACGTGGGATTGGTGGTGGGCGCCTGCCTGGCCGAGACCGGCAACGAGGTGGTCTGCGCCGATGTGAGTGCCGAGAAGATCGACGCCCTGAAGCAGGGCCGGATCCCGATCTACGAACCCGGCCTCGAGCCGCTCGTCAGCGGAAACCAGGCTGAAGGGCGGCTTCGCTTTACCACCGACGTCGGCGCGGCCGTGGAGGCATCGGAAGTCATCTTCATCGCCGTGGGAACGCCGCCCGACGAAGACGGCTCGGCCGATCTCCAGCACGTGCTCGCCGTGGCGAAGACGATCGGCGATCACATGAACAGTCCCAAGGTCATCATCACCAAGAGCACGGTGCCGGTCGGTACGGCCGCCAAGGTTCGCGATGCGATCGCGGCGCGGACCTCGGAGCGATTCCACGTTTGTTCCAACCCCGAGTTTCTCAAGGAAGGCGCGGCGATCGACGACTTCATGAAGCCCGATCGGGTCGTCCTGGGAGTGGACTCACCCGAAGCGGGCGAGATCCTGTCCGAACTCTACGCGCCCTTCGTGCGCACCGGGAATCCGCTCATTTTCATGGACATCCCCTCGGCGGAGCTGACGAAGTACGCGGCCAATGCCATGTTGGCCACCCGGATCTCGTTCATGAACCAGATTGCCGAACTCTGCGAGCGGGTCGGTGCCGACGTCGATCAGGTGCGCAAGGGCGTGGGCAGCGACGGCCGTATCGGTCCGGCATTCCTGTTTCCCGGTCCCGGGTACGGCGGTTCCTGCTTTCCCAAGGACGTGCAGGCGCTGATCAATACGGCGGACTCCAGTGGAGTCTCGCTGGATGTGCTGAAAGCGGTGGAGTCCGTGAACCGGCGCCAGCGCGGGCGACTGCTGGAAAAATTGGGCGGCGTACTGGGCGGGATGCTCGGCTCGAGTACCATCGCGATCTGGGGGCTCGCCTTCAAGGCGCGCACCGACGACATGCGCGAGAGCCCGGCGGTGGACCTGATCCAGGGGTTGTTGCAGACCGGGGCGAGGGTACGGGCGCATGACCCTGCGGCGCTCAAGGCCGCGAGGGGAATCTTCGGCGACCGCATCACCTATGCGGAGCATGCCTACGAGGCGGTCGCCGGGGCGGACGCGCTGGTGATCGTCACCGAATGGCTGGAATTCCGCAACCCGGACTTTTCGCGCCTCAAGAAACTGTTGCGGCGTCCGATCATCGTGGACGGACGCAACCTCTACGATCCGGAAAAGCTGCAGAACCTGGGCTTCCACTACGTCGGATTGGGCCGCAGGTCCCCGGATTGAGAATCCTGGTGACGGGTGCGGCCGGATTCCTCGGCTCGCACCTTTGCGATCGGTTGCTCCGGGACGGCCACGACGTCCTCGGGATGGACAATCTGCTCACCGGGTCGCTGGCCAACATCGCGCATCTCGAGGGCAATAGCCGCTTCCGGTTCGTCCGGCACGATGTCACCAACTATCTTGAGGTGTCCGGCCCGCTGGAGGGCGTGTTCCATTTTGCCTCGCCGGCGAGCCCGGTCGATTATCTGGCGCTCCCGATCCAGACGCTCAAGGTCGGCTCGCTGGGAACCCACAAGACGCTCGGGCTGGCGAAGGCAAAAACGGCGCGGTTTCTGCTGGCCAGCACGTCGGAAGTCTACGGCGACCCGCACGTGCACCCCCAACCCGAGTCCTACTGGGGACATGTCAATCCGGTGGGTCCCCGGGGCGTGTACGACGAGGCCAAGCGGTTTGCCGAGGCGATGACCATGGCCTACCACCGCCATCACGGGGTGGATACCAGGATCGTTCGCATCTTCAATACCTACGGTCCGCGGATGCGCGCGCGCGACGGCCGCGTGGTCTCGAATTTCATCGTGCAGGCGCTGAAGGGAGAGCCGCTCACGATCTATGGCGACGGTTCGCAGACCCGGTCGTTCTGTTACGTGGACGACCTCATCGATGGAATCGTGCGCCTGTTCGAACGGGGCGGGGCCGAGCCGGTGAACATCGGGAATCCCGACGAATTCACCGTGCGGCAGCTGGCGGAGCACGTGCTTCGTCTCACCGGTTCCGGGTCGAGTGTCGTGGAATGCGACCTTCCGGTGGACGATCCCCGCCAGCGGCGGCCCGACATCGGTCGGGCCCGCGAAACGCTGGGCTGGCAGCCGACGGTGGGCCTCGAAGAAGGACTGCGGCGCACGATCGCCTACTTCAAGCAGGTGCTGGCAGATTGACGCCATTTCCGGCTTCCAGAAGCAGCGGGAGGTGAGGCATGGACGTCAGCCCGGATCAGCTGGTCGGCGAGGCGAAGGAGCGCTTCGACGCGGAAGACTACTTCGCGGCCATCCATCTCCTCGAGGAGCTGGTTGACACCGGCAAGGCGTT
This sequence comes from Gemmatimonadota bacterium, assembly GCA_016209985.1. Taxonomy (GTDB): domain Bacteria; phylum Gemmatimonadota; class Gemmatimonadetes; order Gemmatimonadales; family GWC2-71-9; genus SHZT01. The sequence continues at coordinate 4,115 of JACQVB010000201.1, read as the reverse complement.
TGCCGACGCGCACCATCTGCTGGGTCTTTCCTATCATATGCTGGGGCACTCCGAGCGTGCGCTCGAGTCGCTGAATCGCGCCCTCGGGTTGAATCCACGGTACATCGAGGCGCTCATGCACCGCGCGCTGGTGCTCGATGCCCTCGGCCGTTCCTATGACGCGGCTCAGGACCTCGCGCGGGCGCGCGAGCTGGATGTGGGACGCAAGGACGGCATCTCCTCCAACGAGGCGGCCAAGCTGGCAAACATGCATGCGGCACTCGGTGAGGCATACGTCGAGTCGGGAGCGACCGACCGGGCGATCGAGCAGTACCGCCGCGCTCTCGAGCTGGGGCCTGCCTTCCACGACTTGCGCTACCGGCTGGCGCGCTTGCTGCTCGACGCCGGGCGATCGCCCGAGGCGCGAGCCGAGCTCGAAGCGGTGGTTCAGGCGCGGCCCCAGTTCTACGACGCTCGCGCCGCGCTCGGGCTTGCCGCCTATACCGCGGGCGATACCAAGTCGGCGCGCGATACCTGGACCGCCCTGCAGTCCGAGCGGCCCGAGGAGCCGAAAGTTCGCGCCTACCTCAGCATGCTGGAACGTGCCGGCCGGAAATAGGGCTCTCAGGTCGCCTGCGCTGCTCGCCGCCGCGGCCGTCATCTGGTGGGCCTGCGGAAGCTCGGCGGCCGACCACGAGACGCTGGGCGACCGTGCCTACGTCGGGCGCCAATTCGGGGATGCGCTGGTCGAGTACCGCATAGCCATCAAGCAGCGTTCCACCTCCCGGCTCCGCGCAAAGGCCGGGAGCGCCGCCCTGCACGTCGGCGATCTGGGCGAGGCGGCGGCGCAGTACGTCGCGCTGGTTCGGGGTGAGCCGGAACGGCGGGGCGAGGCGGAGGACGGGCTCGAGCGGGTGGCACGCGCCGCGATTCAGGCGAATGATCGGGCCGGTCTCACGGCGGCCATCGCGGGCCTCCGCCAGATCAACGCGACCCGCCCGCTCGGCGCCTTCGCCGGGCCCCTGGCCCGGGGAACGCCGGAGAACGGAAGCGCCACCGACGCGGCCGCGCTGCTGCCGGTAGCGGCGGCCGCGGCTCCGGATGCCCGGCAGGAGGATTCCCTCATGCTCCAATACGCGCGGGCGCTCACCCGCGGCGGTCGGTGCGGCGCCGGGCTGGCCATCTTCGAAGGCCTGGTCCGGCGCCAGCGCGACCCCGGGCTGGTGCGCTCCGCCCAACAAGGGCTGGTACAATGCGAGCTGCAGCAGGGAAGGCAGGCGCTGGAGCAGGGGCAGCCGCAGCAAGCCGAGGAATGGCTGCGGCGCGCCGCCGCCGACGGCGCCGACACCCCGGCGGGCCGGGCGGCGTACGTCAGTCTCGGCGACGTCATGCTGGCACGGGGGGACTTTCCCGGCGCGGCGGATGCTTATCTTCGAGCCACCCAGGGCGCGCCGCCGGGCGACTCGATCGCGGAGCAGGCGCGCCAGAAGCTGGGCAATCTGTCGAATGCGGGAACGGTGGTCCGCTAAATGGGGTTTGAATAGCGCGATGAAACGGTCGATAGTCGTGGGAGTGGTGCTCGTCGCCAGCGCCTGCACGCGTCAGGGCTTCCGGGTGAAAGATTACGTCACGCCTGAGACGCTCATGGAGGCATCCAGGCAGGAATTCCGGAAGGGTCACTTCAGTGCCGCCCGGACCGGTTTTCAACGGGTGACCTTCGAGGTGCCCACCACCGACCCGCTCGGAGGCGAAGCCCGATACTACCTCGCCGAGTGCGAGTACGCGCAGGGCGAGTTCATCGAGGCGGCCAGGGACTTCCGCAAGGTGGCGGATGACTACGAGAATCATCCCCTCGCGGCGGATGCGTTGCTGCGCGCCGGCGATGCGGCGGTGGCCCAGTGGAATCGGGTGGAGCTCGATCCGACTGCCGGCGAAGAGGCGGTAGCCTCGTACCAGGAGTTGGCGACCCGCTACCCCAGCAGCAGGGCGGCGGAACGGGCCAAGCTCCAGCTCCAGGCGTTGGGAAACCGGTTTGCCGAGAAGGAATATCGGGCCGGCGTGTTCTATTTCCGGCTCAAGGCGTACGACTCGGCCATCATCTATTTCCGGGCCGTCGCCGCTGATTACGGCGAGTCCACCTATGCGCCACAGGCGCTGATCATGCTGGTGGAATCTTACCGGCGCATCAAGTACCAGGAAGAAATCACCGAGACCTGCGCTCACCTGCGGCAGTACTACCCGCGCGCCCCGGGGCTCAACCAGGCTTGCCCCGCCGCCGACTCCACCGCGTCGTAAACCGGCTGGTGCGCATCGGGATCTTCGGCGGTTCATTCGATCCGGTTCATCTGGGGCATCTCGCCGTCGCGCGGCGAGCGGCGGCGCGCCTGCGCCTCGACGAGGTGCGGTTCGTGCCCGCGCGAGTGCAGCCCTTGAAATCGGCCGGTCCCCGCGCCCCCGCGGAGGATCGGATCGCCATGCTCCGCGCGGCAGTCGGCGGCATACGCGGGTTCGTGGTCGATGGGCGCGAGATCGCGCGCTCGGGTCCGTCATACACGGTCGACACTTTGCGGGAGCTGCGGAAAGAACGGCCCGGCGACGAGTTATTTTTACTGCTCGGGGCGGATGCGGCTCGCGATCTTGCCGAATGGCGTGAGAGCGCGGAGCTGGCCAAACTCGCCACGGTCGTGGTCGTGCCCCGACCGGGCGCCGAGGACGTCCCGGCGCCGCCCGGCGCGCAGAAACTGGATATGCGGCCGATCGACATCTCGGCCACGGCGATACGTGACGCGGTGGCTCATGGTGAGCCGATGGATCATCTGGTGCCGGAGGCGGTCGCGGATTACATCGCGGCCCACGGCCTGTATCGAACGGGAGTCTGATGCTCAAGCAGCTGGTAACCAAGGTGATCGGGACGCGCTTCACGCGCGAGCTGAAGAATATTCAACCGATCATCGACGACATTCACGAGCACGAGCAGGGGCTGGGGCAGCTCTCCGATGAGGAGATCCGCGCCCAGACCGCCAAGTTTCGCGGCGTACTCAAGGAACGACTCGGCACGCTAGAGGAGGCGCTGGCCACTACCCGGCAGGCCAAGCATGGCTGCGCCGATCCGGTGGAGCGCGACGCGCTGGACCGCAAGATGCAGCAGATCGAAACCGAGCTCAAGAAAGAGACCGAGCGCGCACTGGACGATCTCCTGCCCGAAGTGTTTGCGACGGTTCGGGAAGCCTGCCGCCGGCTGTTGGGCAGTACCGTGGTCGTCACCGGGCACGAGATGACCTGGGACATGGTGCCCTACGACGTGCAGCTGATCGGCGGGATCGTGCTGCATCAGGGCCGGATCGCTGAAATGGCGACCGGTGAAGGCAAGACCCTGGTGGCCACGCTCCCCCTGTACCTCAATGCCTTGCCCGGGCGCGGGGTCCACCTCGTCACCGTCAACAATTATCTCGCGCGGCGTGACTCGCAGTGGATGGGCCACCTCCTCACCTGGCTCGGCCTCACGGTGGGCTGCATCGACGACACCCAGCCCTCGAGCCCGGAACGGCGAGAGGTCTACGCCTGCGACGTGATTTACGGGACCAACAACGAGTTCGGCTTCGATTACCTACGCGACAATATGGTGGTCTCGCTCGATCAGCGGGTCCAGCGGGCCCACAACTACGCCATCATCGACGAAGTGGACAGCATCTTAATCGATGAGGCGCGCACCCCGCTGATCATCTCGGGACCGGTAGGGACCGAGGTGGACACCAAGTACGCGGAATTCAACACCCAGGTCATCAGTCTGGTCCGCAAGCAGACCGCGATAGTGAACCAGCTGTTGGCCGAGGCAGAACCCCTCATCGCCGACGAGAAAACGCAGTACGAAGGCGCGGTCAAGCTTTTCCAGGCCCAGAAGGGCATGCCCAAGAACAAGAAGCTGATGAAGCTGCTCCAGGAGCAGGGCGTGCAGCAGCTGGTGCAGCGGGTGGAGCTCGACTTCATCGCCGACCGCAAGTTGCCCGCATCCAAGCAATCCATGCGGGACGTCGAGGAAGCGCTCTACTTCGTGATGGACGAGCGCGGCCGGTCGGTGCATCTGACCGACCGGGGCGTCGAGACGATGTCGCCGCAGGACCCGACCCTGTTCGTGG
>JACQVB010000190.1 GCA_016209985.1 Gemmatimonadota bacterium | reverse complement strand
TGCTGGTGGTGTCCTTTTTCTTGGTCAGGAAGTACGCTGCGGCGCCGCCGCCTCCCAGACCGAGGATGACGAGGCCTCCGAGGGAATCCTAGCGCTGGACTTTCACTGATGCGCGGCCCTGACGGTATCTGCCGAACGACGGCCGGTCCGGCAGCAGATCGCCGCCGCGCGTGTCCACCAGGATCGGCGCAACCGACGCCGGACCGGTGATCACCGATGTCGGTGTCAGACGCACGGTGCGGGTATTGTTCCCCAGCTCGCCGTTTTCGTTGTTCCCCCAGCAGAACCCCGAACCGCCGGTGGTGAAGCCGCACGTGTGCAGGTCGCCGGCCACCAGGCTCCCCTGAGTGGTGGCGAAGGCCACGCCTGTATTGACTGCGGTGGGCGCGATGCGGAGCGTGAATGTGCCATCACCCAGCTGGCCATAGAAGTTCTGGCCCCAGCAGTATCCCACGCCGGCGGCGGTCACGCCGCACGCGCTGCGGTTGCGGCTGGCCATGATGCTGGACCAGGTGAAGCCGCCCGCAACTGCGCTGGGGATGGTGGCGTTGGTGCTGGTGTTGTTGAGGCCGAGTTGTCCCTGGTCGTTCCAGCCCCAGCAGAAGCCGTTGCTGCCGGTAGTTGCCGTCGTACGCCCACAGGTAAAATCGAAGCCCGGACTGATGGTCGCCCACGCCTGACTTGCTGAGATGGGGACCGGCGTAGGCGACGAGTTGGTCGTTCCATTGCCCAGCGCGCCACCAGAATTGTCACCCCAGCAATAGCCCGCGCTGCTGGTGGTCACGATGCCGCAACTGAGTAGGCCTCCGGTGCCGACTTGGGCCCAACTTTGGCCACCGGAGACCAGTGTCGGGGTGGAGAGATCACCGCTCCCGCCGTTTCCTAACTGCCCCTGTCCACCGAAGCCCCAGCAATATACTTGGTTCCCGGCCGTCCGACCGCAGGCGTGAGAGTCTCCCACCATGAGCTGAGTATAGGTCTGGCCGCCGGCCACCGGCGCCGGCGTGTAATGGTCCACGAGGGTTCCGTCTCCTAACTGACCGTAGTAGTTGGAGCCCCAGCAGAATGCCTGCCCTGACGCGTTCAGAGCACAACTGAAGTCAAACGCCGCACCGATGCTGGTAAAGCTGAGCGCTCCCGACACCGCCTGCGGTGTGAGCCGATCCACACCGGTGCCGTCACCTAGCGCGCCAGCACCACCGTAGCCCCAGCAATAGGCGGTATTGCTGGTCGTCACTCCGCAGGTGTGGCGGAACCCGATGCTCATCGCTTTCCAGGCGAACCCACCCGAGATGGGCGTGGGACCCACATGATTGAGGGCGACCCCGTCTCCCACTTGTCCAAAGTGGTTCCAGCCCCAGCAGTAGGTTTGACCACTCGCGCCCGCGGCACAGGTGTGGTAGCCGCCGGCGGTGATCGACGCCACGCTGAGCGCGCCGCTGACCGGCGTCGGGCTGCCCTGGTTTGACTGCGAGCCGTCGCCCGCCTGGCCGTCGTCATTCTGGCCCCAACAGTAGGGTGTGTTGCCAACCAGCCCACAGGTGTAGTTCCAGCCGGCATCGATGGTGCTAAAGGCGATGCCCCCTCCCGCCGGCGCTCCGACGGAGAGCTGGTCCGTATAGGTCCCGTCGCCCAGCTGGCCGAAGTCGCCGCGCCCCCAGCAATAGACCACGTTTGAGCTATTGCGGCCGCAGGTGTGGAAGGCTCCGGCGGTCACCTGACTCCAAACCCCTCCGACCGCGAGCCGGCTCGTAGAGTTGGTCGTGGTTCCCTGTCCTAGTTGGCCGTAGGCGTTGTCTCCCGCGCAGTAGATGGTGGAGTTATTCCCGATCAGACACGTATGGTATGCCGGGCCGCCGGGGGAGCCGCCGACGGCGATGGTTCCAATCCATGAGGCGACTCCGGAGGGTAGTTGGAGCTGGACCGGGAGGTTGCTATTCGCGGTGTTTCCATTGCCGAATTGTCCAGAACTGTTCTGTCCCCAGCAATAGGCCTGTCCGGCTGTCGTGATTCCACAGGTATAGTTGTGGCCCGCCGCCAGCGTATTGAACAAGAGACCGCCCGACACGGCCGTCGGGACGCCGCGATCGGTATTGGAGCCGTCACCCAGTTGACCCGCGCCGTTGGAGCCCCAGCAATACGCGGCACTGGTGGCCGTGAGCGCACAGGTATGGGAGCTGCCCGAGGTTACCGAATTGAATACTGTGGCACCACTCACGCGCACCGGCGATGACGTCGCGTTCCCGGCGGTTCCGTTACCGAGTTGCCCCCGGTCGTTCATGCCCCAGCAGTCGACCACGTTGACGCCACTAACCGTCCGGACCGCGCAGGTGTGATAGCGCCCGGCGCTGATCTGATTGGTCGCCATCTGCACCACGCGGCAGGACGTGGTCGCGTTATTCGCTCCCGCCTTGCCCACGATCTGCAGCTTGTAATGGCCTAGGGCGGACGCGGCGGTGGCATTCGGGCTGCCGCCGACTCTGACCCGGTAGGATTCGCCGGCGGTCGAGGTCCCCGCGGTGATTCCAATTTTGACGAAGGCGTCGGTGTTCGTGGTGCTGGAATCGTCGTTCTGGGCGAGGAGCAGACCCGAGCTGTTATAGACCTGAACCGCCGGATTAAGCGGTGACGGTGGGGATAGCCGCAAGGCCTGCACGTTGACGGTCAGCGAGTCGCCGTTGCACTGGCTCACCGCGAACCAGTCGTCGTCCGTGTTCGGGTAGATATTGAGCGAATCCAGCGTGGTCGTCGTGGTCGCGAAGAATCCCAGCGACGTGGGCGTCGCGACATCACCCGAGGTTCGCATGTCGGTGTTGACGGTGATGGAATTCGCGGTGCTCGCCTGTCCCCCGCCCGGCGCCTGAGTATTTGCCGCCCGCACCCGCCAGAACCAAGTCCCGGTCGAATTGAAGGTGAGCTGGGCCGAGCCGGTCTTGGGCCACGGTGTCACCGTCGTGGCGCCGGTAAAGTTGCTGTTGTTGGCGTACTCCACCTTGTAGCTATCGGCCACGGTCACCGTGCTAAACGTCGCGTTCAGCCGAAACTGCCAGGTGGGTTGGATGGCGGTGAGCGTGGGAACGAAGGTGGTCGGGGTGGTGACATTGGCCGGCGTGGTGCTATTGGCCGACACCGTGATGCCGGGGAGCCGGTTGTAGTAGGTCACCTCATTCGTCTTGTACCAGTACACGTTGACGGTATAGGACCCCACCGGTAGGCCGGTAAGCGTGCCGGTAAAGTTGGTGCCGCTCAAGGTGAGCTTGAGGGTCTGCGTAGTCGGGCCCGTAACCGTGACCTTGGCCGAGTCCTGCGCCAAGAGCGCCGCCGGGACCGCCATGGCATTCGTGTCAGCTGCCGATGCGGCGCTGGTCTCGACGCCTTCGGCGTACGGAGCCGCCCGGATGACGATGCTGCCGAAACCCGGACGGAGAGCGTTGTCGCACGCCGTCGCGCCGAGGATGACGGCGACGGCGAGAAGCGCGATTCCGTTTATAAGACGCATGTGTTGCCTCATGGATTCGGTACCGAAACGGAGATACTACCGGTCGAGCCACCACCCCCCCCGCCGCCGCCGCCCGTGCTGGTGGTGTCTTTTTTCTTGGTCAGGAAGTACGCTGCGGCGCCGCCGCCTCCCAGACCGAGGATGACGAGAGGGACGACCGCCCCACCTCCGCCGCCTTTTTTCGCGACCGGCTGCGCGGGAGCGGGCGTGGGAGTCGGGCGAGCCGGGGTTGCCGGCGCCTGTGCCACCGGTGCCGCGGGCAGATTGAGCGCCACCGGCTCGGTTCCGCCCGGCGTCACCAGGACCATGGTCGAGGCGCGAGAGGTTCCGCCCACCAGCAGATCGACCTGGTAACGGCCCATCGGCCCGGTGAACGTGAGGGGAAGGGCGCCTTCCCGCGCCAGCCCCGACCACTGCCAGGACTCGAGCGGCGTCACGCGGGCGGTGGCACCGGTTGCGTCGCTGCGCACGGTGAACGAGCCGTAGAGGTGATTCTCGATGCGCCCGACGTCTTCCGGAGTGCGGAGCCGCTGGGCGATGACGTTGGAGCGGGCATCGTCGAGGGCGGTCTGGACCTTGGAAAACGGTGCCGCAGCCGTGCGATCGCCGTTCACGAGTCCCAGCAGCGAGCCCGACTGATCGATGAGTGGCGCGCCGTGCTCCGCCTCGGCGAGCGTGGCGCTGAACCGCAAGGAGCCCGCGGGCCGGTTCTCCCAACCGGTGATCCGCAGCCTGAGCGGCGCCGCGCCGGCCTGGCAGCCGGGATACCCCACCGCCCACGCGTATTGGTTGTCGGCCAGGTTCCGTGCCAGAGCGACCGTATCGGCGCGCTCGACCGGTACCCGGAGCATCGCGATATCGTTGGCCACGCTGTAGCTGGCAACCTGAACGTCGGTCACCACCGACCCCCCTTCGGGAGTGACGGTGAGTCGATTCGCGCCGCGAATGGCCTGATAGCTGGTCGCCACCAGTCCTCGACCGACCAGCACGCCACTGGCGCACAGGGACGGCCCGCCGCTGCGCTGAGCATCGATCCGGGCGACACTCCGCAGCACCGCGGATGCGGTCCCGATGGGAAGCACGGAATCAGCGAGTGCCAATGGGGCAGGGGCTACCGCGGCCGGCGGGGCCGCGGCAACCGGTGCCGGTCCCGTGACGTTGACCGTGACGAAACCGCGGGCCGTTCCCACCCGCGCTTCGACGACTGCCGCGCCGGACTTAACCGCCACCAGCGTCGCCACGTCGGGTGCCTGGGGATCCGCGTTCACCCGGACGACGGACGTATCGTTGCTGTTCCAGCGGATTTCAGGGCCCACGACGACGTTGCCGCCCTGGCCATAGGCGGTGGCGAAGACCTGGGAACTGTCGCCCACGCGCAGTTGCACCGTTGGGGGGGCGATCTGGACATCCACTACCTGGGCCGCCGCCCGCAGGGGAATGAAGCCCATGACGAGGACAAGGCCCGCGAGGGCGCGAAGCTGCCAGGCACGCATGACGTAGGTCTCCGAGGAAATCGGAAGGAAAGTGCCGCACGCATTAATTCGCGTCAAGAACGTACTGCCTTCGCCAAGCTTACCGCTTGGTGCGCCTTGGTGCAACTTCTTATGCTCCTTGCCCTTGCAATCCTTGCCTCCATGCCCGGGCCCCTCCATATATTCCAGCCGCATGCCTTTACGCAAATGGGCTCGAGTCCTCGAATCGGGTGCCCACGGTCTTCGCCGTGGGGCGTGGTATCCCGTGGTCAACGATGCCAGCCCCGCCATTGTGATCCTGGATGTCAACAAGAACAACGTGCCGGTCGACCGCACGTCCGTGGGACTGGCGGACGAGAAGCCGGAGAAGTGGAGCGTGGTCAAATGGAATCCGGCCGGCCCGATTCCGCGCCGGATCAGCCAGCAGAACCTGCCGCTAACCTACGGGGTCTGCCCCCATTGCCGGGCGCGGGCCGAGCTTTCCGATAACGCGTTCAGCCTGGAATGTCCGGAGTGCAAGAAGACGAGCGAGGTGGATTGGGTGAACACGTGCTAGCGCGGAGCGCGGAGCTGGGAGCGTGGAGCGGTAACCTGCGTATTACGTTCCGCGTTCCGCGCTCCGCGCTCCGCGCTTACACCACCGCCACCAGGTCCCCCACCTCAATCTCTATCTCTCCCGCCACATCCGGCACGCACCGAAATCCCCTCAGTCCGTCATCGAGAAACTGCAGCGTTGCCTTGAGGGTCTCCGGCTCTACCGTCTGCTGGCGGTGAGCGAAGCCGGAAAACGGTTTGCAGGGGCGGGCCACGCACACCTGCTTGAGGCGAACGCGCTCTCTTCCATCGGGCGCGAGGATGACCAGGCCGGCTTCAACCTCGGAGAGCGGAATCCGGCGGTTCAGGTCGACGATGATGTTCTCACCGGCGCATCCCACGGTCATGTGGTTGCCGTAGCGCTCCTGCATCTCGGCGTAGTGGCCGGTAAAACCCACTGAAAGGCCCTTCTCGGGGCGATCATTCCGAGTGGCCGGATGGGCGCGATGGTGAACGTCGACGTATTCGCGGCCGTCGAGGGTCCCGACGGCTCCTTCGGGGCTGACCCGCAGACGATCCACCGATACGATCGGGGCCGGGTCATACCGGCGATTCGGCTTCTCACCCGTTTTCAACCGGGAGCGCTGGACTTGGAGACGGATGATGGGGCCGAGGATGCGAGGCATTTCGAACGATAAATCGGAAAGGGGAAGAGGAATAGGGAAGAGGGAAGAGCAAAGCCTGATCCGTGCGCATTCGATCTGCAGGGGCGCGGAAGTACGCTTCCCTTTTCCCTCTTCCCTCTTCCCGCTTTATTTGGATTCATGCCCGTCATTACGCGCCGGCAGACCGTCACCACCTGGGTCGGTCCCGTCCCGGTTGGGAGCTGCCACCCGATCGTAGTGCAGTCCATGACCAACACCGACACGGCCGACGTGGCCGGAACGGTGGCCCAGGTGGCCGCGCTGGCCGAGGCGGGGAGTGAGCTGGTCCGCGTCACGGTGAACAACGACGAGGCGGCCCAGGCGGTCCCGGAGATCGTGCAGGGCTTGGCCCTCCGCGGCGTGACGGTACCGATCATCGGGGATTTTCATTACAACGGGCATCTCCTGCTTACCAGGTATCCCGACTGCGCGGCGGCGCTTTCCAAATACCGCATCAATCCGGGAAACGTCGGCGGCAAGCGGCATGACGAGAACTTCCGGGCGATCGTAGAAGTGGCGATCGTCAACGACAAGCCGGTCCGGATCGGGGTCAATTGGGGATCGCTCGACAAAAACCTGCTGACCGAGCTGATGGACGAGAATGCCCGGCGCGCGGAACCACTCGATGCGCGAGACGTGATGCTCAATGCAATCGTCGAGAGCGCCATGCGCTCGGCGAAGCTGGCGGAAGAGGTCGGCCTGACCCACGACCGGATCATCCTGTCGGCCAAGGTCTCCCAGGTCCAGGACCTGGTGGACGTCTATCGAAAGCTGGCCGCCCAGTCCGATTATCCACTGCATCTGGGGCTCACCGAAGCCGGCATGGGAGCCAAAGGCATCGTCGCGAGCGCGGCGGGCCTGTCCATTCTTCTCCAGGACGGAATCGGCGACACGATCCGGGTATCGCTGACGCCGTCGCCGGGCGGTGACCGTACCGAGGAAGTCCGTATCGCGCAGCAGGTCCTGCAGTCGCTGTCGCTCCGCAACTTCATTCCCCAGGTCTCCGCCTGCCCGGGGTGCGGCCGCACCACTTCCACCTTCTTCCAGGAGATGGCGGCCGACATCCAGCTCTACCTGCAGCGGCAGATGCCGGTCTGGCGCGAGCACCATCCCGGGGTCGAAGCCATGCGGGTCGCGGTGATGGGATGCGTGGTCAATGGCCCCGGTGAATCGAAGCATGCCGATATCGGGATTTCGCTGCCGGGGACGTTCGAGGAGCCCAAGGCTCCGGTATACGTCGATGGCCGGTTGTCCGTGACGCTCAAGGGTGACAGCATCGTCGCTGAATTTCTCGCGATTCTCGAGGATTACGTCGCCAGGAAGTATCCCGCCGTCGCATCACCGGTCGGACACTAGCAAGTGCGGAACGCGGAGTGCGGAACGCGGAGTGCTCGACGCCCTAAGCGTCGTCCCGGAAACCCTCTCTGACGTTAACTCCGCACTCCACGCTCCGCGCTCCGCGCTTCTTTCCACGTATGTGGATTAAAGTTTGTGGACCCGATGTGGGAATGTGGGAATGAGCTACGACCCACGCTTCCGCCGAACCAAACTCGTTGCCACCGTGGGGCCGGCTTCGGCCACTGCCGAGGTGCTCCGCGAGTTGATCCAGGCCGGCGTCAATGTCTTCCGGATAAACAGCTCCCATGGCACGCCCGAGATCAGGGCCCGCTGGATGGATCTGATTCGGGAGGTGCGGAGCCAGACCGGCGGGCACATCGCGATGCTGGTCGACTTGCAGGGCCCGCGCATCCGGGTCGGGACGCTGGACCAGCCCCGAACGCTCCTGGTGGGAACGGAGGTCGTGTTCGCGCCGGAGGGGGAGGCGCAGAGGGACGAGATCCCGACGACCTATGCCGCGCTGGCCGAGGACGTCGCCACGGGGTCACGCATCCTGCTGGATGACGGGTTGCTCGAGGTGCTGGTCGGTTCGGTCTCAGGGCGGAAAGTCCGGGGCACGGTTCGCTACGGCGGGGTGCTCAACAGCCACAAGGGGATGAACCTCCCTGGCGTCAACGTGAGCGCGCCGGCCATCACGGAGAAGGACCGGGAAGATCTGGCCCTCGCCCTGGAGCACGGGGCCGACTTCATCGCGATCTCCTTCGTCCGGCGCTCGAGCGATGTGGAAGAGGTCCGCTCGCTGGTTCCTCCCGACGTGCGACTGGTGGCGAAGATCGAGAAAGCCGCGGCGCTCGCCGAGCTTCCCCAGATCATCGAAGCGGCCGACGTGATCATGGTGGCGCGCGGCGATCTGGGCGTGGAGCTGCCGTTCGAAGAGGTGCCGCTGGTGCAGAAGCGGGTCATCATCGCCGCCAACAAGGCGGGGCGCGCCGTGATCACCGCCACTCAGATGCTCGAGTCGATGGTTCACAACCCGCGGCCCACGCGGGCGGAAGCGTCCGACGTGGCCAACGCGATCCTGGACGGCACCGACGCGGTCATGCTGTCAGCCGAGACCGCGTTGGGCGAGTATCCCATCGCGGCGGTCCAGGCGATGGTGCGGATCATTCATGAGATCGAGCGATCGGGGCTGGGCGAGGCCGGCCTGATGGTCCAACAGCAGCCCCGCGGTGATGGGGTGGAGAATTCGGTGGAGGACGCGATCGCGCTCGCCACCTGCACGGCGGCAGAGATGCTGGCGGTTCCGTTGATCGTATGCTTCACCAAGAGCGGCTTCACTCCCCGGAAGATCTCGGCCTACCGCCCGAGCGTGCCCATCCTGGGGCTTTCGACTGAAGGCTCGACCTGCCGTCATCTCTCGCTGGTGTGGGGCGTGCTCCCCGAGCTGGCCGACCGGGTCCCCAATTACGATGCGATGCTCGATGTGGCCCGCGAGGCCCTGCTGGCGAAGGGGCTGCTGAGGCCGGGAGACCGGATCGTCGTCACGGCCGGCGTTCCTTTTGAGGTTCCCGGAACGACGAATCTCCTGAAGGTAGAGACGGTGTGAAGAGAGTGCGGAGCGCGGAACGCGGAGCGCGGAACGCTCGGGTTACTCACGAGCCATCCTCCCTGCATCGTGGTTTCCCGGCTACTCCGCACTCCGCGCTCCGCGCTCCGAGCTCATGAAGCTCACCATCCTTGGGTCGGGCACGTCGTTCGGCATCCCCCAGATCGGCTGCCACTGCGAAGTCTGCACCTCGACCGATGCGCGCGATCGCCGGACCCGCGTGTCCGCGCTGGTAGAGGGCGATAACGGGACCCGGATCCTCATCGATACCCCCCCGGAGCTGCGCCTGCAGCTCGTCGCGGCGGGAATCGACAGTGTGAACGCCGTGCTCTACACCCATGATCATGCCGACCACATCCAGGGCATCGATGATCTGCGCGCGATGTCGCTGCGGTTCGGCCGGTTGCCGGTCTACGGCGCGCCCGATGTTCTGGAACGCCTGCGGCACCGCTTCAGCTACATCTTCGACGACACCGTCCCAGCCACGCCGGGAACGCCGAAGCCCCAGCTGGCCACCGTTCCGCTCGAGCACGACGTAGAAGTGGTGGTCGCGGGCGTGCCGGTGCGCCCGATCGTGCTGGAGCACGGTCCTGCGCAGGTTTACGGATATCGAATCGGAAATCTGGGGTATATCACTGACGCCAAGGCGGTGCCCGACCGCGCGATTGCGGTGCTTCGGGGCGTGCGGGTGCTGGTGCTCAACGCACTCTTCGAGCGGCCCCATCCCAGCCATCTTTCGATTCCCGAAGCGATCGACGTGGCGCGCGCAGTCGGTGCGGAGCGTACGCTCCTCACCCATCTTACCCACCGGACCGGGCACGCCGCGCTCGAAGCGCGGCTCCCGCAGGGCGTAGCACCCGCGTATGATGGTCTCATCATGGATTTTTGACGGGTCGGTAACCCCAGGCTAATTTGCGAGGAAGCCCGTCGATGCGAATGAGCAATTCACGAGGGGATGCTGATGGAAGACTCGATCCGGAGCGCCATCCGCCTGCTGGACGGCGCGGTCCGATATGACGGTGATTCCGTCCAGGTTGTCCGCCCGACGACACTGACGTCCGACGCGATGGATCGTCTGGTGGAGCAGGCGGTGTTTGCCGAGAGCGAAGCGGACCGCGACGCGGCCCGCTGGCTGATCTGGGAACTCGCGCAAGAAACCGGTTGTGGTCCTGCATCCATTCACGATCTGTACCTGGCGCGGGGCCGCGGCGACGTGGACGGCTTCACCGTCCCGGCGATGAACCTGCGGGTGCTCGCCTATCACAGCGCGCGGGCCGCGTTCCGGGCGGCCATCAAGCGCAAGGCGGGAGCGATCATCTTCGAGATCGCGCGCAGCGAGATCGCCTACACCGATCAGCGGCCGGCCGAATACACCGCGGTCGTTCTGGGAGCGGCGCTGCGGGAGGGCTTCCGCAGCCCGGTGTTCCTGCAGGGCGATCACTTCCAGGCCAACGCGGCGAAATACAAAGCGGACCCCACCAAAGAGCTGGACGCGATCCGGCAGCTCATCGACGAAGGCCTCGCCGCCGGGTTCTACAACATCGACATCGATACCTCGACCCTGGTCGACCTCTCGCATCCGACGCTGGACGAGCAACAGCGGGAGAACTACCTGCGCGCCGCCGAGCTCACCGCCTATGTCCGCAACCATGAGCCCGACGCGGTGACCGTCTCCGTCGGCGGGGAAATCGGCGAGGTGGGCGGAAAGAACAGCACGGTCGAAGAGCTCAAGGCCTACATGGACGGCTACCACCGCTCGCTGAAGGAAATGGGCAAGTACGTCGGGCTCAGCAAGATCTCGGTGCAGACCGGCACCTCGCATGGAGGCGTGGTACTGGCGGACGGCAGCATCGCCCAGGTGAAGCTCGACCTGAACGCACTCAAGGAGCTTTCGGAGGCCGCGCGCTCGGGCTACGGGCTGGCGGGCGCGGTGCAGCACGGCGCTTCGACCCTTCCGGAGGACGCGTTCGGGAATTTCCCGAAGTACGGTGCCTGTGAGATTCACCTCGCGACCGGATTTCAGAACATCGTGTTCGACCACCCGAAGATTCCCGGGAAGCTGCGCGAGACGGTACGGGACTGGGTGGTCAAGAACTGCGCATCCGAGCGCAAGGCAAGCGATTCGGAGCAGCAATTCCTCTATAAGAGCCGCAAGAAGGCGATCGGACCATTCAAGCGCGACATGTGGCACCTGCCGGCCGACGTGCTGGCCTTCATTTCAGCCGACCTCGAAGCGCGCTTCGGGTTCCTGTTCGATCAGCTGAAGATTCAGGGAACTGCGGAGGCCGTGCGGAGGTACGTGAAGGCACCGGTGATGCGGCACGCCGCGCCGCGGCCGGTGGGAGCGGCGGCACCGGATGACGCCGAGGCAGGAGAGTAGAACTCAACCATTGCGGGTTGCGGATGTCATCCTGAGCGAAGCGAAGGATCTTGGGAGCTGCAAGTAGCATCGGCAGATCCTTCGCCGCTTCGCGGCTCAGGATGACATCCGCAATAAGTCGGAAATCGGAGGTTTGGAATGAGACGTGACAAAGAGCAACCGGTGGTGATCGTCGAAAAGGGCGACAGTGGGATGGGGGCGTTTCTCTGGGGTGCGCTGCTCGGGGCCGGCTTGGCCCTCCTCTTCGCCCCGCAGAGTGGGGAAGAGACCCGGCGCATGCTCAAGCATCGGGGCCGCCGGATCTGGGCCGCCGCGGAAGACAAGGCGTCGGAGATTCAGGACCTGGTCACCAGCGGCTTCGAGGACGCGAAGGGCCGCGTGGAGGACGCCATCGACGAGCGGCGCCAGGCGGCGCGGGACGTGGTGGATGCCGGCAAGGCGGCGGTGCATTCGGCGCGCGATGAGCTGGAACGGCGCCTCGCCGACGCCCGCGCCGCGCGACGGCCCCGGCGGCCGGAAGGCGACGAATCCGGAGTCTAGGCTGGTTTTTTCGTAGCCGAGTCGAGCGCCGGCCCCGCGGATGGGCTTACTCTCCGCTGGGGTTCCTGCGGCGCATGTTGCTCTCCATCTATGAAAACCAGGTCATGTTCCTCGCCAGCGCGCTGGCCTTCGACGCGCTGCTCGCCGCCCTTCCGTTTTGCGTGCTGGTGCTGGCGGCTCTGGGCTACGTCATGCACGGCCTGGGAATGTCGCTGGGGGACGTCCACGCGGTACTCGACCGGTTCTTTCCCACCCAGCGAGGCGGCGGCGCGGACGCCTTTGCCCGGATCGACCGGTTCGCCCGGACCGTCGCGGAGAATCGAAACGAGCTCTCGATCTACGCCCTTCCATTTTTCCTGTGGTTTTCGACCCGGTTCTACACCGCGGTCCGCAACTCGCTGAACGAGATCTTCGATATCGAGGAAACCCGGCCCTTCCTGGTCGGGCTGGCGACCGACTTCTTGCTGGTCATCACCACCACGGCGCTGTTCGTGGGCAACTCCCTCCTCTCGGCCGAGACCTTCCTCACCGAGTGGGTCCCGCGCTTCAGCACGAACTTCTCGGCCTTCGGGTTTGCCGCGGTGCTCTTCTTCCTGGTCTATTCCATTGCGCCTGCGCGGCGGATCCGGTGGGATACCGCCCTGGTGGCGGCGCTGGTGGCCGCCCTCGGCTTTGAGCTGGCTAAGAAACTTTACGTGCTGTATCTGGAAGAGTTCGCCACCATCGACCAGCTGGTGTCCAACGCCAATCTCATTGCCCTGGTACTCTTCCTGCTGTGGCTGTATGCCACCGCCTGCGCGTTCCTGATCGGCGGGGAAGTGGCGGAGACCTACGATCTGGCGAAGAAGCAGCGGAAACAGCGGGCGATACTGACCTGAACGAGGGGCCAGGGGCCAGGTTTCAGGTGCCAGGTTTCAGGTGTCAGGGTCTCGAGATCTGAATTCCCTGGCACCTGGCACCTGGCACCTGACACCTGACACCTGCTTCAGGATGTCGATGTCACAGCGAAAGAAGCTTGCAATTCTGGTAGGGGGCGGCCCGGCACCGGGGATCAACGCGGTGATCGGGGCCGCCACCATCCGTTGTGCTCTCGACGGCGTCGATGTGCTGGGCATCCAGGACGGCTTCGAGTGGGTGATGCAGGGCAACATCGAGCACGTCCACCCGTTGACCATCGAAGCGGTGAGCCGCATCCATTTCCGCGGCGGGTCCTTCATCGGCATCTCCCGCGCCAATCCCACCACCGACCCGCAGCTGCTGGAGAACACGGTGATCTCGCTCCTGCGCATGAACGTGTCGGAGCTGATCACCATCGGCGGGGACGATACGGCATTCTCGGCGATGCGGCTGGAGGAGAAGTCGGCGGGGCGGATCCGGGTGGTCCACGTGCCCAAGACGATCGATAATGACATCGACCTTCCACCCGATATCGACACGTTCGGGTTCCAGACCGCGCGCCACTACGGGGCCGAAATCGTCAAGCACCTGATGGTGGACGCCCATACCACGTCCCGCTGGTATTTCGTGATCACCATGGGCCGCAAAGCCGGGCATCTGGCCCTCGGCATCGCGAAGGCCGCGGGGGCGACCCTGGCGCTGATTCCCGAAGAGTTCGGCCGGAACGTGAAGTTCAAGGCCATCGTGGATACCCTGGTTGGAGCGACCATCAAGCGGCTCGCGCTGGGGCAGCGTCATGGGGTCGCGGTGATCGCCGAGGGAGTGGTGTAGGGGATCGATCCGGCCGACCTGACCGAGGTCGCGCAGGCGGAACGTGACGCCCACGGCAACCTGCGGATCGCGGAGGTCGATATCGGACAGATTCTCAAGCGGGCGGTCCAGGACCGGCTGCTGCAGTTCGGGATCAAGATGACCATCGCGGCCAAGGACATCGGCTACGAGCTGCGCTGCGCCGACCCGATTCCCTACGATATGGAGTACGCCCGCGATCTGGGCTATTGCGCGGCGAAGTATCTCCTGTCGGGCGGCGGGGCCGTCATGGTGTCGATGCAGGGTGGCCGGTTCGTGCCCATACCCTTCCGCGACTTGATCGATTCCAAGACCGGGCGCACCCGCGTCCGGTTCGTGGATATCCACACCACCCGCTACGGCATCGCGCGGCGCTACATGATCCGGCTGCGGCGGGACGACTTCGAGGATCCGCACGAGTTGGCGCGGTTCGCGGCTGCCGCTCATCTCACGCTCGAGGAATTCCGCGAGCAATTCGAGTATCTGGTGCAGAACGAGCCTCCACCGCTGGATCTCATGGCACACTGAAGGTGTCAGGTGTCAGGTTTCAGGTGTCAGGGTCTCGAGGGTCTGAGTCCCCTGGCACCTGACACCTGAAACCTGACACCTATTGACCCTGACACCTGACACCTAGCACCTGTTAAGTTTCGGGTGCCCCAGGTCCGGAGGGCGCATGTGCGCGAACCGCGTCAGGACCGGCAGGTAGCAGCGCTAAGCGATGTCAGGTGTCGCTTCGGGGTGCCTGGGGCACTCTCTCCCTTCTTATCGCTCATTCGGGGGTGCCGCGGCGATCTGCCGAAGCTGAAGAGGCGTTTCGCTCGCCGACGGGGGGCGACCAGGAAGTGCAGCAGATCCTTCGCTTCGCTCAGGATTACACTCGCCCTTCTTATTTGAGACAGGACAAGACTCCGATCACCTCATGACACACGTCGCCCTAGCTCGCAAATATCGCCCGCGCCGCTTCGCGGATCTCGTGGGCCAGGAGCACGTGGCCGCCGGGCTGGAAGGCGCCGTGGCGAAGAACCGGGTCGCGCACGCCTACCTGCTCACCGGCCCCCGCGGGGTCGGGAAGACCAGTGCCGCGCGGATCCTGGCCATGGCGCTCAATTGCGAGCGCCGGGCGGAAGTCGAGGCGCGCGGCGAGCCGTGCGCGCAGTGCGACTCGTGCAACCGGATCTGGGCGGGATCGACCAACCTGGACGTGGTGGAGATCGACGCCGCCAGCAACCGCGGAGTGGATGACGCGCGGGACCTGCGGGAGCGGGCCATGTACGCGGCGAGCGGTCCGGGCCGGCACAAGGTCTACATCGTCGACGAAGCGCACATGCTCACCCGGGAAGCATGGAACGCGCTCCTGAAGATCCTGGAAGAGCCGCCTCCGGGCGTGGTGTTCGTATTCGCGACCACCGAACCGCAGAAGATCGCCAACACCGCCGCCCCGGTCCTGTCACGGGTCCAGCGCTTCGATTTCCGCCGGATCGGTCCGCAGGCGGTGGCGACTCGCCTGCGGTTCGTGGCGGAGCAGGAAGGCATCGAGGCCGAAGACGACGCGATCTATCTGATCGCGCGCGTCGCGGCCGGCGGGATGCGCGATGGGCTCTCCTTACTGGACCAGGCCATGGTGTTCGGCGACGGCCGGGTGAGCGCCGCCGGGGTCCGCGCGGCTCTTGGCCTGATCGATGACGAGCTCTACGCCGAACTGCTCGCCATCCTGGCGGAACGGAAGACCGCTGAGGTGTTCCCGTTTGTCGCGCGGCTGGCGGAGGCGGGGTCCGATCTGGGCGAATTCGTGAACGGCGCCGGTGAAGTGCTGCGCTCGCTCATGGTGCGTATCGTGAGTGGGGGAACGGCGGAAGCGACTGACGTGAGCGAAACGGTACGCGCGGCGGTCCGGAGGTGCGCGAGCCAGTTCCGTGAGGGTGATGTCCTGCGAATGCTCAAGTTGCTGGCGGAAGCGGAAACCGTCATCCGGCGCAGTCCCAACGCGAGGCTTCACGTCGAGACCTTGCTGATGCAGTGGACGTTGCTGGATCGTACGGTGGAGCTGGAAGATGTGATTGCGGCACTCGGCGGGT
>JACQVB010000030.1 GCA_016209985.1 Gemmatimonadota bacterium | reverse complement strand
GTGCGGAGTGCGGAGTGCGGAATATTCGAGCCAGCCACCTGCCGCCCCAGCGGCCTCGGGGGTAACCCTGCCGTTCCGCATTCCGCACTCCGCACTCCGCACTCGCTCACAGTCTCACCTGTTGCCGCCCGGAGATGGTAATGGAGAGTGCGCCGTTCACCGGCGGCCCGTCCTCCCGATCCACCCTGAGCGTCCCGGTGACCCGGCCGTTGGTTGCGGCGGACACCACGGCATTCCAGCCGGTGGACCAGACCAGCGCCGCGGCGAACCCTCCGGAGAACGTTCCGGTCCCGGTACCGCCCTCCGCCATCAGCGGGAGAGGGGTCGGATCCGCGACTGCGCGGGCGGTGAGATACACCAGGGTATCCGTAGCTCGCGGCACGAGACTGTCCACCACCACCGTGGCCCGGCCCATGATGGATCCGTAGGCCGCCACCTTCCCGGTGGCGGCAAGGTGCGCGCCCAGGGGAAACCGGAAACGCGTGGTCCATTCCTGCCCGCCGGCCACGGCGTTCTCCGGAAACGTGAGGGCCAGTCCTCCCTGCGTGGAGGTGAGCACGTCGAGATACGCGCTGTCCCCACCCCGGCCGCCGGTCAGGGCCACGATGTCGAGCTTGTCGGTCACCAGCCAGCGGCCCGACAGACCCGCCACGCCCGGGATCAGCACGTCGGCGCGTGGCGTGGTGCCGATCCGCGCGCGCGCCCGGCTGGAATCGAAGGTCTCGCTCACCACCGGCTCGGCACCGCGCACCTCGACGACGCGCTGAGTCGTCACTGTCCGCCAGGTGCTCTCGATCGCGGTACTGTCCGGCAGGCTGGGGAAACCGACCACCACGGTATTCAGCCGGGTTTCCGAAACGAACTGCAGGCGCGCGCCGACGGCGGGATGAAACCGCAGCGCGATGCCCTGTTGGGCCTGAACCAATGCCGGCAGAACCAGGGCGAGCGCGGTAAGCACGCTAGTCCGCATACGGATCCTCCAGGGGCCGAACCACCGCGTGGGTTCCCGCCCCGGGCCGCTCCGCGTTCTGTCGCGGGACGGCGGCCGGCAATTTCGACTGAAAGAATCCGAGAATGTCCCGGGGCCGGGGGCGCGCCCTGCGAGTGGCCAGTAGCGCCCGGCGCACGTCGTCTTCACGCCGGCCATCGATCAAGTCCTTCACCCGCGCGGGGGCGATCCCCCGATCGAGCTGCGCCAACTGGCGAGCCACGGCGTCGGCGAACGAGACATCGGGACTGGGTGGGAACCGCTCTACCCCGCCCCGGCCGTTCAGCACGGCGGGTCGCGGGAACCGCAGGAAGACCGGCTGCGTGAAATGGGGATGACGCACCATCAGCTCGCCTTTCGGCAGTGTGGCCAGTCGCAGCTTGGTTGCCGGGGACAGGACCTGGTACCCCGGAGTCGCGAGCTCATCCAGGTCCATTCGACCGAATACCACCGTCCCGGCATTGCCCACCACCCGCCGGTGGACCTGCGAGCGGAATTGCTGGGCCCCGAACAGCACCAATCCGAGATAACGCCCGCGTTCCGAGATGTCGAGCAGCATTTTGCGGACGTAGGTCTCCGGACCGTCCTGCGGCGCATATTTGTTCAGCTCATCCACGAAAACCACGACGTGCTCGACGCCGAGGTCCCGGCGCTCGAGATGTTCCCGAAGCTGCGAGACCACCCGCGTAAAGACGAGATCCTGGCCGAGCTGATCCATTCCCGCCACATCGAGCACATACACCCGGCGGTCCTCGAAGGCGCCGAAGGGCAGGTCGGACACACCGCCGTCATCGGTCACCAGCCCCTTGCACCGGACCGAGATATTCAGCAGCCGGTTGCGCACCTTGCGGATCGTGGCGATGTGATGGGTGCGCCACATGTCGCTGCGGCCCTGGCCCTCGAGGCCGTCGAAGATGGCGCGGAAGAGCCGCTCCAGGTCGCTGAAGCTGCGCACCCGATGTTTGCCGCCCCAATCGTCATCGAACTCCTTCTCGACCACGCGGTCTGCCAGGAAATCGATAAACGCATCGGCCTTGGCATCGACATCGTCGCGATTGAGCAGGACCTCGTGATAGTCGAGCACCTCGCGCAGACCCCACGTGAGCGGCTCGACCGAGCCGACCAGCTCGGGGCACGAACGGAGCGTGTTGAGGTTTACTCCGTCCGGCCGGTAGGGCGCGTAGTAGGAGACCTTCTCGAAGGGCTGGGGATCGATCTCGAGCTGGCGGTACATGTCCTGCTCGGCTTCGGTCAGCTGGGCCGGCTGATCCAGAAAGCAGAGATCCGGGCCTT
This sequence comes from Gemmatimonadota bacterium, assembly GCA_016209985.1. GTDB lineage: Bacteria > Gemmatimonadota > Gemmatimonadetes > Gemmatimonadales > GWC2-71-9 > SHZT01. The sequence goes on along the minus strand of JACQVB010000030.1, from coordinate 4,097 downwards.
TGACGTTGAAGCAGACCGCGGCCACCCGTCCCTTGTGGGCGGGAAAATGCTGGAAGATGGCCGAAAGCAGGAACTCCACCGCGCTGGTCTTGGTGGCGAGCCCGGAAATCCCCGTGATGTTGAGATGCGCCGATTCCGGACCGAGCAGGAAATCGGCATCGACGAAGATCGGCGACGTCACCCCGCCCGCCGAATAGAGTCCCACCGGAATGCCGCTGGGCCGCTCGCCGCGGAGGTATCCGTCCATGCGAAGCGCGACCTCGACGTCGTCCGCCGTCGCCAGTCGTACCTCGGAGAGTGGCACCGGTTGCACCGGTTCTTCCGGGGTTTGCCGCAGCACGTTGGCGGTCCACAGCCGGATCTCGGTCCGGCGGGTGGGAGCGGCCGCGCCGGCGGGATCACCTTCAGCCGCCAGCACGTCGTGCAGGGGGGTCATGAGATCGGAGTACGCCCGGGCGTCCACCACCACCGCATGGACCACGCGCCCGTCAGGACCATCCACCCGCACGATCGCGCCGATCCCGATGGCGGTGTCGGTCGCGGTCCAGAAATGGAACTGATGCGCGGACGAGGGAAGCGCCTCGGTCGCGACCACTCTGCCGATCGGGATGGCGGTTGGTTGCGTCATAGTGCCAATGCGGAGTGCGGAATGGGGAATGCGGAATGGCAAGCCCAGCCACATGCCAATTCATCTGCATCGTGGCCAGCCCGACCATTCCACACTCCGCACTCGGCACTCCGCATTCTGTTCACGCCCAGCTCCCGGCCTGCGCCCTGAGGCTCTCTTCGACCGCATGGATGGGATAGAGAAGGCGATCCCACCGCCCATCGGGCGAGGAGAGCGGGGTCCGCTCGGACAGCAGCCACCCGCTCAGCTCGGTGGCTGCAGCCATGCTCTCGTCATCGGCATTCCGTTCCACGCGCACCAGGCCGTATAACAGATCCTCGCCCTCCCATGGCCACAACCGTAGATACCACGTGTGCACCTTCCGGCCGGCCGAGCCGGTGCGGGCAAAGACGCTGGTTCGCGTTCCGTACGGAAGGGTAAGCGCGACTTCCAGATCTGGGCCGCTCAAGAACTGAGTCTCATGGCTCTTGGCGACGCCGACGGCCCGCCAGGAGGCCGGGTATTCACCGATTGCGCCATCCACCACGAGCAGGAAGTCGGGACAATCGGACACGAACTGCAGCGCGGCCGCGTGCTCGATGGCTTCCCGCGCCCGCTCGATTTCCTCGACTGCCCGCTGGCGATCGACCAGCGGATGCACCATCTCCTCGGCCCTGGATTCATGGACCGGCAGCCCGAGCCCCATCAGCCGGTCGCGTTGCGCGGGCGTGAGCCTGGCCACCGGCGCAACCAGGAAATCTTTTTCCACTTTGGCACGCACTCGCAGCCGGCCGTCCTCCCGCAACTGGACCATCGCGGCAACGTGAGCCCGCAACACGGGCACCAGGCCGAGGTTCCCTTCGTGGGAGTACCGCTGAATGCCGTCCAGAAAACCCACCACCGGCGGCGGGGGAAGCGGCCGGACGGGAATGGCCCGGATCCGGTCGTGCTCCACCATTGCTGCCGGTGCATGGGGCCGCTGGATCGGCGCGATCGGATTGGAGGCGAGCCGGCCGGCGCTCAGTGACGCGCCCATGGCACGCAACGCCTCGCGCAATCGCGCACGCGTCGGTACCGGGTTCATGAGCGGCTCAGTCGGCAAGCTTCACTCCCACGAGGAGGCCGTCGCGCACGGGGATGATGGTGGCGAAGAGCCTCGGATCGTTCGCCGCCAGGCGGTTGAATTCCCGCACCGCTTCCACATCGGGCGCACGGTCCCCGCTGTGGGCGACCCGGCCGTCGCGGAACGCGTTGTCACCCAGCAGCAGCCCACCGACGCGCAGCAGTCGCATTCCCTGCTCGTAGTAAAACGGGTACGACTCCTTGTCCGCATCCACGAAAACGGCATCAAATTTCTCTTTCAGCCGGGGCAGAATGTCACGGGCGGAACCTTCGTGAATTTCTACCCGGTCACCCACGCCCGCCTCCACGAAGGACCGCCTGGCGAAGGTCGCGTGCCGTTGATCCATTTCGATGGTGACGAGCCGGCCGGGTTCTCCCAGTGCCCGCGCGATCCAGATGCCGCTATAGCCACCCAGCGTGCCGATTTCCAGCGCGCGCCGCGCGCCGACCGCCCGGAGCAGCACGCCGATCACTTTTCCCTCGGTCGGCGAGATGTTGATCGCCGGCAGACCTGCTTGTTCCTGACGCCGGGAAACGGCCGAGAGCGCCGCGTCTTCCGGTGCGAACAGGATGTGAACGTATTCCTCTATAGGGTCGGGCGTTTCGATCGGCATCGGGATGCGCTAAAAGTCGCGCTCCCGGGGCGGGATTGGAAGCAGGGCGGTTGGTGGGAAGCGCTGGCGGCGCTGGCAACGCCGAGGGAGGGCGAACTGCGGCAGCCGTATCCGTCAACGATGAAAGCTCTAAGAGTCAGGAGGTTGGAGAAAGGCGGCTCGCCTTCGTCTATCTTGGCGCGATCGGTTCGCTGACCTCGTCTCGGACATCGCCGACACGCTCAACGGATTGATGGCGATTCCCAATTTCGTTTCGGTGCTGATCAGCATCCCGCTGGTCCGGCGACTCCAGCGGGAATTCTTCGAGCGAGAAGCCGACGCGGGCTTTTGCGCCTGGAGCAGGAACGTGGCAGGTTGACCTGCCGGTCGGAAGTGCTCAGACTCCGGTGATACCCGGATTTGAGGGCGAGGAAGCAACCATGCGCGTAGCGGGCGGGACCGGGAGGAGCGGCGTGCGATCGCTGGCCGCGTGCGGACTGGCGCTTCTCGCGATGGGCGCCACGGCGCGCGCGGCGCCGGCGCAGGCGCGTCAGGTCGTCCACGTCGTCCCGATCCACGGGATGATCGACCTGGGGCTCGCGCCCTTCGTCCAGCGGATTCTGGACGAGGCGAAGCGCGACAGCGCACCCGCGGTGATACTCGACATCAACACGTTCGGCGGCCGGCTCGACGCGGCCGTCGTCATCCGCGACGCTTTGCTGTCGTCGCCGGTGCGCACCGTCGCGTTCATCAACCGCCGCGCGATCTCCGCGGGCGCGCTCATCAGCCTGGCCGCGGAGCGCATCGTGATGACTGACGGCGGGACGATCGGCGCCGCCACGCCGGTGCGGATCGGCCAGCCCGGATCGGCACCGGCGCCCGCCGAAGAGAAATCGGTGTCCTACGTGCGCAAGGAGTTCCGTGCGACCGCCGACAGCCGCAGGCGCCCGCCGCTAATCGCCGAGGCGATGGTGGACGCCGACGTGGTGATCCCCGGCCTGATCGACAAGGGCAAGTTGCTCACGCTCACCACCGAAGAGGCGCTCCGGGATGGCGTCGCGGACTTCCGCGCCAACAGCATCGACGACGTGCTGTCGCAGCTCGCGTTGTCGGGCGCCGAGCTGCGGTACTCCTCTCCGAACTGGGGTGAGCGTCTCGTTCGCCTCATCACGCATCCGATCATCGCCTCGCTCCTGCTCTCGCTCGCCATGCTGGGTATTCTCATCGAGATCCGGACGCCGGGATTCGGCGTGCCCGGTGCGTTGGGCGTCGCGAGCCTCGTGCTCCTGCTCGGCGGACACTGGATCGTTCAACTGGTGGGATGGGAGGAGCTACTTGTGGTGGGAGTCGGCCTGACGCTCCTGGCGTTGGAGATCTTCGTGATTCCGGGATTCGGTGTCGCGGGTGTGGTCGGTTTCACCGCGGTTCTCGCCGGACTCACCATGGGGCTGGTGGGCCACGGTGCGACGGCCCGGACGCTCGCCGGTGCGGTGGGACGTATTTCGTTATCGATGCTCGCCGCGCTGGCTGCGAGCATCGTGTTGCTGCGGTATCTGCCGAGGTTCCCGCTCGGGCGGCGGCTCATGCTCGAGACGGAATTGCGTGCCGGTGGCGGCTACGCATCCGCTCCCCAACGGGATAGAAACTGGTTGGGGCGCGTGGGGCAAACGACGTCCGCGCTCCGCCCGGCCGGGATCGCGGAGATCGACGGCGAGCGCGTAGACGTGGTATCTGATGGCGAGATGATCGAGGCTGGCACGACGATCGTCGTCAGC
>JACQVB010000198.1 GCA_016209985.1 Gemmatimonadota bacterium | reverse complement strand
GCCCTACCCGGCCGCGAAGCTGGTGCAGCTGCGCCAGCCCGAACCGCTCCGGGTGCTCGATTAGCATGACGGCCGCGTTGGCGACGTCGATTCCCACCTCGATCACGGTGGTGGCCACCAGAATCTGCACTTCGCCGTCCCGGAAACGGCGCATTACGGCTTCGCGGGCATCGGGTTTCATCTTGCCGTGAATCAACTCCACCGTGAGGGGCGCCATCACGCCGGCGAGTGTCGCCGCCATCGTCGCCGCCGCCTTGAGATCGATGCGTTCCGATTCCTCGATCACCGGATACACCACGTAGGCCTGGCGGCCGGCCTCCACCTGGCTCCGGATGAAGCGGTAGATCTCGGCTCGCGCCTTGGAGCCTCGCACCGCCGTACGCACCGGTGCGCGGCCGGCCGGCTTTTCCCGGAGCACCGAGATGTCCAGATCGCCGTACAGGGTCAACGCGAGCGTGCGGGGAATCGGGGTCGCCGACAGGAGGAGGACGTCGGGTGTTTCACCTTTGCCGATCAGCGCCGCCCGCTGCTCGACGCCGAAGCGGTGCTGCTCGTCGATCACCACCAGGCCGAGGTTCCGGAAGTCGGTGGTTTCCTGAATCAATGCGTGAGTGCCGATGACGATGCCGGATTCTCCTGCGGCCACCCGCGACCGAATGGCGGCCTTTTCCGACGCCGACAGGCGGCCGATCAGCATCTCGGGAACGATGCCGAGCGCTGCCAGCAGCCGGGTCAGCGTGCGCCCATGCTGTTCCGCCAGCAGCTCGGTGGGAGCCATGAAGACGGCCTGATAACCGTTTTCTACGGCGAGCAGCATGGCAAAGAGGGCAACGACCGTCTTTCCGGTCCCCACGTCGCCCATCAACAACCGATGCATCCGTTCCTTCCCCATCATGTCGGCAAAGGTTTGACGAATGGCCAACCGCTGGCCGGCCGTCAGCTCGAAGGGCAGCGATTGCTTGAGGGCGGTGGTGAGTCGCTTGCGATTCTCGAAATGCGGTCCCTTGGGCGAGGACTTGGTGAGGTAGCGGGCCCGGGTCACGACGAGCTGGAGGTCGAGCAACTCGTCGAAGGCCAGGCGTCGGCGTCCCTTTTCCACTGCCTCCACTGATGGCGGACGGTGGAGCGCGAGGAACGCCTCAGCCAGGGCCGGCACGTGAACCTCGCGGCGCAGCGCGGCCGGCAGGATATCCGGAACGGCTCCGAGCAGGTGATCGAGGTGATCGGCAACGATCCGGCGGATCTGCCGGTGGCTGAGCCCCTCGGTGGCGGGATAAATGGGGAGGACTATCCCGTCCTGCCCCTTCTGCCCCTCCTGCCCGTCTTCCTCTCCAGCTTCCGCCAACACGATCTGCTCCCGCGGCACCACATTGCGGCCGTGAAAGAACCTGACCGGACCGGTCACCAGGAGCAGCTGTCCCGCACGGATGGTGCGCTCGAGAAACGCCTGACCCGGCCAGGCGCATTCGATGACACCGGAGTCGTCCCGGAGAATGGCGCGGAAGATTCGCAGGCGCTTGCGGGTCGGGATCACTCCGGTCGATACCACCCTGCCCACCAGCGTGACTTCACTCCCCACTACGGCGCGCGCGATCGGCGTGACGGTGGTCGCGTCGAGATAGCGATGGGGCGTGTGATAGAGCAGATCCTCGATGGTGCGGATGCCCAGCCGCGCGAGGGCCTCCGCACGGCGCGGGCCGACACCCTTGAGGAATTGGACCGGTGTGTCGGGGCGGAGATGCATCAGATAACGCGGAGCGCGGAACGTGGAGCGCGGAGTGCCCCGCACCGAGCGCCCTTCGCCCGGAACCGTAGCGGGCCCCACAGTTCCGCGCTCCGCGTTCCGCGCTCCGCACTCATTCCGAGAGGAGCCTCTCCACAAATCGGTTGGGCTCAAATACCTCCAGATCGTCCACTCCCTCGCCGACTCCGATGAAGCGGATCGGCACGCCCAGCTCGCGCTGGATCGCGATCACCGCTCCTCCTTTTGCGGTGCCGTCGAGCTTGGTGATGATCAGTCCGGTAAGCGGTATCGCGGCGGTAAAGGCTTTCCCCTGCTGGAGCGCGTTCTGGCCGACCGTGCCGTCCAACACCAGCAGCCGCTCGTGCGGTGCGCCGGGGCGCTTGCGGCCGAGGACCTGCGCGATCTTGGTGATCTCGCCCATCAAGTCGCGTTGGGTGTGCAGCCGGCCGGCAGTGTCCACCACCACCGCGTCGATCTTCCGGGCCGTGGCCGATTCCACCGCGTCGAAGGCCACCGCCGCCGGATCGGTGCCCAGAGCGCCGGTCACGCAGGGAATATTGAGCCGTGCTGCCCAGATCTCGAGCTGCTCGCTGGCCGCCGCGCGGTAGGTGTCCGCCGCGGCGAGGAGAACGCTTTTTTCCTGTTTGCGGAGATACTGGGCCAGCTTCGCCGCCTGGGTGGTCTTCCCCACGCCGTTCACGCCGAGCAGGAGGATGACACCGGGACCGCTGCCATCTCCCAGCGCGAGCGCGCCGGGATTCGGAGGGCCGGCGAGGTATCCCACCAGACGGGCGGTGAGCCAGGCGCGCACCTGCTCCGGGGTCTTCAGCTCCCCCCGCTTGAGCTCCGCTTCCAGATCTCCGGTCAGCTCGAACGAGGCCGACCCGAAATCCGCCTCCAGCAACACCCGCTCCACCCGCTCCAGCGCGTCGCGATCCAGCCCCCGAACCAGCACGCCGACATCGGTGAGCGCGACCGCCTTGATGCGCTCCCATAACCGCATGGTCAGGGCAAACCTCGGCGTAATCGCCACGCCCACTCGCCGCAGAAGGCGATCACCGCCACCACGAAGAGCCACCACCATTCCCGCGGCCGCAGCTCGATCGTGGAGTACCATTCGCCGGAAGTGGACGGGTTCAGGGTGACGGGGCGCATGCGAAACTCGTCGGAATACTCCTCGACCACCGCCGTCCCGCCCCGCTCGGCTCCATTGAGCACCGACCAGTGCCACACGCCCGGGGGAACGGCGAGCCGCGTCATCGCGTCGGTATCGAAGCGCAGGATCGACACCAGGCTGGTATCCCCGCGCGAGAGGCGCACCACCGCCGAATCCGGAATCGGATCCCGGGTCCAATGGAAGGCGAGCGGCATGCCGCGCGCGACCACCTCGCTGGAGGTCAGGCTGGTGGTCCGCCGGATCGCATCGGCGCCGAGCAGCCAGTCGACTGTTCCGGCGATCACCGCGCGATAGGCTTCCCGCGCGGCGCCACCGCGGAGCCCCCAGCGGTAGAGGCCATCCGCCGCGGTGGTGGCCATCCGGTTTCCCGCGCTGTCGCGCCCGACGAGCACGGGGCGCTCGGCACCCCGGCGGGAAAGCTTCGCCCGCAACCCCACCCAGTCTCCCGCTGCCACTACCATGGGCACCAGCAAATCCAGCGGCGGCACCGAGTCCCACTCGACCGACGTGAGCCGGCCGGCCACCGGTGAGGCGGGCGCCCGGCCATCGACGTACCAGTCGCCGGGAATCGATTGAGCGGCGACGTCGGTCCCGGCGGGCCAGCGCCACACGGGACCACGCCAACCCGCGAGCTCGGGACCCACGTCCCCCCGGGCGGCGACCAGAGCCGCACCGCGAACCGCCGAGCGCAGCTCATTCTCGCTCACCGGAACGAGCGTGCGCATATCCACCCACCGATCGGGGCGCACCCGCGCGAAGCCACGCACGGTCGTGTGCGCCACCTCCGCCAGCGTCGAGACGAGGAACCGGCCCTCCCAGTCGGACGGGTTCACCAGCACGACCACCGCCGGCTGCTCGGACACGACCACCATACGTTGCCGCGTGTCGTCACCCGGCTCCACGTCGCCCGGAGTCTTGAGCTCGAAGCGCAACACGTGCGTTCCGGCCGTCAACAACCGCCCCGGGAGCTGGAACGGCCGTCGGGCGACGCCGGGCGAGCGGGGCAGCGGCAACTCCAGAGAGACCAGACGGCGACCCGCCTCGGAGATCTCGAGCTGCGCCTTGGCCGCCGCGAGGGGGCCCACGGTAGAAATCAGCACCGCGCCGTTCACCGAATCGCCGCGCTGGACGCGCGGCTCGAGCACGACATCCATCAGCGCGGCATCGGCAACCGTGTCGCGGCGTACCAGCACCACCGTCACGCCACGCAGCAACGCCGGCGGGATCACATCGGCGTCGTCTACCGCCCCGTCGGTAACCACGATGACCGGACCGGGGCGTCCGGCCGCGATCCGGAGCGCTTCATTCAGACGCGTGGCGCCGGCGGCGGGCGCGACAGAGTCGAAGGGAGCGATCTCACTCCCGAAACGGAGCACCGTCCCGCCCGAGGCCGCGAGCTCGAGCGCGGTATCTAGCGCGGTCTGCCAATGCGCCCCCTGCGCTCCCATGCTGAGTGAGGCGTCGAGCAGAACGGTGGGAGGTCCGCCCCGCACCCGTTGCGTCCGCGCGGGATTGAAGAACAGGACGATGAGGGTGACCAGAGCGCCCGCGCGGAGGGCGGCCATGCCCAGCCCGGCGTTGCCCTGGCGTTCCCAACCGAGATACACCGCCGCGGCGATGGCGATGGCGACCAGCGCGGCCAGCACTACCGGGAACACGCGATGGCCTCCGCGACGGTGAACCGGCCCTCATACAGGGCGCGGCCGACGACGGCGCCGCGCAGCCCGGCGGCCCGGGCCGCGCCAAGCTCCTCCAGCGATGAACCGCCGCCAGCGACGATCACGTCTGCTCCCAGTGGAAGGAGGGCTGCCGCACCCGCCAGATCGAGGCCGGCGAGCTGCCCGTCGCGGTCGAGATCACGATAGAGGATAGTCTGGACGCCGGCTTCCTGCGCGCGCACCGCAAGGTCGGGTGCGGTTTCTTGGAGCGGCCCGGTGGTGCCCCGCAGCACCGGCCGTCCCTGCCTCACGTCGATGGCTGTTGCGAGGCGCCCCGTCCCGGCAGCCTGCAACAGCGAACGAAGCAGAGGGAGATCCAGGAGCGCCGCCGTGGCGACGACGACTCGTGACGCCCCTGCGTCAATCCCCCGCTCCACCTCCTCCACCGTTCGCAGCAGTCCGCCCAACTGCACCCTGGCCCCCGGCAACCGCGCGATGGTCCGTATTGCTGAAGTATTGTCGCCGCCCGTCTGGAAGGCGCGGTCGAGATCGACCAGGTGGAGCCAGCCGCCCCCGTCGGCCAGAAACCGCTCGGCTATGGCGAGCGGATCATCGGTGACGCCTTGGAAGAGGTGCGCGGCCTTGCCCCGGGTGATGTCGATGGCGGGGTAGATCTGCACGGATGGTGCGCCGGACGGTTCAGTTGCCGCGGACGGCCACACTCGGTGGAACGGGTGATGCGAGGAGCTGCTCGTAGGCCACCTTGAGCCTGGCGAAGTCCCGACGGCGCGACTCGGGCAAGGGATGGCCTTTCCCGAGATCCACCTTGAGCGCGTTCACCTGGCGGCCGTTCTTCAAGAACTCGTAATGGACATGCGGGCCGCTGGCGAGGCCGGTCGCGCCCACGTAGCCGATCACTTCTCCCTGTCTGACCCGGGCGCCCCGCTTGATGCGGGCCCGAATCCGGCTCATGTGCGCATAGCGGGTCTCGATGGAGCGCGGATGGCGGATCGCTATCATCAGGCCGTAGCCGCCTTCGCGGCCGGCCAGGCGAACCACGCCGTCGGCGGTGGCGTAGATCTCGGTACCGTAGCGGGCCGCATAGTCGGTGCCGCGGTGGGCCCGGAAAATCCCGAGGACCGGATGGAACCGCCGATTGGTGAAGCCCGAGGAGATGCGCAGGAAGGCCACCGGCTTCTTGAGAAACGTGCGTTGCAGGGAATTGCCCTGTTCGTCGTAATAGGCGTTCCGGCCCGACGAATCGGGAAACAGGTAGGCGGTATTCGGCTGCCGGCGTGCCTCGATCTTCGCCGCCAGAAGCCTCCCGTACCGCACGTCATGCAACGACGACGTCAGCCGGTCATACACCAGGGAAAAATGATCTCCCTTGACGATGTCACGGGAGAAGTCGATTTCCCAGCCGAACACGCCGTCGGCGAGATCCGCGATGAATCGCTCCCGCTCCGACGGCGGGAGGACGCTGTCGGGAATGGCGTCGTGCAGCGATTCATACAGCGAGGTGCTCATCACGCCTTCGACCCGCTGGCGGTCCACCTGCCAGAACACGTCCTCGATGTCTGCCCGCCAGCGATCACTCTCACGGTAGAGGTGAAGGACGCTGTCCCGGTTCAGGCGGGTGTCGATGTGCTCCGGCTGCGAATCGCCGATCACGTAGCGGAAGGAAAACCGCTGGCCGGCGCGGGCCCGCCGCGGGTTCAGACTGGGAGCTTCAGCGAGAATCTGGGAGACTTCCGCGGCCGGCACCCCGCGGCGCTCGAACAGGGTCCCCAGCACTTCGTTACGGTGCAGCGTGTCGGCCCGATAGCGATAGGCCTCGGTCACCACGATCGGGCGCGCGACGGGCAGCCGGCCAAACGCCCCGGCTGACGAAAGCCACACCAACGACAACGACCCTGCCAGGGCAATGGCGCCCAGCGCCACGACGTGCCGACGCATCAATCCATTTGTCTCCGTATGAACGTAGGAATCTCCATCTCCGACACTTCCCCGGAGGGCGCCGGCAAGGCCGAGGACCTCCGCGCCGCCGCCGACGGCGCCTGCACCACGATCGGCGTGGGGGCCGAGCGCCGCGGCTCCTTCTGCGGGAACGGCAGCACACCCGGCTGCGCGCCGGGGCGGGCGCCCTCCTGCTGCCCCATCGTCTTGTCGAACCCGGTGGCGATCACGGTGACCCGGATCTCGCCTTCCATGGCGGGATCGTGGGCGGTCCCGAAGATAATCTCCGCCTGGTCACCGGCGGCTTCGTGAATAATGTCGCTGATCTGCGTGACTTCGCCTAGGGTCAGGTCCTCCCCACCGGTAATGTTGAGTAGGACGCCGGATGACCCGCTGATCGAGATGTTGTCCAGCAACGGGCTGGAAATGGCCTGTTGCGCCGCGGCGATCGAGCGATCGTCCCCGCGACCGATGCCGGTGCCCATGAGCGCGGACCCGCCGTTCTGCATCACGGTGCGCACGTCCGCAAAGTCCACGTTCACCAGGCCGGTATTGGTGACGAGCATCGAGATGCCCTGAGTGGCGTGCAGCAGCACTTCATCCGCCTTCTTGAGCGCTTGCTGGAACGGAACGTTCTTGCCCACCACCGCGAGCAGCCGTTCGTTAGGCACCACGATCATGGTGTCCACGTGCTTGCGCATTTCGGCCAGGCCGATATCCGCCTGCCGCATGCGTTTTCTTCCTTCGAACAGGAAGGGCTTGGTCACGATCCCGACCGTGAGTGCACCCACGTCGCGCGCGAGCTGCGCGATGAGCGGCGCGGCACCGGTGCCGGTGCCACCGCCCATGCCGCAGGTGACGAACACGAGATCGGCGCCCTCCAGCACCCGCTGGACATCGTCGCGGTTTTCCTCGATGGCCTGCCGGCCGATCTCGGGCCGCGCGCCGGCCCCCAACCCGCGGGTCAGCTTCTTGCCGATCTGGACCTTGACATCGGCCTTGTTGTTGAGCAGCGCCTGGGAATCGGTGTTCACCGAAATGAACTCGACCCCGGTCAGGTGTTCGTCCACCATGCGATTGACCGCGTTGCCGCCGCCGCCGCCGATACCGGCGACCTTCATGCGGGCGTTCTGGGCGACCGTTTCTTCCAGCTCGAAGACCATGTCGAGGCTCCGAATAGGGGTGTCATCCTGAGGGCGCGTCAGCGCCCGAAGGATCTGCCGTCCTGGGCTTGCATCCCGCCACATCCTGAAGCGGCAGATCCTTCGCTTCGCTCAGGATGACGGTCCAGCAACCGTTCAGGCGGGCATCAGAAAAAGTCCTGCAACCACCGCTTGACCGGCGCGAAGATTCGATCCACCGTGTCGCCGTCGGCCGACCCGGGCAGGCGTTGCCGCGCCGCGTAGAGCGCCAGTCCGACCGGCACCGCGTACCGCGGCGCCTGCACGCTGTCCACCAGGCCGGTGATGCCGCGGTTCGGCTCGCCGGCCCGCGCCGGCATGGCGAACACTTCCCGGGAGAGCTCGACCATGCCCGCCAGGTGCGCACCGCCACCGGTGAGAATCACGCCGGCCGGCAGCCGGCCGGCATACCCCGCCGATTCGATTTGCCGGTTCACCAGACCGAGGATTTCGTCCACCCGCTGGTGGATGATGTGCGCGAGCAACTCCCGCTTGGCGACGCGCACCCCCTGTCCCGGCATGGAGGGCAGCTCGAAGGTTTCGTTGGGATCGACCAGCGGCTCGTAGGCCACACCCAGCCGCTCCTTCAAGCGCTCCGCGTCCGCCTGGGGAACCTGGAGGCCTTGTACGATGTCGCTGGTGACCCGGCCACCGGCAAAGGGACAGGACCAGAGGAACCGGATCTTGCCTTCGCGGAAAATCGCGAGGTTGGTGGAACCACCACCCAGCTCCACCAGCGCGCAGCCCAGCTCCTTCTCTTCTTCTGCCAGGACCGCGAGCGAGGCGGCGAGCGGCTCCAACACCACTTCCGCCACCCGGTAGCCGGCGCGCTCCACCGACTTCCTCAGGTTCTGAATCGCCGTGCTCTGCACCGACACGAGATACATGTCGACCTCGAGCCGGAGGCCGGTCATGCCCAGCGGATCGCTGATCCCGCCCTGGTTGTCGACCCGGTACTCCTGCGGGATGTCGTGCAGCAGCTCCTGGTCGGGGCCGAGGTTGACCGCCCGCGCGGCGTCTTCCACTCGCTTGACGTCTTCCCGCCCGATCTCGTCACCGGTCACGGCCGCCAGCCCCGGCGAGCTGCGCGCCGTGACGTGCTCGCCGGCGATCCCGCAGGTCAGCGAAGGCACCCTCACGCCGGCCATGCGTTCGGCGTCGCGCAACGCTTGAACGATGGACCGGGTGGTCTCTTCCAGATCGCGCACCACGCCGCGCCGTACCCCGCTCCCTTTGGCCAGACCGACGCCGAGGACGCGGATCGCCGGCACCCGGGCGTCGCTTTTCGCTTCGGCGATGACCGCGCAGGTCTTGGTCGTGCCCAGGTCGAGTCCCGCGACCAGTTCCCCGCGCTTCATGCGGTACTCCGGCGGACCACGACCCACCCTTCAAAACGGGCATCCAGCTCCCCGTAGCGGCGGCCGGTGGAGGCGAGATGGCGGCGCACCGCCCCAATCGCCCGCACCTCATCGGGACTGGGGATTCCGGACCACAGCACCCGCGTTCCGCCCACCTCGAGATGGATCGCGCCGCGCGGGCCGCGGCTCGCGGCATCGATCTCCTGGAACAGGGCGGAGTCCGCCAGCCGAATGACCGACAGCGTTCGCACCAGCGCCGTATCAGCCCTCGCGATGAGGGGAAGGTCGAGGCCGGTCGCTGCCGGGTTGTACGGCAGCGGCTGTCCCTCGCCATCCAGAGCCACCAGCCGATCCGGGCCGGGAGCGAAGGCCACCGGCTCACGTTCCAGTATCGAGATTCGAAGCGTGCCCGGCAGCCGGTGTTCGACTTTGGCGCTGACCACGCCAGCCAGCGCTGCGGCGCGCCGCTGTATCGGGTCGGCGTCATCGAAAACGTTCTGGTCCGGCCGGAGCGCGAGGGCCGCGATCACCGAGTCAGGCGCCAGGTAGCGGACACCCACCAGCTCGACCCGGCGCACGCGAAAGAATCCCACCTGACGCAACGCGAGCGGCGTTCCGGCGGCGACACCGGCCAGGGCCAGCACGGCGATCAGAACCACCCAGCGCCGCCTCATGCGGCTACACCGGTGAGCCGGCGGAGCAGTTCCGGCCCCACCTCGGTGATGTCGCCCGCGCCCAGCGTCAGCACGACATCACCGTCGTTGACCAGTCCGGCCACCGCCTGACCCAGCGCGCTCCGCTCGGGGATCCACTCCGCCCGCGCACCCGCATCCCGCGCTGCCGCCGCGACGCTCGACCCGGACACGCCCGGGATCGGCTGCTCGCGGGCCGCGTAGATCTCGGTCACCACAATCAGGTCCGCGGCAGCCAGGGCTCTGCCCAAGTCCCCGCCGAGGGACTGGGTCCGCGAGTAGAGGTGCGGCTGGAACACCGCCACCAACCGGGCGGTGGGAAATCGCTGCCGTGCCGCGGCGAGCGTGGCCGCCACTTCCGAGGGATGGTGGGCGTAATCGTCGATCACGGTGACGCCCCGAGCGGAGCCCACCCGCTCGAACCGTCGCCCGACGCCGGCGAAATTGGCGAGCGCCGCCGCAGCGGCGGTGGGATCGGCCTCCAGTGCCGCCGCCGCGCCAATCGCCATGGCGGCGTTTCGCACGTTGTGGAGCCCGGGAACCCGGAGCGTGAGCCGGATCTCCCGCTGGCCGGGCAACAGCAAGGTCGCGCTACTGCCGGCGGCGTCCTGGCGCACGTCTGCGATCGTCAGGTCGGATCCCGCACCAGTCCCGACCCGCCAGACGGGGACCTTCAGGCGCCTGGCAACCCGCACGGCACCCGGGTCGTCGGCGCCGACAAGAACCCGCTTCGCGCTTTCCGCAAACTGGACGAACGCGTCTTCCAGGGCAGCCATCGAGCCATAGCACTCGAGGTGGTCGGCCTCCACGTTGTTGACCACGGCCACGGCCGGGCGAAGCGCGAGGAAGGACTTGGCATACTCGTCGGCCTCCACCACGAACAGCCGGTCGCCGTCCAGCCGCGCATTGCCGCCCCAGTGCGCGACGCGGCCCCCGGCGATTCCGGTCGGGTTTCGTCCGGCGGCCGCCAGCGCTTCGGTCGCCATCACCGTCGTCGTGGTCTTGCCGTGGGTACCCGCAATCGCGAGCACGGTCCCGCGTGCGACGAGGGCTTGCAGCGCTTCCGATCGTGGAATCACCGGTATGCCGGCTCGCCGCGCCGTCTCGAGCTCAGGATGGGTGGGCGCCACCGCGGCGGTGTAGACCACCGCGCGCACGCCGGCGACGTGGCCGGGATCGTGACCGGCGACGACCCGCGCCCCGGCCACGATCACATCCGCCGCTCCCCTGGTGTCCGTGTCACAACCGGTGACTTCAACGCCCCGGCGCCGGGCGATCAGGGCGAGCGCACTCATACCGGCACCACCAATCCCCACGAAATGAACGGGACGCGGATCGTCGGGGTCGAAGAGCAGCATTCCGGAATCATCCCCCGGTCCCATGGCGGCGCTCGCGATACGCCCCCAGTGAGAAGACCTCGGGCTTCACCGACGCCAGTACCTCGGCGTCCACGCCGGTTACCGATTCGAACGTGGTCGGCTTCCAGTTGAGCGCCGCCGCGATTTCCCGCACGCCGGCGCCGGTCTTCTGGTGAAGCGCGCTCAGCGCGGCTTCGAGAAGCGCCGGTTTCTCGACTTCGGGCTCGTCCGGCTCGCCATGAGCCCAGCCCTGCGCGTACATGTGCTTGCGCGCCCGCCGGTAGGTGGCCGCATCGACCACGTCCAGCTCATAGGCCCGCCGCACGATGGTGGCGACGCTGGCCCCCCAGCGGCGCTTGAGCTCGAGGAGGTAGGTCCAATCCAGTCGGCCGCCCGCCCAGAATTCCCGACGGAAGGCGGTCCGCGGCAGCAGGAAGGCGGTGGCGAACCGGTCCGCTTGCTCTTCGGTCTGCGGATTGCCGGTCCGAATGCCGCGGTGCATGACTCCGTGGCCCAACTCGTGGGCCATGTCGAAGATCGCCTGCGACCCGCCCTTCACGGTGTCAACCTCGACGACGCTCACCATTCCGAAGCGGGAGAATGGGTCGATGTCTTCCGATTCCAGCTTGAGCCGTGACAGCACCACCCCGGACCGCTCGAGCAGCCGGCCAAGGCCCGAAACCGGACTATCAAGGCCGAGACTCCAGGTTTCGCGGCAAGTTTCCGCCGCCCGCTCGATCTCTTCAGTGGTTTCTGCCCGGCTTTCAGGACCGGCGTAGCGCGGGAGCTCGAGTTTCTTCTCGAGATGGCGGATGACCAACCCAAGCAGGGTGCCGTGAGCCAGCAGCCGCTTCTGAAGACGTTCGGGCGTGGTGCGGCGACGGCGGAAGTTGCATTCGTCTTCCTTGAACTCGTCCTCGGTACGCTCCGCGAAGAAGGCCGGTTCGACGCCAAGCACGTGAGAAAGGGCTTCCAGCAGTTCGGTGCTGGGATCCCGTCCCCCGCTTTCCAGTTGGGAGATAAGTGCAGGAGAGGCAGCGACTTCCGCTGCCACCTCTGACTGGGTAAGGCCGCGAAAAACCCTGGTGAGGCGGACCCGTTGGCCGTTAAAGTCTAAGTTTGCCACGGGCCACAACTTAGGACTTTTGACGGAAAAATCAAGTAATTTATTTACCGCAGCAGATAAACTTTACAAGCAGGTGTAGATCTGGCCCACAAGTTCCTCCTGGACCGAGCGTTAGCGGTTTTTCCCGGTTCTGGGGAACCCCTCCCTCAGTTAGTTCCGGCGGTGGTCACCGTAGGATCCATGATCTTCCCCATAAATAGAATCGCGCCTGAGAACCGCTCCCGGATCACGAACACGAACGGCCGATCAACCCGGGTTGGCTCACGCGCACTGGTGACCCCGACTCCAACGTTGGTAACCGCCGCCGCCTCGGTCCCCTCCTCGTTCACGTCCACCCAGGTCTTCTGCTGGACGAAGCTGAGGTAAAGCCCATCGCCGATCTTACTGAAATCCGCCGCGCCCGGATCGAACGCCACCTGCATGCCCAGCGCCGCCAACGCATCGTTCATCTTGACACCAAAGGAGAGCGTGAACTTGGGCAGGTAGAAGTCATCGCCTCCATCATGCAGGCCCGAGATAGCGGCCGAGTATAGAGTCTGATCCAGCACCGCTACCAGCGAGTCCGCATTCCTTCCCGCCGCCGGAGAAAGAATCGTCATGGAATAGGCGGCGCCACCGTATGGGAGGTCAATCGCGCGCACGGAAGCATTGGAAAAAGACCCGAAATCATGATCCGGCCCGAACATGGTCGGCACCGACTTGGTGGTTCCATCAATCAACGTGAACGGAAGGTTCGCGGTACGGCTCTTGTCGAACTGCTGAGTCCAGGAAGCCTTGAAGTAGATGGCGTTCATCAGCAACATGACAATTTCCGGGTCGATCTGATCCACCATCTTGTCGATCCTTCCCGCGGTCTTGTCCTTCACCCACTGATTGATGGTGGTCACCGCCGAGGGGCTGCCGAAGTCGAGCGCGCTCACGGTGGCGTCGAAATAGCGCTTATTGACATCGAGGAAGGGCGCCTTGACCGCGAAGCCCTGGCGGTACCAGATGGCATTCGCCAACTGGAACTGCACCCGCGAATCGAGACCGCGCAGCAGCTCGATCAGGCTCTGGTACGACGTGTTGATCTGATCGACCGTGAGCCCCTCGAGCTGGAGCGCCCGCTGCATCGCCTCCTGGGTGGTCCCGGCCGAGCCGTTGTAGGTCATCCCCAGCGCCATCCCGGCGCTGAGCGGAGATATGAAGACGTTCTTCCCGAGGTGCAAGCGGTTGATTTCCTGGAAGAGCTTGAGCGCGAATCGGTTGTCGGTCTCCACCAGCTGCGTTTCCGCCGAACTGAGCTGGCGGGGCAGACCGCCGATGGGACCAGTGGAATCACCACAGGCCCAGACCAGGAGCGGAATGCAGACGAGCAGGATTCTTGTCTTCATGAGCGGCTCGCGAGGCGAATGGCCACAAGTCAAACGCGCGAACGGCCGGTTTTCTGGCATCCGCCGCGCTCCTTACCGGGTGTAGATCTTCGCCTCGGCGGTGAACCCCGACGCGACGGCCCCGCTCCCCGGAAAAATCTCCACGCGAATCCGGCTCTCATCCAACATCCGCACCAACATCGCGCCGAGGGCGGCGCCCTTGAGATCGCCCTCGCTTGCCGGTGGGTTCTTCTGAAACAACCGGTATTCGACCAGACCGCTGGCCACAGATACCCGGGCGGGATCCGGGGCGCCGTCTTGCACCGCGAAGAGATTGGTGAGCGCCAGCGAGCCCGCCACCGATATCAGGATCATGTCCGGATGGGTATTGCTGTACGCGAAGGCGAGCTGTCGCGGCCAATTCTCGGGGAGCAGACTGCCCTCCGGTGGCGTCCCTTGCAGAAACCAGTTCCCCACCAGCCGCCCCGCTACGTCATAGTCGTGCTTCCCATCCAGTCCACCCGCGACGCGCGTCACCTTGGCATAGAGCCGCGATCGCACCGGCTCGGCAAAGTATTTCAGCGGCGCGTCGGCCAGGAGCGCTTGCGGCGAGTAGCGTCGCCGATCCAGGTAGCCAGGCAGGACCAGCTCGTCGTTGAGGACCCCGAAGTCCACACAGCAAGTAGCACCCGAGTGCCTGGCGATTCGCTGGCCCACTTCGATCCGGGAACCCACAGCGATCCCTGTTTCGGGGAACACGTGATCCATGAAATACTTGACCGTGGGGCTGACCTGAACCTCGAGCCGGTAGTCGGGTTTAGGTCCCAGGATCCAGCTTACCGTTCCCGCGGCGGGCGCGAGGACGGGGTTTTCGGCGGCGGGAGCCTTGAGGACCAAGTAGACTCGTCCCTGCGGCAGCGCGTTGAATGGCGTGGTCATGTGACCCAGGGGATTGATGCGCTCAATCGCGGCCGGGTTAACCGGTGAGACCGTAAAGCTCCCCACACTCCCCGGCGCGGTAGGCGCTCCACCGCAGGCCAGCGTTGCCAGCGCGGTGAAGAGAGCGGCACCGCGTGTGGCTTGCCATCCTTCCGGACCCGGTTTGGTCATGTCCTTGGCATCCACCGAGAGGCGCGCGCTCTTCGCTCGGCAAAGTTACCGAATGTCCAAGGCGGCGGCATGCCCGTACGTGGCGACGCGGAAGCAGCTATTCGCGCTCCGCGCGTAGACTCGCCATCGCCTTGTCGCGCGCCGCAGGGAGGAGAAGTAGTCTACGACGCGTTTGGCGATGCCAGCGATGATCGCACTGGCACTGGAGGTCTCTGTGGCCCGCACCGCGCACGTCGTCACGTGGTAGCCCGGATTGCGATTTCGCGGACATCAGGGCTGGCGTCGGCGCGCAGGCTCTGCAGGGCCTTACGCGCGATGGCAGAGCTGTTCTGGGACAGCGCCCGTGCCGCCGCAACCCGCACCTTCGCGGGCCGTTTGGCTTCCGGTGCCGCATAGTCCGCCACCAAGCCGGTCGCCGCTGGTCCTGTTCCGGCCTCCGAAATGGCGCCCAGTTTTCCTAACGCATTTATCACTTCGACGATCACCTCTTCGTCCGGCTCGCTGTCCAAGTACGAACGAATGAGCGATAGCCATGCCGGATCGCCGGCCGCCGCAATGGCCCGAGCGGCCGCCGCCCGTACCCGAGGTGCCGGGTCTCGCAGCAGCGGAGCCGCCATCGCGGACAGGTCAGAGGGACGGGCCTCGGCCAGCGACAGGAGGGCGCTGCGGCGTAACACCGGTGAATGGTGCCGAAGGAAGCGCACCAGGACCGCAGACGATCCCGGGCCAACGGCACCGATCAGACCGACGGTGGCCGTGCTCACCCCTTCGCTTTCTCCCTCCAGCCTCACCGCGAGCGCCTCGATCGCCCGCTCGCCGGCCATCCGCATGGCCGCCCGATAGGTGCCGCGGGATTCCGGGGACGCCAGATAGGCGTCGATCACCACTCGTGCCGCGCGCGGCGCCACCGCCGCGACCGCGGCCGTCAAGCCTTCCCGTTCCGCAGGGTCTATCCGCTCCGATCCCAGCCGATGCACGATCGCCACCAGGGTCCGCTCGTCGACTAACGTGTTGATGACCGCCGCACCGTATGCGGCATCCATGGGATCGGCGTCTTTACTCACGCGGTACACCGCTGCGACGATGTCGGCAATCAGCCGGATGTCCCCCAGCCGCAACAGCGCAGGCGCCAGTTCCCCATAGCGGGTCAGGACAGCCGGCCGATGGTCCGGGTTCGCCCCAATCGCGAAGTGCTCCAGCAGACGCCGGGCCTCCACCTCGGGCGGCAGGGTAGCACCGGTGAATATCCCGGTCGAGCGTGAGGAAAACGCCTTGGCCCCGAGCCGCTCCGGTGCCCGTCCGGTGAACAATGATACGTTCCCCAGCGAAGGGGCATCAGGAGCCGACGACCCGTCCGCCACGCGAAACACCGCCAGCAGGTGTTCCACTTGCACTCCGGGGTGAATGACCATGCCGCGGACACCGCGCCCAAACAGGGTGCGCGCCAATTCCGCGAGCGACTGGTTGCGCGGAAGTATCGCAATGCCCTCCCGGGCAAAACCGCTCGACCGGATCTCGACCTGCAGCGGGCCGTCCGCCAATAGAGCGGGCAACGAGGCGGCGATTTCTTTGGCCGAGTTGATCACGCCCGGGTGCGACAGAGGATAGGCCCGGGCGAGATTGTAGGTCCGGGCCACCGCACCCAAGGCCTTATCAATCGACACCTGAGTCATTCGCGCTCCCGATTACCGTTTGATGCGGTCCCCGGCGTCTCCGTATCGGAAGATCCAGGTGGCCAACCGCGACGGCCACGCTCGCCTGCTTACAGCATACCCTGCAACAACGCTTCCGCAATTCTCTTTGCCGCGTCCGGTTGCCCCCGCGCCCGGGCCGCGGCGGACATTCGGTTCCGGCGGTCAGGATCGGTCAGCAGCTCGTGGATTCGGCGAGCCAGCGATTCGGGCGTGAGCTGAGACTCCGGCAGATACAGCGCCACGCCGGCCGCGTCGAGCGCCTTGGCATTGGCGGTCTGATGATCGGCGGCGGCCGTCGGCAGCGGAACCAGAACGCTGGGCAATCCCCAGGCACACAACTCGGCCGTGGTCATGGCGCCGGCTCGCGCCACCACGAGATCCGCGGCAGCGTAGGCTTCGGCCACGGGATCCCAGAAAGGTCGGACCAGGCGCTCCGGCGGGTGGTGATACTTCCGGTTCGCCTCGAACCAAGCAGGCCCGGTACTCCACAACAGACACACGTCGCTCAACAGATTGGCGTCCAGCATTCCCGCGACTGCCTGGTTGACGGCCCGGGCTCCCTGACTGCCACCCATGACCAGCACCACCCGGGCGTCGGCCCGAATGCCGAGCCGGCTGCGCGCGACCGCACGATCGGTGGGAAGCGGCGGGGTAATGGGATTGCCGAAGGTATAGACCGCCGTCTGCCTTCCGACCCGCAAAGACCGGGCAACTTCCGGGAATCCCAAATGCACCTGGCGCGCCGCGCGGGCAAGCCATCGGGTGGTGATACCGGGAAGCGCGTTCTGCTCCTGCAGAGCGATAGGTACCCCTCGGCGCCACGCGCCATAGAGCATCGGCCCTGCGGCGTAGCCGCCAGTGCCCACGACGAACGCCGGACGCTCGGCGTCGAGCAGCGCGCGACACTGGGACAGCAGGCGCCACGCGAGGAGCGGCCAGCGATAGTTCTTCCACCACTGTCGGCGATAGATCGGCTCGCTCGGCAGGAGTTGGTAGCGGTAGCGTCGCTTGGGGAGAATTTGCGCCTCGACGCCGCGCTGCGCTCCGACGAGCACGACCTCAACGTCCGCCCGGACTGCCACCAACGCGTCCGCCAGTGCGAGGGCCGGCATCAGGTGCCCGCCGGTGCCGCCTCCGGCGATGATGACCTTCACGCGAAAACCAGCGGCAGAGGGCGGCGGCAATCCTTCTTCACCGGATCTGACCTCGCGTCCGGTTCGTCCCGATATTGATGATCACCCCGGTGGCCAGCAGCGAGATCAACAGGCTCGAGCGACCGTAGGAGAGAAATGGCAATGTAAGGCCCGTTGTGGGAACCAGCGCCATCGTCACCGCCATGTGCAGAATGGCGGTGACGCCGATCAGCGAGGTAAGTCCCGCTGCGAGAAGCGTGCCGAACCGGTCCGCCGCGGTCCGGGCGATTCGCAGCCCCAGTCCGATATAAACGGCGAACAGGAGGATGACGAGACCAACACCCACGAAGCCCCACTCCTCACCGATGGTGCTGAACAGAAAATCCGAATACGCGTAGGGCAAATACCCGAGTTTTTGCAGTCCCTGGCCGAACCCGACACCGAAGACGCGCCCCGCGCCGATGCCGATCATGGACTGGGTGATCTGCCAGTTGGATTCCGACAGGTCCGCACCCGGACTCATGAAGGTGAGGATCCGCGCCAGACGGTACTGAACCGCGGTCGCTTCGTGCCCTGCCACGGGGATGGCAACCAGACCCAGCAGGAGGAAGTGCCCGATCTTCGCTCCCGCGACGAACAGCACGATGCCACCGAGCAGGACGATCTCCACTGCGGTTGACATGTCGGGCTCCATGAGAACGAGCCCGGCCAGCGGTGCCAGGATCACCAGGAAGGGCAACACTCCACGCCGGAATTCGCGCACCGCATCGTCCTTCTTGGTCGCCAGCATGGCCGTCCACACCACGACCGCAAACTTGGCGAGCTCCGACGGTTGGACCGTGAACACCCCGAGGTTGATCCAGCGCCGCGAGCCATTGACCTCGGGGGCGAGGTTGCGGAGTCCGGGAAGCAGGAGGACCAGCAAGAGTGCAGCCGTGAGGCCGAGCAGCGGCCAGGCGAGGCGTTGCCAGAAGTGGTAATCCACTCGTGACACCACGATCAGGACGAACAACCCCAGCGCCACCCCGATCAGCTGCCGCAGCGCAAACGCCCATCCGCTTTGACCCGACTGCACCGCGACGATGCTGGAAGCGCCATACACGGCCGCGATGCCGAACACCGCCAGCGTGGCCGCTACCACTCCCATCAGCCGGGTCTCCCAGATGGCCGAATCGCCGCGGGCCGGGCCACTCATCGGAGCGCGTTCACCTGTTCCCGGAAGCAGTCCCCGCGCTGCTCGTAATCCCGGAACTGATCGAAGCTGGAACAGGCGGGCGAGAGCAAAACGGCATCGCCGGCCCGCGCGCGCTGCCGGGCGAGGGTTACCGCCGCCTCCAGGTCCGGCACCCGCTCCACCGTGATGGCTCTCGCGAGATCCCGCTCGAGGAGTGGCGCGGCTTCGCCGAACACGACGGCTCCGCGGCATCGTTCAGCGAGTAACGGTGAGAGCGTAGTATACGGCTCTCCCTTGTGGCGGCCTCCCGCGAGCCACACGAAGGGCCGGTCCATGGCACGGATGGCGACCGTGGCCGCCGAGACGTTGGTCGCCTTGGAATCATTGAACCAAAGCACGCCAGCGAACTCGCGCACCGGCTCCAGCCGGTGGGCCAACGCGCGAAACGCGGGAAGGCCTCGCGCGACTTCCGCGGCAGCGACGCCCGCAGCGCGTGCCGCCAGGGCGGCGGCGAGCGCGTTCTCCACGTTGTGGTCTCCCAGCAGAGGCAACCGGTCGCGGGCCAGCAACGGCTCGCCGTCCAGCATGAGCTGCCGCCGCGCCGCATCGTACCAGGCATCGGCCGGCCCTTGCCGGCGAAACAAGCGCCGCGTCCCCTTCACGCCGCGGGCAAGCCCCAGCAGCACCTCATCGTCTCCGTTCAGCACCCACACCGATCCATCGGACGCATTCCGGAAGAGGAGCCGCTTGTCGCCGTAGTACTCCTCGATGCTCGCATAACGGTCGAGATGATTGGGCGCGAGGTTGGTGATGACGCCGACGGCCGGATCGAGGTGCGGTGCGTCGTGCAGCTGAAACGACGAGACTTCGACCGCCGCCCACGCTGGTGGATCGGCCAGCGAGGCAAGCTCGATCAACGGCCTTCCGATATTCCCGGCAGCCACGGCCTTCACTCCCGCGGCCTGGAGCAGATGCGCGATCAAGGCGGTCGTGGTGGTTTTCCCATTGGTGCCGGTAATGGCGATGAGCCGAGTCCTGGTGAGCGCCTGGGCGGCGACGTCGATCTCCGAAAGAATTTCCCGGTCGGCTTCCCGCGCCGCGCCGAGCGGCGGAGCCGAAGGCGGCACTCCGGGCGAAACGATCACCGCCGCTGCCCGCCCGATTCGGCCGAGGTCGTGCCCGCCGAGCTGCAGGTCCACGCCGGGAAGGCGAAGCGCAGCCGCGGTTTGCCGCAACGACGCGGAATCGGCGGCGTCGGATGCGTACACCCGGATTCCCTCGCCGCTCAGCCAGCGCGTCACCGCACTGCCCGAACGGGCGAGGCCGATCACCGCGACTTCGCCGCGTTTCCAGGATGCCGGAATCAACGGACCTTGAGCGTGGACAGGGCGAACAGCGCGCACAGGATGCCGAGCAGGTAAAAGCGGGTCACCACCTTGGGCTCGGCCCATCCCAGCTTTTCGAAGTGGTGGTGGAGCGGCGCCATCCGGAATACCCGGTGGTTGTCGGCGTACTCCTTTCCCCGGGTCCGCTTCCGATACTTGTACACGGACGTCTGGATCAGCACCGAGGCCGCCTCTGCGGCGAAGATTCCACACACCATGAGGAGCAGAAACTCCGACTTGAGCAGAATGGCCACGGTGCCCAGCGCCCCGCCGATGGCGAGACTACCCGTGTCCCCCATGAACACGTCCGCCGGATGGGCATTGAACCAGAGAAACCCGAGCGACGCCCCCATGAGCGCGGCGCAGAATACCGACAGCTCGCCGGCCCCGCGCAGATAAAACACCAGCAGATACCCGGCGGTGTCGACCCGGCCGAACAGGTACGCGAAGATCCCGAACGTGCCGGCCGCGATCACCGTGAGGCCGGCGGCAAGACCGTCCAGCCCGTCGGTCAGGTTCACCGCATTGCTCATGGCCGTGGTCACGAACGTCACGAAGGCCAGATACAGGAAGGGAGGCATCGCGACCAGCACATACTTGAAGAACGGCAATGTGGTCGTGTTGGATTGCAAGTTGATCGCGATCGGAAAGAAGAGCAGATACAGTCCCAGGGCGACACCGAAGAACACCTGCCCCACCAGCTTGTACCGGGCGATCAGTCCTCGGGACTTGCCTTGGACGATCTTGAGATAGTCATCGACGAAACCGATGAATCCCATCCAGAGAGTCGCCACCACCGCCACCAGCACGTAGCGCTGGTTGTCCCACCGGGCCCAGAGAATCGTGGGCACGATGGTGGCGAGGAGGATGATCAGCCCCCCCATGGTCGGCGTGCCCCGCTTGGATTGATGCGACGCCGGCCCGTCCACCCGGATCACCTGCCCCACGTTGCCCCGCTTCAGCCGCCGGATGATGGCCGGCCCCACGAAAAACGCGATGAAGATGGCGGTGACCGTCGCCCCCGCGAGGCGGAAGGTGATGTAGTTGAAAAGATTGAAGACTCTGAAGTCGCGAGCGAGCGGTGCCAGGAAGTAGTAGAGCACGGCCCCTCAGGTTGCAGGCAGAAAAAAAGGAATAGCCCGTTCCAGTTGTACGCCGCGGGACGCCTTGACCAGAATCAGCTCATCGCCCTGGAGCCGCGACGCGACTCGTTTGCCAAGCTCCTCGGGATCCGCCGCGGTCACCAGTCGATCTCCTAACGCCGATGCCCGGCGTTGCAACACCTCCGCGAACTCCCCGACCGCTCCGATGAGGTCGGGCTCGGCGGCAACGATGGCGTCAGCCATGCGCTCGTGCTGGACGCGGGATTCCCCGCCCAACTCCAGCATGGTGCCGACCAGCACCGCCAACCGTCTCCCGCCCCGCATCACCCGGACGGTGTCCAGTGCCGCGGAGAGCGAGCCGGGATTCGCGTTGTAGGCATCATTGATGACGGTCAGCCGCCCGGAGTGCAAGACCTGCCCTCGGCCGGATGGCAGGTCCACCTGCCCGAGCGCCCGCGTGGCGGCGACGAAGTCGAGTTGGAGCTCCCGGGCCACGGCAAGCGCCAGCATCGCGTTTCCCGCCTGGTGCGCCCCGATCAACGGCAACCGGATTACCTGACCGCCGATTTCGAGCGTGGCATGCCCCGATTCATCCAGCCACCAGCGCCCCGGCTGGACGTCGGCGCTGGTGCGCACCCCGGCAACGACGACGCGGCGCGCGAGCGCGCGGGCGCGCTCGGCCAGGACCGGCGGCTCCGGTCCCACGATCGCCACCGGCACGCCTTTGAGGAGGGCGATCTTTTCTTCGAGCACCGCTTCCACCGTGCCGAATCCTTCGAGGTGGCCCGCGGCCACATTGGTGATGACCGCCATCGTGGGGTGAATGATCTCCCGCAACCGGGCACTCTCTCCCGGAACGCTCGCCCCTGCCTCGACTACGAGCGCCTCGGTATCGGCGGGCGCGCCGAGAATGGTGAGCGGAACGCCGACCAGGTTGTTCAGGTTCCCCCGGGTGGCGTGCACCCGGAACGCGGTACGCAAGACCGCCGCGATCAGCTGCCGGGTGGATGTCTTCCCGTTGGTCCCGGTAACGGCCACCACCGGCCCGGAGATATCGTCACGCCGCGCGCGGGCGAGCTGGCCCAGGGCCCGGAGGGTGTCGGGAACTTCGAAGAGAACCAGTCCCTTGACCGAACGGGTTCCTTGCCGCACGACCGCGCCGGTGGCACCCGCCCGCGCGGCGTCCTCCAGAAAGTCATGGGCATCGAACCGGTCGCCGGCCAGCGCAACGAAGAGGGAGCCGGCCTCCAGGGTGCGGGTATCGGTGCTGATGGAATGAAACCTCACCCCCGTCCCCTCTCCCCCTCGCTCCGCTCGGGGCAAGCTCTTCGGGAGAGGGGGACGGCACCCCAGAACCAGCGCCACACGCTTCGCAGTCCACCGGCTCATGCTACCGGCATCGCTTTCAGCGCCGAGAGGACGATCTCCCGCTCGTCAAACGGCACTTTCTCCGTACCGAGCACCTGGTAGGTCTCGTGCCCCTTGCCGGCCAGCAGAATGCAGTCGCCGGACTGGGCCAATCCCAACGCCCGGTGAATCGCCTCTCGCCGGTCCACGATCCGCAGGTGCGCCACCTCCCCCATACCCTCCTCGATCTGGTCGATGATCGCGCCGGGGTCTTCCGTACGCGGGTTATCCGAGGTCACGATCGGCAGATCGGCACCCCGAGCCGCAATCCGCCCCATGACCGGCCGCTTGCGCCGGTCACGGTCTCCTCCCGCTCCGAACAACACGATGAGCCGGCCCCTGGTGAGCGGCTTCACCGCATCGATCACCCGCTCCAGCGCGTCCGGGGTATGCGCATAGTCGCGTAACACGGTAAACGGCTCGGCGACGATGCGCTCGACACGTCCTGGAACCTGCGGCGCCGAAGCGAGTCTCGCCGTGATCTCGGCCGCAGCGCGGCCCAGGCCCCAGGCCGCCGCCGCCGCACCCAGCGCATTGCTGATATTGAAGTCGCCGAGCAAAGGCAGCTCCACCGCTCGCGTCTCGGTGCCAAAATGCATGCGGAAGCGACTTCCGCTCGAGTCCATTTTGACCTCGGACGCCCGCACGTCGGCCTCGGGCGAGCGCCCGAAGGTGATGCGTCTCAGCCGGGGGTCGCGCTCGAGCGCACTCCAGGAG
>JACQVB010000186.1 GCA_016209985.1 Gemmatimonadota bacterium | reverse complement strand
GGACAGGGGTGAGGTGCCGGGGGCGGGATTCGAACCCACATGGGGTTGCCCCCAGGGGATTTTAAGTCCCCTGCGTCTACCGATTTCGCCACCCCGGCCGTGCTGAAGATGAGGACAACCGCGATGCATCACAACCGGCGACTGTTCGAATCGGGGAAAGCTTGGTAATTTGAGGTGCATTCATCTCGCACGACGTTCACTGGGTCCGATTCTCTCGACCCGCTGTATTCCCATAACACGATCGGCTCCATGACGCACCCTCAGTCGGATTTCGTGCATTCGAACGCTCCGGAGCCGCACCGGGATCGCACCAAGGAGATCCTGCGGAAACACCCGGAAATCCGTCAGCTGATCGGTCCCAATTCGCAAACGTTCTGGTACGGTTTCGGCATCGTCTCCCTCCAGCTCGCGCTGGCCGTTCTGGTTGCGCAGGCACCGTGGTGGGTCGTGTTCGCGGTCGCCTACTGCATCGGTGCCTTTGCCAACCACGCGTTGTTCGTGATCGTCCATGAGTGTGCCCATCGTCTGGTGTTCCGGGAAAAGTTTCCCAATTTTCTCACCGGGGTGATGTCCAATCTCCCCCTGTTTTTCCCCAGCGCCGTTTCGTTCCAGAAATACCATCTGAAGCATCACGCTTTTCAGGGGGTCTACGAGCTGGACGCCGACATCCCCAGCGTCTGGGAAGCAAGGCTGATCGGTCACTCGGCCCTCGGGAAAGCGGTCTGGCTGCTCTTCTATCCCTTCTTCCAGCTCACCCGGCCCTGGCGACTGCGAGAAATCGCGGTAGTGGACCGCTGGACCGTTGCCAACGCCGTCATTCAGATCGGGTTCGACGTCGCGGTATTGCTCCTGCTCGGACCGAAAGCGTTCACCTACTTCGCCCTGTCGCTCTTCTTCTCCATCGGTCTCCATCCGCTTGGGGCGCGCTGGATCCAGCGCCATTACACCACATCCGACGGGGACCAGGAAACCTTCAGCTACTACGGGCCGCTCAACCGTATTGCCTTCAATGTCGGCTACCACAACGAGCACCATGACTTCCCTTCGGTGGCCTGGAATCGGCTGCCGCAGATTCGCGCCATCGCGCCCGAGTACTACCACTCGCTCTACTCCCACTACTCCTGGACCAAGCTGCTCTTCCGCTTCCTCTTCGATCGCGATCTCTCGTTGTTCTCTCGGGTAGTGCGCACGGAACGGAACCGGGTGCGACTGGATGACGAGGTGAAGCCGGACGTGGAGTTGGTGCGCGCGGGGAACTAGAGGCCGGTTGAGGTCGTTAGATTCCCGGCCTCATGACTTACCTTCAGCGCGTAGCCAGGGGCGTCTGCCTCAGTGTGGCGATGCTCCTGACCCGGCACGGGCGGGCTGAAGCGCAGATCATCGATGCCCGCCTGATTCCTGCCGGGACCCTCCGCGTTTCCTTCACTCCCGAGTACCAGAGCTGGGATCGGATGTTCGACCAGAACGGGGACGTCATCCCGCTGGGGAAATACCTCTCTTCGGACTCCGCCGGCTGGAACCTCTTTCCCAGCCTGGCGGCTCCGGAGGCGGCGGTACGAGCGATCACCGGAAACCCCAATTACCGCCTCAGTCTCGGCTCGGTCCTCACCCGAGTCGACGCCGACGTGCGGCGATTCCCGTTCGAGTTTTCCGTGGGACTGCTTCGCAGCCTGACTCTCACCGCGACCTTACCTATCGTGGTCACCCGAGTGAACGCCGCGATCGCCGTGGACAGTACGTCGGGAAACGCCGGGTGGAATCAGGCGGCGGCGTTTGAATCCGGCAACCCGGCGGGACCGTCGCGGATCATGCAGCTCGTTTCTCAGCTCGAGTCCAGTGCCACGGCCATCGAATCACGCATCGCCACCGGCGGGAGTTGCCCGGGGAGTCCCTCCTGTGCCGAGCTGCTCGCCCGAACCCGAGCGCTCGAATCGGCTCTCGTCGCCCTTTCAGGGGTTTCTCCCACCGGGCTTGCGCCGGTTCTTCCGCCGGCCGTTCCCACGGCTGGCTCGCCCGAAGGATCGGCGATCACCGACGTGATCTCCCGTCTTTCGGCGGATCTGTCGAGCGCCGGAGTTTTGGGGGCGCCATTGGTAGCCATGCCGCTGCCGTCCAAACGGTTCACTCCCACAGACATCCAAAGCCTTCTGGGCAGCACGTCATTCGGCTATGAGGCGACCATTCCCGCCTACAGCAAGCGCCCGCACCTCGGCGATATCGAATTGGGAGCGCACTGGGGAATAGTCCGGAGGCCCAAGGTGCGATTCATGGCCACCGGCGTCGTACGCCTGCCCACCGCGGCAACGGATTCACCGGACAATCTGGTCGACATCGGCACGGGAGACCGGCAGACCGATTTCGTGGCGGGCATGGAGGCGGCTCTCGATCCCGGGCCGGTATCGCTCACGCTGGCCGGCTCCTACAACTGGCAACAACCAGGCATCCTTGCGCGGAGAATCACGCCGCCGAATCAACCGATCGCACTGGCCAGTGCCACTTCCGTCCTCACGCGAGATCCCGGGAACGCGCTCTGGCTGGCGGCCTTTCCCGCGATTCGATTGGCCGAAGGATTTCGGATCTACGGATCCGCTTCCTACTCCCGCAAGGCAGCAGATCGGTATTCCGGGGGACCGGCAGGAGCTTCGACACCGCTCCTGGAGCAACAAACGGCGATGCGATCGCTGAGCCTTGGCGGGGGGATCGCCTATCGCGTGTTGGCACGTGGCGGCCGCTTGCCGATTGAGGCGGGCGTGAGTTATCAGACGGCGCTTTCCGGCAGTGGCGGGTTCACGCCGAGGGCGACGGTGTTGACGATGTACTTGCGGACGTACTATCGGTTGTGGGGAGAGGTGCAGGCGATGCCCTGAGCGGCGTTACGCCTCCACCAGCTGTCGGCTGAGCAACTCTTCGGCGTGACGCCGGAGCCCGGGATCCGCGGGGTCCCCCAGCAGCCGAGCGATTTCTTCGATCCGCTCGTTCTTGCTGAGCACCTCGACCTCCGCGGTCGCAACACCCTTCTTCGGGCGCTTGACCACCTTGATGTGGTGGCCGGCGCGGGCCGCAATGTGCGCCAGATGGCTGATGACCAGCACCTGCCGACTCTGACCGACTTTCCCCAGCGCTTCGGCCACCCTCGCTCCGACTTCCGCTCCGACTCCCTGATCGATTTCATCGAAGACCAGGGTGGGAATGGCGTCGTGAGAAGCCAGAACTACCTTGAGGGCGAGCATGAGACGCGAGAGCTCTCCACCACTCGCCACCTGAGCCAGCGGCCTGGCCTCCAAACCCACATTGAGCTGGACCAGGAAGGCAACCTGGTCGCTTCCACTCGCGGTGGCCGAGTCGAGCGGCTTCAGGTCGACCAGGAACTTCGCTCCGGGTAGCCCCAGCCCGGGAAGCAGCCGCTCCACGGCCTTGGCAAGGCGGCCGGCCGCCACCACACGTTTCGCGGTGAGGGCCGCCGCAGCCGCAGTCAAAGCGCCCTCAGCTTCGACTCTGCGCGCGGCGAGCGATGCGAGATCGCCGTCCGCGGTTTCCAGTGTTTCCAGCTCTTGCCGGGCTTCTTCACCAGTTCGCAGGATGTCGGCCATCGATGGGCCGTATTTCTGCGCCAGCCGGAAGAGGAGGTCTCGCCGGCGCTCGACCTCGGCCAACCGTGAGGGATCCACCTCGATGCCGGACGCATACTCCTGGACCGCCCGGGTCAGCTCGTCGAGCACGGCGTTGGCGGCATCGAGAAGCTCATTCCACTTGGTGGTGTCCGGATCGATGCGCTCGAGCTGACCCAAGGTCTTGGCCACACCGGCGAGTCCCGCCAGGACGCCGTGCTCCTCGGCGTCCAGCAACTCACTCAGCCGTTCGGCGAGGCGGGTCAACTCCTCGACGTGCGACAATCGGCGGGATTCGGATTCGAGGGCTTCCTCTTCACCGGTTTGGGGGGCCGCGTCCGCGATCTCGCGCGCGACGTGCTGGAGATAATCGGCCCGCTTGCGAATCTCCTGGCAACGGCGGCGGAGGGTTTCTTCCGCGTCCTTGAGCTGCGCCGTCGTCTCGAAGGCCTGGCGGACCTGCTGTCGCTCTTCCAGCGCGTCGCCGAACGCGTCCAGCATGTCCCGTTGCGCGGCGGGCCGCAGCAGGGATTGCGCCTCGTGCTGCCCGTGCAGGTCCACGAGGAACGCTCCGAGGCGGGACAGTGCGCTGACCGTGGTGGGACTTCCGTTGGCCCAGGCGCGGCTGCGGCCCTCGGCACTGATTTCGCGCCGGACGACCAGCCCTTCCTCTCCCAGGTCTATGCCGAGTTCGTCGGCCGCACCCGCGAGGTCGGGATCACGGTGAGGCTCGAACACCGCCTCGACCACGGCCCGTTCGGCGCCGGGACGCACCAGATCGGCGCTGGCTCGCTCCCCCAGCAGCAGGGCGAGCGCATCCACCAGCATCGACTTCCCCGCCCCGGTCTCGCCGGTCAGGACGTTCAGGCCTGGCTTGAGCGGAATCCGTACGTCGGCAATCACGGCCAGATCCCGGACGCGAAGCTCGGTCAGCATGAGAAGTGCGCAGTACGCAGTGCGCGGAACAAGGGGGGCAGGGGGATGTCTGCATTCTGCATTCGGCGCACTCTAAGTCCTCTGGCGGTCGCTCAAGTCGCCCCATTGTAACTTGCGACGGAGGCGGGCGAAGAATCCTTCTTTCGCGAGACGTATCAAACGAACGACGGTCGGCGCCTGGCGCACCCGCACCCGATCGTCGGCTTCCAGATGGGTTCCCACCTGCCCGTCATAGGACACCAGCACCTCGTCGGTCCAGGGGGGCACCACCTCGATGACGACGTTGGCGCGCGACGGGACGACGATGGGGCGCACCGCGAGGGTGTGGGGGCAGATCGCCGTGATCACGAGGGCATCGACGCCGGGCACGACGATCGGCCCTCCGGCGGAGAGCGAGTAGGCAGTCGAGCCGGTCTGGGTAGCGACAATGATCCCATCGGCGCTGTACTGGCCGACTTCCTCTTCATCGATCGACACCCGCAAATGAATGACCCGGGCGACCCCCGACTTGTGCACCACGACGTCGTTCAGCGCGACCGTATTGGGATGTTTGACCTTGCCCGCCCCTTCGATCACGCACTCGAGCGAGCGGCGGCTCTCGAGCTCGTAGTCCCCACGCGCCACCGCCGCGAGCGCCTCTTCCAGATCATCGGGGGACGCGGTGGCGAGAAAGCCCACCCGGCCGATGTTGACGCCGAGGATAGGCACCTCATGAGGCGCGGTGAGCCGGGCGCCTCTGAGCAGGGTGCCATCCCCACCGAACGTCAACAGGAGATCCAGCCGCCGGCCATCGAGAGCCGGCACCGGCTTGGGCCACAGGTTGGCTAGCTTGGGTTCGCTGGACAGCTTGAAACCGTGGTGAGGAGCGGCGGCAGCCACGCGGGCGAGAAGCCCGCGAAGGTCCTGGTACCGCGGGTTCCCCACGACTCCGACATTCATGGAGCGACCGGACTCTCCTCGGCCGCCGCGATCCGCACCTGCGCAGCGATTCCTTGGGCAGTGAGACCGACCTCGGCCAGCTGGGCGGCGCGGGACGCGTGCTCGTAGGTGCGGTCGTCCGCTCCCATGATCGCGACCCGGGCCTCGGGCGCGATCTGTTCGGCCGTGGCCGCGACGTACGCCCCGAAGCCGTTGACCCTGGTCCCATCCTCGACCGTGACCAGCACGCGGTGATCGCGCAGCAGCGACTCCAGCATGGGGTGATCGAGAGGCTTGATGAAACGGCAGTTGACCACCGTAACGTCAAAACCGTCGGCCTTGAGCAGCTCCGCCGCTTCCATGGCAGGCTGGCACATCACGCCCACCGCGAGAATGGCGCATTCCTTGCCTGGGCGCAGCGTTTCCCAGGTGGCATACTTCACCGGAGCGACTTCGGGCGCGGGGGGCGCCGCCGCAGGCGCGTTGTCCCGGGGATAGCGAATGCTGAACGGGCCCGCCGTGTGCGCCAGGGCGCAACGCAGCAGTCCGATCAATTCAGCGCCATCCTTGGGCTGAGTAATCGTCATGTTGGGAACGGCCAGCAGGTACGCGATATCGTAGAGGCCCATATGGGTCTGGCCGTCGGCCCCGACCATTCCGGCGCGGTCCAGACAGAAGATCACCGGCAACGACTGGATCGCGACGTCGTGGATCACGCAGTCGTAGGCCCGTTGCAGGAAGGTCGAGTAGATCGCGACGATGGGCCGGATGCCTCCGACGGCCAGGCCCGCCGCGAACGTGGTCGCATGCTGTTCGGCGATGCCGACATCGAAGAAGCGGGCCGGCCATTTCTTCTTGAAGATGTCGGTCCCGGTACCGGACGGCATCGCGGCGGTGATCGCCACGATCTCCGGGTGTTCGCCGGCGAGCTCCGTGATGGCCGTGCCGAAGACCTTGGTCCAGGACGGAGGTCCGCCGGTGGAGGGCCTGAGGAGACCGGTGACCGGATCGTATGGATTGCGCGCGTGGAATTTTTCCAGGTCGGGCTCCTGCAACGGGAAGCCACGACCCTTCTCCGTGATCACGTGAATGACCCGCGGCCCTCGGAGACCCTTTACCAGCTCGAACGTCCGCAACAGGGCGTCGATGTTATGGCCGTCGATGGGTCCGAAGTAGCGGAATCCCAGCTCTTCGAACAGCATGCCCGGTGACCAGAGATTCTTGATGCTCTCTTCCAGGTTCTTGGCGAACTCGATGAGCGAAGGTCCCCCCACCACGTGCGACGCTTTCTCGACGAAATGCTTGGCGCGCTCCCGGAGCCGGTTGGTGGCCGGGCTCGCGATGATCGAGCCCAGGTATTTGTTGATGGCGCCCACGTTGGGGGCGATGGACATCCCGTTGTCGTTCAACACCAGGATGACGTCGCGGTCGGAGTGACCGGCGTTGTTCACGGCTTCGTAGGCAAGGCCGGAAGTGAATGCGCCGTCACCGACCACCGCGAGCACGTGGAACGCCTCACCCTTGAGGTCTCGCGCGGTGGCCAAGCCGAGTGCCGCGGACATGGCCGTTCCCGCGTGGCCCGCGCCGAAGATGTCGTGCGGGCTTTCGCTGCGCCGCAGGAACGGCGCGAGCCCGCCGGCCCGCCGCAGGGTACCGAGCTCCGCATTCCGGCCGGTGAGGATTTTCCAGGGGTATCCCTGGTGCCCGACGTCCCAGACGATCTTGTCGCGGGGCGAGTCGAAACTGGCGAGCAAGGCGACCGTGAGCTCGACCACACCGAGGCCCGCGCCGATGTGCCCGCCGGTCTGGGAGACCACCTCGATCAGGCGCTGGCGCACCTCAGCCGCGAGTGCCGGCAACTGCTCGCGAGGCAATTGCCGGACGTCATCGGGTCCGTAAATCCCGTCCAACAGTGTCATGGCATCCGTTCAGGAGCGCCGGCTGACGACGAAATTCGCCAGGCCGGCGAGCAAGCTTGAATGTATCCCCACCACGGCGAGATGGTCTACGGCGTTGCGCGTGGAGGCCCGCGCCTGCGCCAGCGCGGCTTCGTTTCCGTACACGGTCGCGAATGTCGCCTTGTGTTGCCGGGCATCCTTCCCCGCCGTCTTACCCAATTCCTGGGAGGTCGCGGTGGCGTCCAGCACGTCATCCACCACCTGAAATGCGAATCCGATCTCGCGTCCGAAATCCCGTACCGCCTCGACTCTGACCGGCGGCGCGCCAGCCGCCAGGGCCCCCACCACGGCCGACGCCGTGATCAACGCCCCGGTCTTCTTCCGATGGATCTCGCCGACGGCCGACGCATCGAGCCGCTGTCCCTCTGCCTCGAGGTCGAGCACCTGGCCGCCGATCATGCCGGAGGCGCCGGCCGCCTGGAACACCTCGCGCCCCATCGCGGCCAGCGTCCCACTCGACAGGCCGAGGCGCGTGGCCCCCGCGGTGAGAACGCGGGCCGCCAGTGGGACCATCCGGAATCCGGCCTCGGTCGCCGCCGCGATACCGAACCGGCGGTG
Organism: Gemmatimonadota bacterium; assembly: GCA_016209985.1. Lineage (GTDB taxonomy): Bacteria > Gemmatimonadota > Gemmatimonadetes > Gemmatimonadales > GWC2-71-9 > SHZT01. The sequence continues at coordinate 5,267 of JACQVB010000186.1, read as the reverse complement.
GGTCGTGGGACGCCCGCGGCGCAGATCATCGTCGTCCATGCAGGGGAGGTCGTCATGCACCAATGAGTAGGTGTGAATGACCTCCAGCGCGGCGGCCAACTCGGTCGCGTCGCCGGCCCCACCGAGCTCGCTGAAAACTCCCAGAACCAGTGCCGGCCGCAAGCGCTTGCCCGATGCCCCCAGGCTGTACGCGATGGCGGCGCCGATTTCATCGGGAAGCTCCCGCTGGACCCGGTCGCACCACTCGGCCAGCACACCGTCGATCGAGCTTCGCGCATCGCGCAAGAAGCTCTCGAGACTAGCGGTCGATGTCCCTGCTACGGAGCGTTCCGTCGGCTGCCTCCACGACCCGCTTCACCTTGAGCTCCGATTCCTGAAGGAGCTCGCGAGCCAATTTCAGACGCTTGACGCCTTCCTCGAACAACTCGAGCGCCCCATCGAGATCCAGATCCTCCGCTTCGAGCCGGCGCACGATCGCTTCCAGCCGCGCGAGCTCCTCCCGGAAAACCGCCTTGTCCGGCATGCCTGACCCCGCCTCACCCCTGTCCCCTCTCCCGTGCGGGAGAGGGGGACGAGAGAGCGGAGGTACCGGCTGGACGTGGCAAATCCAGAACTTCTGCGCGCACATCGCCATCAGTGACCGTAAGCCGAAAACCCAAGCCAGGGGTAAACTGGGCGCGTTGCTTGAGAACGATCCCAGCGTCGGAACGGGCGACGGCATAGCCCCGCTGCAAGACGCGCAGAGGACTCAGGGCATCCAATCCGGCCGCGGCTTGGGCGATCCGGGCCGACGAGCGTTCCAGCACCGCCATCACATTCATCTGCAGGCGGTCGCCCATGCGATCGACCCGCTGGGAGACGACCGCGGTCCGGCGGGTGAGTCCCTGGGCCAGGTGACGCGCCAGGGCGGCGAGCGAGCCGGAAACCGCTTCCCGATCGGGCACCGCAGCCTCCGCGGCCGCGGAGGGCGTGGGGGCCCGCGCATCGGCCACCAGATCGGTGAGGGAGACATCGGTTTCGTGTCCCACCGCCGAAATGGTGGGCACACGGGACGCGGCCACGGCACGCGCGACCGCCTCGCTGTTGAAGGCCCACAAATCTTCCCGGCTCCCGCCACCACGCCCCACGATCAGCAGATCCAGATGGGGAATCCGATCGGCGCGCCGCAGCGCGGCGCAGATCTCCCGCTCGGCGCCTTCGCCTTGGACCCGCGTGGGAAGCACGAACAGGGTCACCAGCGGCCAGCGACGCTGCAGCACCGAGATGACATCGCGCACGGCGGCGCCGTCGAGGCTGGTCACCATCGCGATCCGGCCGGGGAACGCAGGCAAACGCCGCTTCCTCGCGGGATCGAGCAGGCCGTCCCGGCGTAACGCCTCCCGGGCCTGCTCCAGCCGTACCTGCCAGGTACCGCCGTCCTGGGTGGGCACCATCTGCTTCACCGTGAGCCGAAGCTCGCCGCGCTCTTCCCAGATGGTGGGCCGCGCCGCGACGAACACCTGCATGCCTTCCACCGGCGCGGATGGAAGCCTGGCATTGTCGGTGTGCCACATGACACACCGGACCTGCGCCTGGGGATCGCGCAACGTGAAATACCAGTGCCCGCTCCGGTACGCCTTGAATCCGGTGATTTCCCCCCGAACCCAGATCAGGCCCAGTCCGGCCTCGATCACGCGCCGGGCGTGGGTGGTCACGTCCAGCACGCTCCATGCTCCTTCCGCCGGAGATGGTGTGGCCGGAGGAAAGAGGTCTAGTCCGCCCACTGAGTGGCCGCCTGGACCGTGTTGTAGAGCAGCATCGTGATGGTCATGGGGCCCACCCCGCCGGGAACCGGGGTAATGGCCGAAGCCAGGTGGCGAGCGGCTTCGAAATCCACATCGCCCACGAGGCGATACCCCTTCTCCCTCGCCGGATCTGCCACCCGGTTCACGCCCACGTCGATGACCACGGCGCCCGGGCGCACCATCTCCCCGGTAACGAACTTCGGCTTGCCGATCGCGACGATGAGGATGTCCGCGAGCCGGGTCACCGCAGGCAGGTCCCGGGTGCGCGAATGACAGATGGTGACCGTGGCATTCCCTCCGGGGCCGTCCTGGATGAGCAGCGCGGCCATGGGCCGGCCGACGATATTCGACCGGCCCACGATTACCACGTGAGCGCCCTTGGTCTCCACCCCGGTTTTGAGCAGCAGATGCTGCACCCCGAACGGCGTGGCGGGCCGGAACCCCGTCGGATCACCGAGGACGACCTTTCCGACATTCTCCGGATGAAATCCGTCGACGTCCTTGCGCGGATCCACTCGATGCAGCACGCGGGCGCTGTTCAGGTGTTTCGGGAGCGGTGTCTGGACCAGTATTCCATGGATGCGGGGGTCCGCATTCAAGCGGTCGATCTCGCCAATGACCGCGTTCTCGGCGGTGTCCGCCGCGAGGCGCAGCGTCTCGCTGCAGATCCCCGCTTCTTCGCAAGCCTTGCCCTTCATCCGGACATAGACCTGGCTCGCGGGATCCTCCCCGACCAGGATCACGGCGAGCCCTGGGGTGATGCCTCGATGCTTCAACTCGGCGATCCGGGGAAGCAGCTCGGTCCTCATGGCACGCCCAATCGCGGTGCCGTCGATGAGCTTAGCGGGCATAACCCACCGAGCGCGTCTCCCGAATGACCACCACCTTGATCTGGCCGGGATACTGAAGCTCGGTCTCGATGCGCTTGGCGATCTCTTCGGACAGCGCCGCTGCCCGGGCGTCGTCCACGGCCTCCGGAACCACCACGATGCGTACCTCCCTCCCAGCCTGGATCGCAAAACTCTTTTCGACGCCCGAGAATCCCGAGGCGATTTCCTCCAGCTTGGTGAGTCGCTTCACGTACGTCTCGAAGGCTTCCCGCCGGGCGCCGGGACGGGAGCCGCTCACCCGATCGGCCGATTGTACGATCACCGAGATGGGAGATTCGTGCGGGACATCGTCGTGATGAGCGGCGATGCAATTGATGACCACCGGCGTCTCGCCGTACTTCTTGGCGACCTCGACGCCCAGCTCCACGTGCGTGCCTTCGTGCTCGTGGGTCAGGACCTTGCCGATATCGTGGAGCAACCCGCCCCGTTTGGCCAAGTGCACATCGAGTTTCAACTCCGCCGCCATGATGCCGGCCAGCCAGGCCACTTCCTTCGAGTGGTAGTAGATGTTCTGGCCATAGGACGTCCGGTACTTCATGCGGCCGACCAGCTTCATCAGCTCCGGGTGCATCCCGTGAATTCCGGTCTCGTAGGCCGCCTGCTCGCCCGCCTGCACGATGTCCGCCTCGATTTCGGCGCGGACCTTGGCCACCACTTCTTCAATCCGCCCCGGGTGAATCCGTCCATCGCTGATGAGCTGCTCGAGCGAGCGCCGCGCGGTTTCCCGGCGCACCGGATCGAAACAGGAAACGATCACCGTATCGGGCGTGTCATCGATGATCACATCCACACCGGTCGCGGTTTCGAAGGCGCGGATGTTGCGCCCTTCCCGACCGATAATGCGACCCTTCATTTCGTCATTCGGCAGGGCCACAGCCGAGACCGTCGTCTCAGCGGTGGTCTCGGCGGACAGGCGCTGAATCGCCAGGGCCACGATCTTCTTGGCTTCTCGATCGGCGCTGCGCTTGGCCTCTTCGGTCAGATTGCGAACGATCGCCGCGGCCTCGCTCTTGGCCGCGTCGGTCATCTCCTGCTTGAGCATGTCCTTGGCTTCCGCGGCGGACAGGCCGGAGATGCGCTCGAGCCGAGTGCGCTGCTCCGCGATCACCTGAGTGAGATCATCGTCCCTTTTCTTCAGGTCGTTATCACGTTCAGCCGTGGCCTGCTCGCGACGCTTGAGCTCGCGTTCCCGGTCGTCGAGGGTGTTGAGCTTTCGATCGATCAAGCTCTCCCGCTCCTCGACCCGCCGCTCGTGACGTTCCACCTCCTCGCGCCGGCGTTGCGCCTCCACTTCCCACGCCTCGCGGGCCCGAATGATCTCCTCTTTGGCCGCCAGAACCGCCTCAGCCCGGGAGGCGTCGGCATCCCGGCGCGCCTCGGAAAGAATCCGCTCCGCCTGCTGCTCAACCGACCGTCCCGCCACCTCCGCGACGCGCCGCTCGATGCGGCGCCCCAGCATAAAAAAAACCGTCCCGGCAACTACGCCCCCGCCGAGCACGGCCAGAATGAGGCCCACGACCATTGTCATACTTCTATCTCCACCGGCAGCACGCCCCGACCTCAGGCAGCCAGCCGCGGTCTTGTTCGTTCAACGCCGTGGATTACGGGACTAAACTGCAGTGCTGGTTGAAATTACGGAATTTGCTCTGAGGAGGCAATCGAGCCTGTGGCGCGCGGGCCGCGCTTGGCAGGTGGGAGCAGGCGGGAAAGCTCGGCTGCCAGTGCGGTCAGGCGCTCTCGCATCTCCCGCTGGGACTGGCGGGCCTGGAACAGCTCGTCGGTGATGGCCAGGGCCGCGAGGATGGCGGCCTTGTGGGTCTCCACCATGGCCCCGGCGGATAATACGTCCTTTAAAGCCCGGTCGACGTGCTCGGCCACCGCACGGGTGTATTCGACTGGCCGGTCGGAGCGGAGGGTGTATTCATCGCTCCCGATGGCAACCTTGACCACGGTCTTCTTGTTATTCAACGAGCCTGCCCCTGCGCGACCGTCGCCTGCTCTTCGAGGAAGCGGAGGCGCTTGAGCAGATCTTGCAGCCGGCTTCGCGCCGCTTCCAGCCGGCGCTCGAGTTCCCTATTCTGACCTTCCAGACTGACGATGCGCTCCTTGAGTGCCACGACGTCGTGATCCGAGCCGAGGCTGGTGCGCTCGCTTTCCGCCTTGAGCGCGCGGCGACGCCATGAGGCCAGCTCGTCGGAGACGTGCTTGATGACCTCTTCCAGATCGGAGAGCGCAGCGAACTCAGGATTCTCGGAGTCGGACATCCAGGTCCTCCTTCAAGACCACCAGTACCCGCTTCACTCTCCCATCGACCTCCTCGTCCCGGAGCGTGCGATCGGGCGCCCGGAAAACCAGCCGCCACGCGACGCTCCGGCCGGCCAGGTCCGCCGACCTATACTCGTCGAAAAGCGTCACGCGCTCAAGTAGCGAGCCGCCACTCCGCTTCATGACGGACTCCACCTGGCCTGCCGCGACCCCTGGCGGGAGCACCAAGGCAAGGTCGCGCTCCAACGGCGGTGTTACCGGAAGTTCGCGATACCTCACCCCTGTCTCCTCTCCCTTCGCTGCGCTCAGGGCAGGCTCCTTACGGGAG
>JACQVB010000185.1 GCA_016209985.1 Gemmatimonadota bacterium | reverse complement strand
GTCGCCAGCAGCGCCGTGACGTGCTCCCGGGTATTCCAGGCGCAGGTTCCGACGCGGGTGCCGGGCTTGGCCTCCATTTCCTGAAACGCGGCAGCCAGCGCCTCCACCTCCGCGACCAGCTCCGCGTGGGTGAGACGGTCGCCGTCAACCTCCAGCGCGATGGCCGATGGATCGCGCTCCAGACCGCGATAGAGGAAATCGATAGGCTGCAGGCTGTTGCTCCGCTTGGTGTGCGGTGTTAAAGTCGCGGCGCCTCGGGAAGGATGTCAATCGTGCAGAGCACTCTGGCCATGGGCGTCGGACTGATCCTCGGCCTGGCGTTCGGGTTGGTGGCTTCGGCGACCCAGTCGGCGGGACTGATGGCGTTTGCCACCGGCATCGAGCCGGTGGGCACGGCGTTCGTCAATCTCATTCGCATGGTGGTGGTACCGCTGGTGGCAACCACGGTCTTCACCGGCGTGGTCCGGTTGGGTGACCCCCGCCGCCTCGGCCGCCTCGGAGCCATTACTCTGGGGTTCTTCTGGTCCACCACGCTGGTGGCCATCGTGATCGGAATGACGGTCATGCGGCTGCTGCTCCCATTCGCCCCGCCCACGGTTCCTCCAGCCGCCGAGCCGGGGACGCTGGCCAAGCTTCCCGGAACGGTGGATTTCCTGCTCAGCCTCATTCCGACCAACGTCATCGACGTGGCCGCGCGGGGGGCGTTGCTGCCGCTCATCGTCTTCACCGTCTTGTTCGCGGCGGCGGCCAGCACCCTGAACAGCGAGGCGCAAGCCAGGCTGACCGGTCTCGCCGATGCGGCCACCCAGACCCTGGTGAAGTTGGTGTACTGGATTCTCTGGACCGCGCCGGTGGGGGTATTCGCTTTGGCGGCCGCCGTGACCGCCAAATCCGGGTGGTCCATGCTCCAGAACCTGGCCATCTTCGTCGGCGGAGTGATCGCGGGACTGCTGGTGTTCTTCTTCGGTGTCTACCTCCCGCTGATCACCTACCTAGGCAAGATCACGCCGGCACGCTTTCTCCGTGCCTGCGTGGGTCCGGCCACCATCGCCTTCTCCACCACCAGCTCCGCAGCCGCGCTACCTGCGCTCTTCGAATCGGCGGATGAGCTGCGGCTCTCGCCCTCAGTTTCCGGGTTCGTCCTGTCGCTGGGCGCCGCCATCAATCGTACGGGGAGTGCACTGTTCCAGGGTGCCGCCATCATGTTCCTGGCGTCGCTTTATCACGTGACGCTCCCGCCCGCCGCGCTGGGAGGAGCCATCTTCGCCACGTTTCTGGTTTCCCAGACGGTAGCGAGCGTGCCGAGCGCGAGCATCGTCAGCCTGGCTCCCGCCCTGGGGACACTGGGCATTCCGTTGGCCGGTCTGGGAATCTTGCTCGGAGTGGATCGCATTCCCGACATGTTCCGCACGGCGACTCAGGTGACGGGACATCTCGGGGCGGCGGTGGTGGCGGATCGACTCACCCTCACCCCTGTCCCCTCTCCCTTACAGGAGAGGGGAACGAAAGAGCACTAATTGAAGTGCTGAGTGCTTTCCTCGGGTTCCAGCCGATCGCGTCACTCCACCGTCCCCCTCTCCGGTAACAAAGAGGGGACAGGGGTGAGGTGAGGGTTAAGGGAGCGGCGTGGTGAACCGGATGGTCGGGAAGGTGATCATGACTGGTTGGCGTTCGTCCGTCAGGAACGTGACCGCGAAAATCGCGGTGTCATACCAGAAGTGATGAAACACCGATTCCCTGATCGACCAGTTATTCCGCCTCGTCAACCACCCTTGGTACCACCCCCAGCCGCCGATCATCAAGGCCAGCGGTCCTGCCTGCGGAAGATGGAGTGCGCCGAAGATCCCGGCCTGGATCGAGTTGGACAACCAGAATCGCTGCCTGGTCGCCTGGTGAAACAGGGGATAGAGCCAGCCGCGAAACATCGCTTCCTCACCCACCCCTGCCTGAAACGACACCGCCGTCCCGAAGGCGGCGTCATGGAAGGTGTATGGCTGGTAGCGCTTCCCCGGCCCGGTTTCGACACTCACCACGAGGGCCGCGACCGCACCGGTATACGCGAGGTCGAGCCAGGTAGTCCAGCGACCGAGAAAGCGCGGATCGAAGGGCGCACTGAACAGCGCCCCGAGTGGTTCTGGCTGACCGAGGAACTGGTACTTATTCTGCCGCTTGAGGGCGGGCAACGAGCGCCGGAAGGAATCGTAGGCGCTGAGCTCGCCGGCGCCCGACATCAGTGACAGGCCGAAATACGCCCGCTGCCCCTCAACGGTTCGCGGCAAGAAGACTGATTCGCCGAGATCCGCCGTATCCACCGTGGCAACGAGCGCGAACCCCGCGACGGCCGTTCCGGTAAACGCCAAGCCGGTCCCCCCGGCCGACTGCATGTACTGTCCGATTCCCGGGAAGACCATACTCAACGCCGGCATCCGGAATTCCGCACCCCAGGGAGGCCGCCGGGCTGCGGGCGCGCTATCCGGTTGGGCGCGGACCGATCCGGGTCGTGAGGCGGCCAGCAAGACGAGCAAGGCGAGCGCGTGCGCTGCGTGGCGAGCCATCACGCGTTGGGCCGAAACACTCCCCAGACGCTCCGCAGGGTGTCGCTGATTTCTCCGACGGTCGCCCTGGCGCGCACCGCGTCGAGCATCGCCGGCATGACGGGTCCGGTACCCTCCCCAGCCTGCTTCAACGACTCGAGGGCTTTGCTCCATCGCGCCTGGTCCCGTTGCTTACGAGCCTGCTTGAGCCGTTCCTGTTGCTGGGCGGCCAAGGCCGAGTAGTCCGGCGCCGGCATCACGGCAGCCTGCTCTTCGTCCGCGAACCGATTCACGCCCACCACGATTCGCTCGCCCCGCTCCAAGGCCCGCTGGTGCTGGTATGCCGCGCGGGCGATCGCCTCCTGAAAGTAGCCCCGCTCGATGGCGTGCCCGGCGCCGCCGAGCTGCTCCACCTCCTTGAGTAGCGCCCGCGCGGCTTTCTCGATTTCGTCGGTGAGATACTCCACGTAATAGGACCCGCCCAGCGGGTCGGCGGTCTGCGCCGTCCCGGACTCGTAGGCGAGAACCTGCTGGGTCCGCAGCGCCAGCCGCGCGGACTCCGCGGTGGGCAAGGCGAGGGCCTCGTCATACCCGTTGGTATGAAGCGACTGGGTCCCCCCCAGTACCGCCGCGAGGGCCTGCACCGCTACCCGGATCACGTTGTTGAGCGGCTGTTGGGCGGTCAGCGTGGACCCACCGGTCTGGGTATGGAAACGCAGGAGACAGCTCGCGTCACTTCCCCGGTAGCGCTCGCGGACGATCCGCGCCCACAGGCGGCGGGCCGCGCGGAACTTGGCGACCTCCTCGAAGAGATCGTTGTGCGCGGCAAAGAAGAACGAGATGCGAGGAGCGATCGAGTCAACCGCCATCCCGGCCGACACCGCCGAATCGAGATACTGGATACCGTTGGCAAAGGTGAACGCCACTTCCTGCACCGCCGTGGCCCCGGCCTCGCGCATGTGGTAGCCGCTGATGGAAATGGGATTGAACGGCATCGCATTGTCGGTCACGAACCGGAAGACGTCGCTGATGAGCCGCAGCGAAGGCTGCAGCGGAAAGATGTACGTGCCGCGGGCGATGTACTCCTTGAGGACGTCGTTCTGCACGGTGCCGCGCAACTTCCCCGCCGGAATGCCCTGCTCTTCGCCCACCACCACGTACATGGCGAGCAGCGTTGCGGCCGTCGCGTTGATCGTCATCGAGGTCGACACCTGATCCAGCGAAATGCCTTCGAATACCTGCGCCAGATCATCCACCGTGTCGATCGCAACCCCGGCACGTCCCACCTCGCCCTCGGCAAGCTGCGCGTCGGAGTCGTAACCCATCTGGGTGGGAAGATCGAACGCCACCGAAAGCCCGGTTTGGCCCGCGCCCAGCAGCTCCCGGAACCTGCGGTTGGTCTCGACCGCGGTACCGAAGCCGGCATACTGGCGCATGGTCCAGAGCCGCCCCCGGTACATGGTCGGATAAATGCCGCGGGTATAGGGAAACTCGCCGGGAGGCGCCACTCCGAGGCCGGCGGGGCGGCTCTCGGGACCGTAGACCGGCTCGACCGAAATGCCGGAGGGGGTGGTCCGCTCGTCCACCCTCACCCCTGTCCCCTCTCCCTTACGGGAGAGGGGAACGGAAGAGCATCCATGGAAGTGCTGAGGGTTGTCCTCGGGCTTTCAAGCGATCGCGTCACTCTGGTGTCCCCCTCTCCCGTCAGGGAGAGGGGACAGGGGTGAGGCGACCGTGCGATTGACGAACTCCACGTCTTCCTTGGATCCGACGACCAGCGGGGTGCGCTGGTGGAGCTCCTTCGGCATGATATCCCGGATGGGGGTGACACCGTCGGATGCTGCGCCCCCCGCCTGTTCGGCGATGAACGCCATGGGGGCCGCCTCGTACAGCAGCCGCAGCTTGCCGTGCGGCGATTTGTCGTCGCCGGGATACAGGAAGACCCCGCCTTTCAGCAGGTTGCGATGAAAGTCCGCCACGAGCGACCCGATGTAGCGGGCGTTCTTGCCGTCTCCTTTTGCAGCCCTTCCGGCCAGCGCATCCACCGCCCGGCGATAGGGCTCGGACCACCGGGACTAGTTGCTTTCATTGACGCTGTAGTACGGTCCTTTGGTCGGCATCTGGATCTCGGAGCGATGCAGCAGGAACTCGCCGATATTGGGGTCCAGCGTGAACCCATGCACGCCGTCACCAGCGGTGTAGACCAGCATCGTGCTCGGCCCGTAAATGACGTAGCCAGCCGCCACCTGATGCCGGCCCGGCTGCAGGCAGTCGGCCATGCTGACCTCACCGTCGGTAGTCACCCGGCGGTGAATGGAGAAGATGGTCCCGATCGACACATTGACGTCGATATTGGAGGAACCGTCCAGCGGGTCGTAGATCACGACATATTTGCCGGGAATCGTGCCCGGCGGGGGCGGAACCGGAGCGTCGTCTTCTTCGGAGACCATCACCGCCACGCGGCCGCTGCGGCCCAGCACGTCCTTCATGGTTTCATTGGCGATAACGTCGAGCTTCTGCTGGTCTTCACCCTGAACGTTCGCCTTCCCCACGCTGCCGAAGATGTCGAGAAGCCCTCCGGCCCGGACCTGGCGTTCGATGACCTTGGCGGCGAGGGCGATGTCGTAGAGAAGGTCGGATAACTCACCCGTGGCCCCGCAATGCATCCGCTCCTGCTCGATGAAGAAACGTTCAATGGTGACCATCTCGCGCGTAGGCAACGGATTCGCTCCCCGATTGTCGTGGGCCTGTGCTGCTCGACCCAAAAATAGCGTCCGTCGCTGCCGATAGTTACCGTCCCCCCCCGGTCGGTGCGGCGCACGGTCACGCCGGCTCGCCCAAGCCGCGCCAGCGCCGCAGGCGAGGGATGGCCGTAATGGTTCTCGCCGACACTGATTACCGCGACGGCAGGGCGAACGGCAGCGAGCCACGCTTCACCGGTCGCGCCCGCCGAGCCGTGGTGACCGACCTTGAGAACCTCGGTCGGGCCGATGTCGGGGGCGAGTATCGATTCGACCGGGAACCCGGCATCACCGACCAGGAGGGCGTCGAAGGCTCCGTAGCTGAGGCGGATCACCACCGAGTTCTCGTTGGTTTCGGTGCGGTTCTCCAGCCAGCCGGCGCCAGGATGGAGCACCCCGAGAGTGAGCGAATCGATCAGCAGCGTGTCGCCCGCTCGGGCCGCCCGCCACCGGATGCCGAGCGCGTCGATGGCCGCAAGGTGTTCGAGGAACAGCGCGGTACCCACCGGCTGGCCGGATTCCACGATCAGGGCGGGATCCAGCTCGCGAATGACCGAGGGCACGCCTCCCAGGTGGTCGGCATCGGGATGCGTGGCAATCAGCACGTCCAGACGGCGGACGCCCTCCCGCCGAAAAAAAGGCAATACCACCGCGCGGCCGGCGTCGCGACGAGGAGTACGAGGACCCGCATCGATCAGGATCCATTTTCCGTGCGGGCTGCGAATCGCAATGGCGTCGCCCTGACCAACATCCAGGACGTGGATTTCGACAGCGGCACGGCGGGACGGCGGCACGAGCGGAATGACCACGAGCACCCACGCCGCCACCGTGGATCCGAGAAGGAGACGCCGCCGGGCCACCATCCACGTTGGCCGGCGATGCCGCATCCAGAGTAGTAGCGCGAGCAGCGCGGCCCACGGCGCCGCAAACCCGACTCCCGGCGCGCCCGAGATGTGGCCTCCCGGGACGGAAGCGGCGATGGCCGCCGTGCGTTCCGTCGCGGCGAGTGCCAGACCGGTGCCGGCCGCCATCCATTGGCCGCCGAGGAGGCTCACGAATACCGCCGGCACCGCTACCCCGGCCACCGGGACAGCCACCAGATTCGCCAGGACCCCGATGGGAGCGACCGCCCCGAAGCTGAACGCCGTGATCGGAGCGGTGGCGACGGTGGCGCCGGCGGACGCTGCGACGAGCTGCTTGAGAGCGGAGCGCCGGTGCGCGGCCGATAAGGCCCGGGTGGCGGCACCCGTGCCCCACACCGCCGTCGCGGACAACCAAGCGCCCACCGAGGTGATCGCCGAGGGGTCAATGGCCAGCACCAGGAGAACGGCGAGCGCCAGCACGGCTCCCACGGGCGGATGGCGCTGAAGCCATCGGGAAAGCGCATGGACCGTGATGAAGCCGACGGTGCGCGTGGCGGGCGCGGGACAACCCAACAGCACGACATACGCCCAGGAGACGACCGCGCTGGCGAGAAGCACGGCACGCCGGGGAGCGAAGGGACGCAGGGCGATCGCCAACCACGCGGCCATGATGCCCACGTGCAGTCCCGAGATCGACAGCAGGTGCGCGAGCCCCGAAGCGGCAAAGTCGGCCCGGAGGTCACGATCCAGATCCTCACGGCGACCGGTCACCAGCGCCTCGACCAGCGGCGCCCGCGGACCGTACAGACGCTCGATCCGCATCCCCGTCGCATCCCGAATCGCGAATCGCCACGAGCGACCGCCGGCCAGGACTCGTGCGTGAGTGACGCGGAATACGTCGGGCGCCCGGAACGTGCCGCTCAGCAACACTCGCACGCCGCCGGGCACCGTTGCGGCAGAATCGAACCGGAGGGCGATGGTCCCGACGCAGCCCTCTGGCGCGTGAAGGACGCGCCCGGTGGTCAGGCCGCGGCGGCTGGGCCGGTCGTGCACCCGGACCAGCGCCGCGCGCGGGCCCGCCGGCCACCTGGCCACACAGCCTGCATCTCTGGCGAGGGATTCAGCGACACCGCTGGAAAGGCCGAGGGCAAGGACCGCAGCGAAATGGAACGGCGAAAGCCCGCGCCCTCTCCCCGACCGGGCGAGCCGGAGTCCCGCGACGGCGAGCAGGAGGGCAACCGAGAGGCAGGCAAACGTTATTCCGCGGGATGGTATCAAAACAACGAGGCCGACCCAGAGGCCGGCCCCGTAAGCGACGGTGAGTTTGACGATTGGTGGCGTCACATCGCGCCCCCACTCTGCCCCAGACGGTCGGACGGACAGACGGTCAGACGGTCGGCAGTACCGTGAGACCTCCTGCAGCGGTGTGACCGTCCGGCCGTCCGACCGTCCGACCGTCCGTCACCACCCCACTGAACGTCGATCCAGTCGTCCCCGTCAGCCGCACATCCCGATACGTCCCGATCCATCCCGCCGGTCCTTCGATCAGAACGATCTTGTTGGTGCGGGTGCGGGCTTGCAGCGCATCGCCGCGCCTGGCGTGGGCTTCGACCAGTACTTCGTGGGTGCTGCCCACCAGCCCCAGATTTTTCCGGCGGGCCACTGTTCGTACCGTCTCGATGAGTCGCTGCAGGCGCTCGCCCGCGACGTCATCAGGCACCGCGTGGGGAATTTTCGTCGCGGGGGTGGCGTCCCGCGGCGAGTACTTGAAGGTGTACGCATCGTCGTACCCGACCTCCTCCACCAGACTGCGGGTCGCGAGGAAGTCTGCTTCGGTTTCACCGGGAAAGCCCACGATGATATCCGTCGTGAGCGCGATGCCCGGCACCCGCTTCCGTAGCCGCGCGACGCAATCGAGGTAAGCCTCCCGCGTGTAGCGCCGAAGCATGCGCTTGAGGACCGGCGGGGAACCGCTCTGTACCGGGAGATGCACGTGCTCGCACATGGCGGGCACGCCGGCCATGGCCTGAATGACGCGATCGGTGAAATCATTCGGGTGAGGGCTGGTGAAACGAAGCCGCCGTATTCCGGGAACGGCGCCGGCAGCCCGGAGCAAATCGGCGAAATCAGCGGTGCCATCGTTATAACTGTTGACCGTCTGGCCAAGGAGCGTCACCTCCGTCACGCCGCGCGCTGCCAGCGACCGGATCTCGGCGACGACGTCCTCCAGTTTACGGCTCCGCTCTGGGCCGCGCGTCATCGGAACTACGCAGAACGTGCACCGATAATCGCAGCCCCGCTGCACCGTCACGAAGGCGCTCGCGCCCGCAGCCCGCGCCGGCGTCACGTCCTCGTAGTGCTCCCAGGACTTGAATTCGACGTCGGTACGGCGTTCGCCTTCCCGCGCACCCGCTACCAGCGCGCCGAGGGAGCGATAGCCGTCCGGTCCCACGACCAGATCGACCTGGGGCGCTCGCTTCAGCAGGGTGGGCCCCAATCGCTGCGCCATGCATCCGAGCACCCCCAGCACATCACCGGAGCGCTTGTGACGCTTGAGCTCCCCCAGCCGGCCGATGACCCGCTGCTCGGCGTGATCGCGGACGGCGCAGGTGTTGACCAGCAACAGGTCGGCAGCCGCGGGATCGTCGGTCCGGGCGTACCCTTCCCGCTCCAGCAGCCCGAGGACCAGCTCGCTGTCCGCCACGTTCATCTGGCAGCCGTAGGTCTCGAGATAGACTTTCACAGGTGTCAGGTGTCAGGTGTCAGGTG
>JACQVB010000183.1 GCA_016209985.1 Gemmatimonadota bacterium | reverse complement strand
GAGGCCTCGGCGATCGAGCGGACCGGGCGGTAGCGGTATTCCGTGTAGTACTGCGTGATGTACACGAAGGCCACCGACGTGGCGATGCCGATGATTCCGCAAATCGCGAAATGCCACCAGGCGTTGGGCGCGCTGGCCGGGTTCAGCAGCCACCAGGTGCCGCCCGCGAAGCCCAGGGCCGCCAGCACCGCGGTGACGGTATAGCCGCGATTCAACGCGTGCATCGGATCCTCATCCTCGCGCGAACGCACGATGAGGATGCCGATGATCGACGCCACCAGTCCGAAGGCACGAACCACCAGCGGGAACAGCATGACCCCGACCACCATGGTGGGCGGGATTGCCTGCGGGTTGCTGGCAGCCAGCGTGGCGCCCAGAATCATGGCCCCGATGTTTTCGGCGGCGGTGGACTCGAACAGATCGGCGCCGCGGCCCGCGCAGTCGCCCACGTTGTCTCCCACCAGATCGGCGATCACCGCCGGGTTGCGGGGGTCGTCCTCCGGGATGCCGGCTTCCACCTTCCCCACCAGGTCGGCCCCAACGTCGGCCGCCTTGGTGTAGATCCCGCCGCCGAGCTGGGCAAACAGGGCCACGAACGACGCGCCGAAGCCGTAGCCTACGATCAGGAGCGGGATCCTGGTGGGCTCGAAGTGCATGGCGTCGAGAACCGCATACAGGCCTCCCACACCCAGCAAGCTCATCGACACGACGAAGAGTCCGCTGACCGCGCCGCCGCGGAGCGCGATCTGCAGGGCGCGATTCAAGCTGGTGCGCGCGGCACTCGCCGTCCGGATGTTGGCGCGCACGGCGACGACCATGCCGACCACACCCGCGATCCCCGAGCACACGGCACCGAACAGGAACGACAAGGTCGTCGTCGCGGCGAGCGTCGCGGCCGCAGGCTCGTCACCATGCGGTTTCCGGAAGAACGCGTACAGCACGTAAATGACGATTCCGAGGATGATGCTGAGTCCTCCAATCGTCTTGTATTGTCGACGCAGAAACGCCTCAGCGCCTTCCTGAATGGCATCGGAAATGGTTCGCATCTGCGGGGTTCCGTTGTCCTGGCGCAACACGAATCGCGCCAGGGCGACGGCCACGAGCAAAGCGAGCACGCTGAGCACGAGCACGATCGCAATCAGCATCGGGGTTGGCTCCGTCTACCTGCTCTGGGAGCAGGCTCCTGAAATTGGGGATTGAAAAGGGACGAATTTTGGTGCGCAAATATAACAGAGAGGACTGCAGGATGAGGATGGTGACCGATATGAAGGTTGAAAGGGTTGTAAGGGTTGTAAGAGTTGTAAGGGTGAACGAAAAAGGCCCAAACCGTCGGGGCAGTTTGGACCCTTCAAGCCCTTAGAACCCTTAAACCCTTGGAACCCTTAGAACCCTTACATCGCTTTCACCTCAGGATTCCGGAATCGCGGTCGTCGGTTTGAGGTCGCTCGGCACTTCCGGCGGCATCGGCGCGCACTGCTGCTGCTGCACGATGCTCCAGCGGCCGTTCCGCTTCACGAAGATCGCGGTTGCGATCCCCCCGTAGGGCCGGTCGACGCCCTTGCCGTCGGTAGCGCTGATGTGCGACTCCCAATTCATGACGGCGACGTCCGGGGCAAACTGCTGGAAATGCGTGATCTTCACGTCGGCCTTGACCTTATGCCAGTTGGCAAAGGCCCGCTGGGTCATGCGAAGGAGCGAATCGCGGCCGATCACCACCAGACCGTCGCCGATGTAGATCACGTCCTCGCTGAGCACGGCGAGGGCACGCTCCGCGTCCTGGACCTGGATCGCTTCGAAGGTCTGCATCACGATGGCGCGCAGGGTGTCTTCGACGGCCCGCGACTCCACCGCGGTCGCCGGGTGCTTTTCTCCGGAGCGGCATGCGGCGATCGCAGCCACCGATAGCAGACCCAACCCCAGCACCCGTTTCGTCGTTTTCCCGAAGCTGCTGATCATCCGGCCCCGCTCGATGAATCCGAATTCTTCCGCGCAAGCCGCATACCACCAAGCGCGTTGTAGCACCGGCGCCACGCTCGACCGGCATGATCGTTGCTCCTGGCATCGGGCCGGACTCCCAAAGAGGGACGCTTGGTAAAGATGGCCGGGAATTGGCCCAAGGCCGGGCTCGAATCACCCAAAGACGGCCGGAAAGAACCGAAGGCGAGTGGTCCTCCGGAAGAGGAAACCCGTCGCAAGTGGAAGCCGAGGGCGTTGGGTCGCCTCACGGGCTACTTCGTCCTCGCTCTGGCACTGGCATTCATCGCGGTCAAGGTCGGGCTCGACGGCACCGTCGAGAACGCTACCCGGTGGGCCGGTGGCGGCGGCAAGTCAGAGTTACTCACCGAGAGCATTCCCGCGACCAACTCGGTTCGAGCGGCCCTGCACGACCTGTGGGTCGCGATCGTAACCGCGGTCATCTTCGCCATTCCGATCAGCCTCACCTACGCGCTCACCAAGCGCCGGGAAGGCTACGACCGTTCGATCGTGCAAATGCTGATCATTCTGCCGGTGGTGGTCTCGGCCGTGATCCTGGTGGTCCAGGGCAGCCTCGCCCTGGCATTCACCCTCGCCGGCATCGTCGCGGTGGTTCGCTTCCGCGCCACCTTCCGGGACGTCAGGGACGCGGTCTTCGGATTCGCGGCGATCGCGGTCGGACTCGCGGCGGGGATGCATTCCATCGTGATCGCCGCGGGGTTGTCGCTGGCGTTTTGCACGTTGGCCATCGCGCTGTGGGAGCTCAACGTCGGCGATATCCGCGCCGACCTGGGCCGCATAGAAGGAAAAGTCCCGCTCGCCGAAGCCCTGGTCCCCGTGGGCAGCGAGGACAGCTTCGTGCGGGGACAGGTCGAAACGACGATGCCCAACGGGAAGGTTCCAGAGCTGGCCGAGGAAGCGGCCCGTCTCGAGCGGATCATCCAGACCGACGCCGAGCTCCACAAGAAGAAGAGCCGGTACACGCATCTGCTGCTGGTGCACACGTCGAAGGCGCAGCCCACCCGTGAGGCAGTGGAGGAACTGCTCGACTCCTCCACCAAACGCTGGCGATTCGTCTCCGAAGTGCCTTACCAGAACGGGACCCGTACGCTCGAATTCCTGGCCCGGCTGCGCCAGGGCGCGAACGAATCCAAACTGCTGTCCGAGATCCAGCAAAAAGGCCGCGACGTCGTCGGTGTCGAGCTCAAGGCGGTCGGGGCGCTGCGGGAAGCGATGACATGATCGCAGTGCGCCGCCCCTGGCCGGCCTTGGTATTGGTGCTGTCCCTCGGCGCGTGCCGGGAAAGTGGTGACCGCACCTCGGTCAGCACGGCGACGCTGCAACCGCTCGATCTGTTGGGCTCGTTCCCCGTTCTTCAGCCGTCGGCCGAGGCATCGCCCGGCGGCGCTGCCGCGCTCGATTCGTCCGCCCAGGCCAAAGACCCGCCGGATGTGACCGTCTTCCTGATCGGCGATGCGGGCGCGCCCGCCCAGGACGGCGAGCCGGTGCTGAACGCCCTGCATAAGGTTGCGTCGCTCGACCCCCGCCGGACCGTGGTCGTATTTCTCGGCGACAATATCTACCCCGACGGCATGCCGGACTCAGCCGCGCCCAGCCGCAAGGAAGCCGAGCGGCGCATCGACGCCCAGCTCGACGTGATCAAGCGCAGCAAGGCCCGTGGGATCTTCATTCCCGGCAATCACGAATGGGGCGGCATATCGGGACGCGACGGCTGGAACGCCGTGGCGCGCGAAGGCGCGTACCTCGCGGCCAAGGGCGGCATGATGATGCCGACCCCCGGCTGCGCCGGTCCGGCCGTGGCCGATGTCGGGACCACGCTCCGCCTCGTCATGCTCGACACCCAGTGGTGGCTCCGTCGCTCGGGTCCACCGGTATCCGCGCGCGAGATCGTCCCCTGCGCGTTCGTGAAGGACAAGGTCATCTTCGATTCGTTGAAGGCGCTCTTGCGCTCCGCGGGCCAGCGACGCGTCGTCCTGATGTCGCACCACCCGCTCGCGTCGTCCGGCTCCCACGGCGGGTTCTTCACTGAGGAAACCGCCAAGTACCCGCTCACCAGCCTGAAGAGTTGGCTGCGCGTCCCGCTGCCCATGATCGGTTCGGTGTACGTGGCCGCCCGGCGCATGGGGCTTTCGGAGCAGGATTTAACATCCCCGCAGTACTCCCGGATGATCCGCGCGATCATCGGAACGTTTTCCGAAAACGAGCCGCTCATCTACGCCGCCGGCCACGATCACGATCTCCAAGTGCTCCAGTTCGAAGGGGTGCCCCGGTATCACCTGGTGAGCGGGTCCGGAATCTTCGGCCACGTGAGCGCGGTGGGGAAAGGACCATCGACCCGCTACGCGAAAGCGGAGAGTGGCTTCATGCGGTTGCGCACCTGGGCCGACGGCCGCATCCGGCTCACCGTGCTGACCGTGGACATCAAGGGCCGGATCACCGAGGCGTTCGATGAGTGGGTGACGCAGGCGCGTTCCAAGCAGCCGGTGGCAAAGAATGCGGATTAGCTGGCTCGTCTCGGCTCTGGTCCTGGTGGCCCAGCCGGCACTTGGCCAAGCCCCTTCGGCGAGTGCGCGACGGCCCGACTGCCCCTGCCCCCGCCGCTCCGCCCCCACAGCTACCACACCGACACCACCACCCGTGGTGATCGACACGGTCATCCCCGGCAGCGGCTACGACATCGGTGTCATCCAGTACATCCTGGGCACCCATTACCGGAAGCTCTGGACCACACCCATCGCCGTCCCGGTGCTCGATCTCGAGCATTTCGCCGGTGGACTGCAGCCCGTGAAAAGAGGTGGCGGGCGGCAGACCATCAGCCTGCGCCTCAAGGGACGCGATGGTGTGGAATACAAGTTCCGCTCGGTGGACAAGGAGCCGGCGAACGCGCTCCCCAGGGGACTCCGCAAGAGCATCGTGGAGCAGGTGTTTCAGGACCAGATGAGCGCCCAGTACCCGGCAGCCAACCTCATCGCCTCCCGGCTGCTGGACGCGGCCGGCGTGCCGCACACCCGCCCCGAACTCTACGTCATGCCGGACGACCCGGCGCTGGGAGCGTTCCGACAGGAGTTCGCCGGCATGCTGGGCACGATCGAGCCGCAGCGGCCGGAGCTTCCCGGAGCCCGCGACTTCGTCGATACCCAGGAATTCTTCGACTCGCTCCGGGCCGATCCCACGGCGCACATCGAAGCGCGCGAATACCTCAGGGCCCGCCTCATGGACATCCTGATGGGCGATTGGGATCGCCACTCCGATCAGTGGGAATGGGCCTCGGTTCCCGATGAGCACGGCGCGACGACCTGGCGGCCGGTGCCCCAGGACCGCGATTGGGCCTTCTCCCGGCTGGACGGCTGGCTCGCGACCTTCGTCCGCCAGTACTACCCGCAGACGATCGGGTTCGAGCAGAACTACCCGCCGATGCTCAATCTCACCTGGACCGGCAAGGAGCTCGATCGGCGGTTGCTCTCCAGTCTGCATCGGTCCGACTGGGACTCCATCGCCGGTGACCTGCAGCGTCGGATCACCGACTCGGTCATTTCCGGGGCGGTGGCGGCCCAGCCGCCCGCCCTCGCGGCAAAGGGTGGAGTGGAGCTCCAGCGCGCGCTCCGGAAGCGGCGCGACCATCTGGCGAAAGCCGCGGAGGAATTCTACCGGCTGATCAACAAGGAAGTGGACGTTCACGGTACCGATGGCCCCGAGCACGCGGTCGTTCAACACGATGAGAACGGCGTGGAAATCACGATGGGCAGCGGCCCGCTCGAGACCTACCGGCGCCGGTTCGTGCCCGATGAGACCCGCGAAGTTCGCCTCTATCTGCATGGCGGGGCCGACACCGCCGTCGTTCGCGGCAAGGGATCGGAGGTCCTGGTCCGGCTGGTGGGAGAGCCGTCGGATGTGCTGCTGGATTCCTCGCGAGGCGATACGCGCCTGTATCGGGACCCCGATCAGGGAATCAAGCGGCCGCCCATCAGCACCAAAAAGAAAAGCGAAACACCACCTACCGCCCAGGGAGAGAAGAAGACCAAAGGCGTGACGGGAGAGGTCCAGACCCGGTCGGAGGACTTCGCGCCAGCACCCCGCACGCCTGCCCTGCTCCTGGCCGGACCGATGGACTGGGGACACCGGTGGATCAGCGTGCCATGGGCCGAGTTCCACCCCGGACAGGGAATCGTGCTCGGCATGAAGGCCGATCGCTATCGCTGGGGCTTCCGCGCGTTGCCCTACCGGACCCACGTCAGGCTGAAGCTGGGATGGGCCTTCGGCGCGGCAGGGCCAACCTTCGAGACGCTCGCCGAAAGCCGGCAGCTGTTCTGGCGCCTCGGCGGACGGATACAGCTCAAAGCATCCAAAGTCGAAACCGTCCGCTATTTCGGCTTCGGCAACGAGACGGCGCCGATCAAACCCGGGCGGGACGCGCGCCACATCCAGGACTTCATCCGGATCCAGGCTCCGCTCCTCATCGAGACCCGACACATGAATTTCTCGGTCGGGCCCATGTTGAAGCTGACCCGTCCGCATCCGCTGTCCGGCTCGCTACTCGCTCTCGAGTCTCCTCTTGGTACCGAGCGCCTGGTCCTGGGAGGAATCGACGGTACGCTGGGACTCACCGCGGGCAAGCCGATCGGACAGGGCCTGGGCGCCATGTGGGCGTGGCAGACGACCGCCGCGCGAGCCGTTTCCGGGCCCGACGCGCATTTCGTGCGCACTCACATGCGCCTGGCTGCCTACTACACGCCCGACCTTCCGGCCAAGCCCACGATCGCTCTGCGCGCCGGAGGACAGAAGGTCTGGGGCCTGTATCCGTTCGCGGAGGCGGCGACGCTCGGCGGAGAGCACGATCTTCGCGGCTATGACAAGGAACGCTTCCGCGGCGACGCCTCCGCCTACGTCGGGTCCGAAATCCGGACCCGCCTGCTTCACCTGGGTGGCGCCGATGTCGGGGTCACCGGCCTGGCTGACGCGGGCCGGGTGTTCCTGAACGGTGAGACCTCCAGCACGTGGCACTACGGGTACGGGATGGGCCTCTGGGCCGGCCGTCAGGGTTCCACCGTGGCGAACTTGGTCGCCGCGCATTCCGTCGAAAAAACCCTTCAGCTGCACGTCTATCTCGGCATCGGTTTCTGACCGGTTTCCCACGGTGGATGCCGTGAATTGGGTTCTCAGGTATCTCGCCGCGTTCGCCGCGATTTTCACCGTTTCGCCCGATGACGATTTGCGGGCCCAGCACTCCGGAGAGCCCGCCGACGCGCCCGCGGCCGCCACGGTTGCCCGGGTAACCCCGGGGCCGGAGTACCAGGCAGGCAAGCTGCACCAGGCCCTTTTCGGAAGTAATTACCGCCATCTATGGACCACGCAGGTCACGGTTCCGGTGTTGGATCTGCGCGGGTTCGCCGGCGGACTCGAGCCTACTGAACGTCACGAGGGGCGGCAGACCGTTTCGCTGCGGTTCCAGGGCGCCGACGGCCGGGAATACCGCGAGTGTCCGCGAGACATTTGCCACCGGTTCGGCCGAAGCGGCCGGGTACGCTTCCGCGAATATTCCGGCGCATCCGACGCTCGCGCTGCGCGTCGGCGCGAAGCATCTCTGGGGCGCGTTTCCGGTGCATGAGGCCGCGTTTCTGGGTGGCCCGCATCTCAGGGGGTACCGCAAGGAGCGCTTCGCCGGCCGGTCGTCAGTCTTCGGAAACGCCGAGGTGCGACTGCAAGTGCTCAAAGTGGGCCGGCCGGAGGGAGTCAAAATCGGCGTCCTGGGGTTCACCGACTCCTGGCGGGTGTTCTTCGACAACCAGCGCTCCAACCGGTGGCATTCATCGATGGGCGGCGGCCTCTGGGCCACCACTGCCGCGGAGTCGCGACTCGTTTCTGTAACGGTGGCGCGCAGTCCCGAGGGCAGCAGCGTTTACGTCCGCGCCGGGTTCCCTTTCTAGACTCTCCGTTCGACGTCGAGGGCCTCCCCACAACATCAGTTGACAGCCGGTCGTTCGCCGGTAGCTTCGCGCAGCCCTCCCCCGCGAGACCGGCATGACGAGTCGCCTGTTCGTTCGCAAACCCGTCGCCACCATGCTGGCCGAGGCCGGCGATACCGCTCACGGCCTGAAACGCGCCCTCGGTCCGCTCAATCTCACCACGCTCGGCATCGGTGCGATCATCGGTGCCGGCATCTTCGTGCTGACCGGGAACGCCGCGGCCCAGTACGCCGGACCCGGGATCGTCATCTCGTTCGTCATCGCGGGCATCGGCTGCGCCTTCGCGGGCCTCTGCTATGCCGAAATGGTGGCCATGATTCCGGTAGCGGGCAGCGCCTACACCTACGCCTACGCCACCATGGGCGAGCTCATCGCCTGGATCATCGGGTGGGACCTCATTCTCGAATACAGCCTGGGTACCGTCGCGGTCTCCATCGGATGGTCCGGCTTCTTCGTGGGCCTGCTGCGCAACCTCGGCATCCCGTTCCCACCGGCGCTCTCGGCCGCGACCGGCACCCACCTGATCGAGATTCCCGGTCAGGGATGGCAGCAGCTCACCGCGCAGCTGTCGCAGGGCCTCGCGGCGAGCGGCATGGATCCGGCCACGCTGCCTCAGGTCACCGCCCTGGTAAACATCCCCGCGATTCTGGTCGTAGCCGCCGTGACCGCGCTTCTCGTGATCGGGGTCAAGGAGTCCGCCAACGTCAACAGCGCGATCGTCATCCTGAAGGTGGCAGCACTGCTCGTCTTCGTGGCGGCGGGCGCGATTTTTCTCGCCGCCCACCCCGACGTGCTCCAGGCCAACTGGCGCGATTTCATCCCGGAAAACCGTGGCACGTTCGGAGAGTTCGGGTGGAGCGGCGTGCTGCGCGGCGCCGGCGTCATTTTCTTCGCCTACATCGGCTTCGACGCGATCTCGGCGGAAGCGCAGGAGGCCAAGAATCCCCAGCGCGACATGCCCATCGGCATCCTGGGCAGCCTCGCCATCTGCACCGTCATCTACATTCTGGTCGGCGCGGTCCTCACTGGGCTGGTGCACTACGACCGGCTCAACGTGCCCAATCCGGTCGCGGTAGGCGTCGACGTGCTCGGCATGCCATGGCTGTCCATCACCATCGGCATCGCCGCGATCGGTGCCTTGAGCTCCGCCATGCTGGTGATGTTCATGAGCCAGCCACGAATCTTCTGGGCCATGGCGAAGGACGGGCTGCTGCCGACCGCCTTCTCCAAGGTGCACCCACGGTTCCGTACGCCCTATGTGACGACCATCGCCACGGGAATCGCGGTCGCCTTCTTCGCCGGGACCACGACGATCGCCGCCGCGGGCCAGTTGGTCAGCATCGGCACCCTGCTCGCGTTCGTCCTCGTCTGCGTCGGAGTGTTGGTGCTGCGGAAGACCCATCCGGACACGCCACGCCCGTTCCGCGCCCCGCTTGGGGCCCTCACTCCGCTCCTCGGCGCCGGCGTGTCACTGCTGCAGATGGCTGCCCTTCCACTGGTGACCTGGATGCGGCTGTTGGTCTGGTTGGGGATCGGGCTGCTGATCTACTTCAGCTACGGAGTGAGAACGAGCAGGATCGGGAAAGGGCGAGCGTAAAGGTGTCAGGTGTCAGGTTCCAGGTGTCAGGGCTTTAAGGTCAGACCCTGGCACCTGGCACCCTGACACCTATCACACTTCCAGTTTCTCTCTCGCCGCCCTGACCAGCAGGAAACACAGCACGCCGAACATGATGATGCCGATGAGATCGGCGCCCCCGCCCAGGCGCTCCCAGCCATGCACGCCCACCAGGTCCAGCACTCGCTGCATGACCGAGATCTCCCGGCCGTCCACGGTCAGGGGGATGCCCGAGAGCAGGGCGATCGCGATGCCGGTGAGAGAACCGCCGGCGACCAGGCCGGTGCTGTAGAGCATTCCCGAGGAAAGCTCCGACTCTTCCTTGCGGCCGGTGAGGCGGTCCGCCACCACCCGCATCATGCCACCCACCCAGATCGGCGCGGTGGTGGAGAGCGGCAGGTACGCGCCTACCGCGAAGGAGAGCGAGTTGACGCCGCAGAGCTCGACCACGACCGCGATGAACATGCCGACGAACACCAGGCCCCACGGGAGATCCTGGGCGAGCAGCCCCTTGATGATGGTCGCCATCAGGGTCGCCTGGGGCGCGGAGTAGCGGTCGGTTCCGATGGCGTGGGCGACGCCCTGGAACTGCATGGAGGCATCGAGGGTCTTCAGGGTCCACCCGATCGCCAGCGCCGAGGCCGCGACGCCGATGATCAGACCGATCTGCTGGGAGATGGGCGTGGCACCCACGATGTAGCCGGTCTTCAGGTCCTGGCTGGTGGCCCCGCCGTTGGCGGCGGCGATGCACACGATTCCCCCCACCGAGAGCGCCAACGCCTGGTACACCTCGCCGGTCCATCCCAGCGCCACGAAGATGATGCACGTCGCCATCAGGGTGGCGATGGTCATTCCCGACACCGGATTGGACGAGCTACCGATGATGCCGACGATCCGCGAGCTCACAGTCACGAAGAAGAACCCGAACACCACGACCAGCAGTCCCATGAAGAGGGTGCCGGGGAACGTGCCGGGAAGCTGCGGGAGCACGGCCACGATCAACACCAGAACCAGAGAACCGACGATCACGTAGGTGATGGGGAGGTCGTGCTCGGTGCGGGAGAGGGCTTTTCCGGCGCTCAGTTCCTTGAAGCTCCCGAAGCTCTCCTTGAATGCCGACACGATGGTCGGAAGCGTGCGGATGAGCGTGATCAATCCCGCCGCGGCGACCGCACCCGCGCCGATGTAGCGCACGTAGCCCAGCCGAACCTGTCCGGGCGACATGTCCCGGATCAGGGTATCGCCCAGACCGGGCCGCAGCACCGCGGGCAGATTCTCACCCACTATATAAATGAGAGGAATCAGCACCAGATAGGCGAGCACCCCGCCGGCCACCAGATTGCCCGCGATCTTGGGTCCGATGATGTAGCCCACTCCCAGGTACTCGGGCGTGATCTCTGCGCTGACCTGGGCATTGGGAAATGGAGCGGTCCTGCTGGTGCCCCACGACGGGACGTCCTTCCAGAGGCCCAGGATGCTCATCAGCGATTTGTAGAGGAAGGCGATTCCCAGCCCGGCGAAGACTTTCCCGGCGAAGGAGCCGCCGCGTTCACCCGCCACCAGCACTTCGGCGCACGCGGTCCCCTCGGGGTAGGGGAGGTTGCCGTGCTCCTTGACGATGAGTGCCCGTCGCAGCGGCACCATGAAGAGCACGCCGAGGACTCCGCCCACAATCGCCAGTGACAGGATGGTGAAATAGTTGAAGAACGCCTCGCCGCCAGCCAGGAAGATGAGCGCCGGGAGGGTGAATACCACGCCCGCCGCGATGGATTCTCCAGCAGACCCGATGGTCTGGACGATGTTGTTCTCGAGGATGGTGGACTTCCCGATCCGCTTGAACACGGCGATCGCCAGTACCGCGATCGGGATCGAGGCGGAGACGGTGAGGCCCGCTCGCAGCGCCAGGTAGACGGTCGAGGCGCCGAAGATGATCCCGAAGATGATTCCCAGGATGATGGCTTTAGGGGTGAACTCGGGTATGGTCTGGGACGACGGGACGAACGGCTTGAACTCGGTACGCGCGGGAGCGGCCATGAGAGTCCCGGGTGTGAGGTGCCCGTAAGGTTTGTCTGAGGGAGGAATGGCGCAAGGGCCATCCCCGCGGTTTCCCGCTACTTCCCGCGTGCGAATGATGGCAAGGAAATCACAGCGTCACACGATCTTCGCTCCATGGGTTACCTCGTTCCGCACGTTGAACTAACCCAAGCCTTGGGTTAGTTTCCGGATGTCCACAATTGTTCGAGAAGGTGACTTTCGCGTCAGCGTGTACGCCCCACCGCGCGAGCACGCGCCGCCGCATGTGCACGTCCGCAAGGGCCACGAAGGCTCGGTTGTGATTCGGCTTCAGGTTGGCGACAGCCCAGTGACGGTGCGGCGGGTGATTCGACTCAAGACCAGGGGCATTTTGCGGGCTCGCAAGCTGGTCACGGAACATCACGAAGAGCTTCTTCGAGCGTGGAGGGAGATGCATGGTCAGGAGCGTAACTGAGGCCGAGATTCTGGAGCAGATTCGGGCAGCCCGGGCCTACGACAAGTGGGCCCGCAAACACGAGCCCCACGCGGCCAAGGCCCACTACGACCCCGATCGCCGCACGCTCCAGGTCGATTTGACCAATGGATGTGGCTTCTCGGTTCCTATCGAGATCATACCGTCCCTGCGAAAGGCCTCTCCCCACGATATCGCCGAGGTCGAGGTTATTCCTCCGGGAATAGGCCTCGAATGGGAACGGCTGGACGTTCAGGTCAGCATCCTCGGAATCATGCAAGCCGCATTCGGACCCAAAGCCTTACTCCGGGCTGCCGGAGCGGCGGGCGGCTCGGTGCGCTCCGCGGCGAAAGCAGCGGCGGCGCGGAGGAATGGGAGGAAGGGGGGACGCCCGCCCTCCCAGGGGGCACGATCCCGGTGAGGCGGGCGTGTTCCATTGCCCTCCTCATCCCATCTTCAAGATCCACTCGCTCAACTGCGCGGCGCTGGCGCCGCATCGTTCGGCCAGGATCGCAAACGCTAGGTAGAATTCCTCCCGAGGCGTCCGGCGAGCAACCGTGCCAGTCGGGAGCAGTCGCTCCCGAATCCGGTGGAGCCGATGTTCGCTGATGCCGGCCTGCCGGGCAGCGCCTGCCGTCGTGGTGGCACAGAGCTGTGCGACACACGTAAGCCAGAGTAACACCACCGAGTCTACCAGTTCCTTCGGACTCGGCAGGCGAGAGGCTCGGCAGATCTGTTCCAGCCGCCGCGTACTGGTACCAAGCGACCTCGCCACTCGACTGACGAGATGGCCCGCCGTTCTTGCCCTGCCCGCATCAAGAACGGCTGCAAGGACCTGATCCACAAACAAGGCGAATCGTTCCGTGAACGACCTCGCCACCAGGTTCAGAATCAACTTGACCTGTCCCGCTGGTGCCGTCTCCAGCAGATGGTCGATCGCGCTCCGGAGTGATTGCGCTCCCTTTGGCCCCTCTCCCTGGAGCTCGAGGTCACAGCCAGGGACCCGATTGCATTCTTGATTGATCCAACCGATTCCCGACGTTGGAGGCACCAGGAGGAGAATCCTGGCAAACGGATGCTTGAGTCGGAAGCGTCGCAACGTCCGGGCCCCCTCGGCGTTCCAGGGAGCGAAGTCATAGACGATCGCGAGGGCGCGAACGTTGTTGGGATCACCACCCGGCGGGGACAACAAGTCGATCGCGGTTGCCTGCCTGGCGCGCAGTGTCTCGAGGACATTGCGTCGCGCGGCGATATCCTGCACTGAGACCAGTACGGCGGAAGGTGCGCCTTTCCTCACAACCGACCCTCCCGAGAGTCCGCTGAGGTTGGGCGCACTTCTTCAATAACCCCGGCAAGGGTTTCCTGTCAAGCCCATTTCGCACTTGTGACAGGGGTATTTCGCACTTCGGCAAGCTTGCTCCGGATCATTTCGCAGATCGGCACAAGGATTTCGCACTTCGCAGGGGTGCGGGGTTCTTTTCCACCCCTTCTTGAAGACCACACGGCGCCGTTGGGCATCGAGCCGAACCGCGCAGCCTCTTCCCAGGAGTGAGAGTATGACGACCGACCCATCTCATGTCGACTCTGATGGTCGTCGTTCCTTCGTTTCCAGGCTGCTACTTCCAGCAGCAGCCACATTGATCGTGCCGGCCACAGCCGTACCGCTCATCGCCAGACCAATGCGTCGCACGTCGATCCTATACTCGGATCTTCCGACAGGTACCGGCTCGTGGGACAGTGGCTCAGGAACAACCGTCACGATCACACGCTCGCTATCCGTTCCCGAGGGGCGCCTCACCGTGAATCAGGCCTGGCTCTGGTCGGATGTTGTGTCAGCTAACAGTTGGCAGCGTTTCGGACTCGGCTACGGCATCTATTGGGACAAGTTCTCGGGCCAGTACGTGGTGACCGATACGCTGTACAATCAGGCCACGTTCTCAGATGAGAACGGAGATTTCGTATGGGCCCAGCATGCCGGCTCACTCTCGAGCCCGCAGAGCTATTCGGCCTGGTTAGCCAATATCAAGATGATGCTCCGAAGCAATGGCGAATTGATCCTTGGCACGGATCCGGGCGGGTCCGACCTGCTGCGAATTGGCGGATCGGCGCGGGTAGGCGGTCTGGCCATCGTCACGACCGCTAATAGCCAACCAATCGTCGGTCCAGTCGATAACACGAAACAGTTTGGCTTTGGCGACCTCACCAAGGGTGCCTTCATCCTCGTAGATGGGACTGCTTCCAGCTCCGACAAGGGCGACGTTCTGCTCACCGGTCACACCGGCGGCGGCTCCGGCTGCGTGAAGATCAGGACTTACGACGGCACCACAACGCTATTGCGGTCCACTTTCACCGCCGAGGGTGGCCTCATGGTCGGTAATCCGAGTGGCGGGGCGGGCGCCGGCAACATCAACGTGAGCGGCGATGTCTTCAAGAACGGTTCGGCGTATACGAATCCCGACTACGTCTTCGAGCTGGCCTACGAGGGCAAGGCCCGCAGCCCCGCTCCCAAGGATTACCGCCTTCAAAGCCTGGCCGAAACGGAGCAGTTCACCCGCGAGCACTTCCATCTGCCGGGCATTTCCCGGGAGGCCAGCGGCGCCTTTGCGCGGACCGACATGGTGTTGGAGAAGGTCGAAGAGCTCTTTCTCCACGCGTTTGCCCAGGAACACCGGCTGCTCGCGCTGGAAGACGAGAATCGGGCGCTTCGGGCGCAGGTCGATGCGCTCAGTCGGTAGGAATGGAGAGGCCATGAGCTAAGCGAGCGGACTTGCAAGGAGCGTGAACCCATGTCGCATACTGCATCGCATCTTCGACGGCTCTCGAATAGGCGCTCGTTCTGGAGACGGCTTCGGCCGGGAGCGGTGGGAGCCACACTGCGGATCGTCCTTATCGGTATGATCGCGATGCTCCTCAGCCTCCTGCTTGCTCCACGTGCCTCGGCGCAATGCGTGAAGGTCTGCGTCACTCCGGACGGTGCCTCGGCTTCGGCGCTGCCCAGCAGCACGGGAAACTCGGCCGTCTTCACGGTCACCAACGGCTTCAACTTCCAGCAGGACTACAACCTCGCCTGCGAGCGGTCGGGACAGGTCTCGAGCTGTTCCATCCAAGGGACCTCGTATGTCGACCTCAGTGCCGGAGCGTCAGTCCAGAAAACCGTGCTCTACAACGCCTCCGCCACCAGCGGTGCCGGCATCGTACGATTGAAGGCCACGCAGATCGGTGGCGAGGCGTGGATTGATTACGGGTCCTACAATGTCGCGGTGGGCTACGCGGGACCGACGCTCACGCCCGACAACGGCAACACCACGGCCATCCAGTATTCGTCCGGCAACAACGCTTCCTTTACCCTCACCAACAACAGCGGGTCATCGCGGAATTACACGTTTTCCTGCACGGCGGACGGGCAGGTCTATCTCTGCACGCCACCAAGCGCGGTGAACGGGCTCGCCGCCTCGTCATCGACCAGCGTGACCGCCTCGTACCAGACCGTAAGCCTGGGCACGGGCCGGCTGACCGTGACGGTGGTCGAATCGGGCACCGGGGGCGCGGATAACGGCTCCTACAACGTGGTCGTGCTTCCCTACCCTGGCGGCGCGCCCACCGCAGTCCTCAAGAACTTCAATCGGGATGTGCGGGACCGCTCGCTCTGCCTCACGGTGGGTGCGGGAGAGGCGGCGGCCATGCAGTGTGGCGACCTGGTCGTCACCCACTCGATGCCTGCCTACCGGACGCTGGGCCGCGACCGGACCCCCACCCTCATCTACAACTCCGGCACCGCGGCCCCGCAGCCCGTCGTCGCCACCTGGGTGACGCAATCGGCCACGGCTGACCCACCTCAGGACCTCACCGTGCAACTGCTCGTGCGGGACGCGGTGCGCAGCAGTCATCAGTATTATGGGTGGGCGTCTGGGACCAAGCAGGTGACCCTCACCTATGACGCCTACCCCGATACCACGGGACTGTACCCCTTCACCACGGTCATTCGGAACGAACACCCCTGCCAGCATAATGATGCGTCCCCGGCAATCGCCGATACGGTGATGGTCGTGAATCGGAGCCATAGTGAGTTCGGGGCCGGCTGGTATCTCGCTGGCGTGGAGAATCTGGTGAGAATCGGAGTGGATACCGCGAAGCTCCTCTGGGTGGGCGGCGACGGCTCGGCCAAGGTCTATCGGAAACAGGCGGCCGGCGGGCCCTGGCTCGCGCCGTCGGCGGCGTTCCGGGACACCATCCTCAAGAGCGGGAGTAACTTCGAGCGGCACCTGAAAGATGGCGTTCAGGTGACGTTCGACAATCTGTGCCGGCACCTCAAGACGACCACCAAAGCCGGCCACGTGACCACGTTCCGGTGGGGAACGCCTCCTTCGTGCTCGGGCTTTTCGCGGCTCTTGAGCATCACGGTGCCGCCCTCGGGCGCCGATTCGGCCTCCCGAACCTACAACCTCGCTTACAACTGTACGTCGAAGCGGTTGACATCGATTACCGATCCCGCGAGCCGAGTCATGACCGTGAACGTGTCGGCGGCGACCAGCCACGACAGCAGCATCGCCAAGATCTATGATCCCGACGGCGACAGCACCGCATTCAGCTACAACAGTTGGGCACAGATGACCCGCCGAACCAATCGGCGCCAGTACTCGACTTCGTATGCGTTCTCCACCGCGCAACTCCAGCCGCACTTCAGCAGTTTCGCGACGCCCTTGAGCTCCCAGACGGACACGGCGATCACCACCATTGCCAACTGGTTCCAGAAAGGGATCGGCGTCGGTACCGCGATGATCACGGCAGCCGACACCGCAACGGTCTACACGACCATTGATGGCCCACGCACCGACGTGAGCGACGTGGCCAGCTTCTGGATTGATAAGTGGGGCGCGCCGACCAAGATCAGCGACCCACTCAGCCACCAGACGCTGATCGCCCGGGACTCGACCAGCAGCACACCAGCCATGCCGACTCGCCTTCAGTACGCCGATGGGCGCGTGCTCAAGGCAACCTATGATGCGCGCGCCAATGTTCTTTCGGTAACCGACAGTACGCACGAGGGATCGGGCAGCGTGACGCCAGCCGTGACGAGGTATCACTACGGCACCGTCGCGCCTGATGCCCCAGACTCGATTATTACGCCCGTTGATACGATAACAATCACCTACAGCGCGGCGCTCTGGCTCCCCCGAATCATTCGCGCACAAGGGGGACATAAGACCGAATTCAAGTATGACTCGAGCGGAGTGACTAGCGGGCTTGTTCGGCAAGTGGTCGACACCGGAAGGTTTGTGGACACCGCCAGTTGGGCCAAGCGTGACACCGCCTTAGTCACAGCGATTCAATACGACTTCCTGGGGAATGACTCTGTGGCGACGTCGCCGAAGGGCGGAGTCACGAGGTTCATCCGCGACTCCTATCGGCGGGTCCAGACGGCGTACGACCCGATGAATCATCAAAGCGACTATGGCTACGACCTGTTGAATAGACTCACGAGTTCCACCATCCATGACGGGACCAGCCTCAGCACCTCGTATCGCTACACGAGAACAGGGGGGGACAGCATCGTTCAGGACCCCAGAGGGGTGACCCGGTCCTGGCAGTACGATGCGGGTGACCGGCAGACCGTTCTCTCGGCGAACGGCTACTCTGAAACCCGCTACTTCGGGCCGAGCGGCTTGGTGGACTCGGTCCTGACCCGCAACGGATACAAGATCCGTCACACCTATGATGCCGACGGCAGGCTCACTCAAACCACATACCCGGACGCAACGATTACTGCTGGGACGACCTATACGATTCCGGGCAATACGATCAATCGCACGTACGACGCTGTGGATCGTGTGCTCACGGTTTCGGACAGCGTTTCAACCGTCGCGCGAGTTTATAATCGCGAAGGAACGGTCCGTTCGGACAGCCAGGCTGTCAGTGGTTTCGGGAATACCGTCATCAGGTCCTGGTATGACGACGGGGACCGCAAAACAAAGCTTTTCAATGGCGTTGATTCCGTTCGGTACACGTACGGTTCCGACGGGTTGCTTTCCACGCTGGCCGTCCAGTGGGGAAATGGGGGGTGGGGCACCGAGTCGTTCAGCTTCTTCTGGGATCAGTTGGGGCGCCGAGACAGTGTCGTGTATCCCAACAGCACCAAGGTGGGCTACGGGTATGATCGGGACGGAAACCTTCGGTACGGATGCTCGAGCCATCCTGGGGGTAACGCGCAGGATTATCTCGACTACCGGTTCCGGTACGGCAGCATGAATGCGGACGGAAGCCCGGTCACCATCCGCCGGGATGCCGGAGCGAGCGACTGTGCCGGAACTGGTGCGCAGCTTTCTCTCGAGCTGGCCAATGACCTCACCTATGATGCTCGGCACGAATTGCTGACCTACAACAGCAGGCAGTACACCTATGATGCGAGCGGGAATCGCATCGCGAGCCTGGGGCCGAGCGTGCACGACACGACGAAGTACGCCAGCGCGTCGAATTGGCCCACGTGGACGATCAATTTGATCGTGACGGACTCCATTGGACATAACCATCTGCACGACGGTTCGCGCTACTGGGACGCCTCGCTGCTCGTGGCCACCACCCGGAAGTACTTGTACAGCAGCCTGGGCCAGCTTGCCGGCGAATACAGTGATGGAAGCCTGCACATGGGGTGTGCGTATGACGGGTTCGGCCGGCGAGTGAAAGCCTGCCTGAGCGGTGGCGGATTCGCGTACGATGGGGATTCCCCGGTGAGCATGAGGTTCAGCAACTACACCGGCTGGCGGTTCATTCAAGGGCCGGGCCTCGACAACCCGCTGGTCGGAGCGTACCAGCAGTCGGTAGACAGCACTCCGGTCAAATACTACTACTTGACCGATGGCCGCGGCCGGCAGCTCGCGTTCACGAATGACAACGGCGATGACCGGACCTCTGATAACGCCTTCACGTCCGATGGAGGGGATCAAGCAGGCGCGATCCAGAACTCGCACGGCTTCGCCAATGGCCGCGCGG
The DNA here is from genome assembly GCA_016209985.1 of Gemmatimonadota bacterium. Lineage (GTDB taxonomy): Bacteria > Gemmatimonadota > Gemmatimonadetes > Gemmatimonadales > GWC2-71-9 > SHZT01. The sequence goes on along the minus strand of JACQVB010000183.1, from coordinate 7,777 downwards.
AGACGCCAAATACCGCGGGGCTTTCGTATTACCGCAATCGATACTATGACCAGAAGAGCGGCCGGTTCCTCACCGAAGATCCGATTGGCATCGCGGGCGGGGTCAATCTCTACCAGTATGCCGGCAACAACCCAGCGACCTACACCGATCCCTTTGGGCTGCAGCCGTGCAGAGGTATCAGAGATCCTAATTTGTGCCTCGGAATGCTACTTGCTCCGGCTCAAGGCCCGCTCGAAATTGCGGGGACCCTCGTGACTCTCCCATTGGGTGGTGGGATCGGAAGGGGAGCGGGCATTGGGAGCGCGGCCCGCGAAATCGGCGAAGCGTTCCTCCGAGCTCCTGCGCTTGGCGCTGCGGCGGCGCGAGTAATTGGTCATTACCCGGCCTACCTACAGGTTGCCGAAGGCATTGGGGCAAAGGCTTTTGATATTCCAGCGAAGATTTGGGGAGCTATGTCCGAAGGTGAGCAGTGGGCGTCGAACCAGAAGTTTCTCGACCGTGGAATAAAACAGGGTGCAGAGTTTATCCTCGGAACTCTGCGCTCGGAGATAAGGGCCGGGTCGCCGCTCGAGAGAGAAGTGAATTATCTTCTCGGCAAAGGTTACCAATGGGCAGAGAATGGCATGAGCCTGATTCCAAGATGACGGAGTCGAGCGCGGTGCCCAATACCCTATTGGCCGAGATCGAACGAAATCTCTTACCGGCGGTGTCGTCTCTCGCTATTCAGGTCGTTGATCACCAAGAATCCGATTCCTTCGATAACGCGGTCGTGGTGCTACAAGCAGGAGAATTGAGAATCAGACTGGTCCGCGAACGGAGTTACCTCTTCGTTGATTTTGGATCAACGGCAGAGCCCAATACGTGGTTCGATTCCGCCGTTGTCTTGGACCACCTTGGGCTTTCCGAAGACGCAGGGTTCCACGATCGGCGTGTCCAGCATGTGCTCGCCGGATTGGCAAGCTTGCTCAAGTCATTTGGGACGGAGCTGTTCTCGCTGTTCGTTAGCTCCAATTTCAATGTGACAAAGTCTGGACTCTCTGAACTGCAAAAATCGCGAGCGGCAAGGCGTTTAGGCTATTGATTGGCGCGACAGATCGTTGTTGTGAGAGCCCGGCTTCACCGCCGGCTTTCGTGTTAGCGGCTCATCGGCGGCCGGTGTGGCGGCGGGTTTCCACCAAGGCATCGACCAGCTTGAGGATGGCGAGCTGATCGGCGGGGGGCAGCTCTTCGACTCTTCGGAGTCGCTTCAAGAGACGGGCGGTGCGAGGACTGGTGGGTCCTTGATGGGTTTGATGCCCAGGAGCTCACCCTGGCCAGCCGAGACGAGCACTTCGACGTCGTCCCCGGTCTCGTGCGCGTGGACTGGAAAACGTGACGCTCCACTCCCCCTCAGAAGTGCACGTCCGCCTCACGAGTCAATTTTACGATCCAAAACGGAGGGAGCTCAGCAGCTAAAGAGAAAACGCACTGAGGCTTGCGGCGCGCGGATCGTAGCGGAACGCATCCATCCGGGTTTTCCTCACCGAGGATCCCATCGGCATCGCGGGCGGCGCTAACCTCTACCAGTACGCGGGCAACAACCCAGCCACGTACACCGATCCATTTGGGCTGTGCCCCGAGTGGCTCACCGGTCGGCCCTGTATAGGCGGAGGATTCATCCGCGGCCCGGTTCGACCCATGATGTTTGCCGGAGCGGCGGCCCGCGGTGCCACCGGGGATCTGGCAAGTCGTGGAGTGGTTGGCGTGAGCGGCACGCCGATGGGCTGCGTATTTCCCAATAGCCTGGCTGTTAGGACCTTCCTATTCTCTTGCGGTCCATCTACGAAACCATCCGGAGCTTGCAGTTGCCGAACCGGTTATCGAGTGGCGCGCTGGCCTTGATCGTGGCCTCGCTGTTGGCGAGCTGCAATGAATCGCCTTCGAGTGTTGAGCCTTCCGTCTATCGCGTCTCAACTGCTCCCAACAACCCGGTTGCCTCGCTGGGCACTGCACGCTTCGCCTTCGGTGCCGCCGAGGCCCAGCTCAGGATCTACGCGGTCGCTGGCCTGGCCGGTCCGCTGGGACCCGCCCTGGCATCGGTCGAGGCGTACAGCCCGGTAACAAATTCCTGGACCGCGGCGGCGTCGCTTCCGGAAACCCGGTACGCCCATGGAATCGCCGCCAGCGGGGGGCGGATCTACGTCATCGGCGGTTATGGCCCCGGCAACCTTCTGACGCCGGCGGTCTACTCCTACAATCCCACGAACAACACCTGGAGTACTGTCGCGCCGCTGCCCACGCCCCGCGCCTATCTTGCGGTGGCCACCGATCTCGACGGTAACCCCTACGCGATCGGCGGCACCGACGGCGCGACCCAATTCGGCACGGTCGAGATCTACCATCCGGGAAGCAACACCTGGACCTCGGCGCCGAGCATGCCCACGCCTCGATCGCAGCTCGCGGCAGCCGGCGACCGCGACGGCCGATTGTACGCGATCGGCGGCACCAACGGTTCCAGCCAGCTCGGCACGGTCGAGGCGTACAGTCCCGAGGCCGCCGCCTGGATCGCCGCCGCTCCCCTGCCCGTGGGACGCGCCGGGCTGGCGGCGAGCACGGCCACCAACGGCAGGATTTCCGCGACCGGCGGCGAGAATTACGGCATCCCCTCAGGTGGGAGAGTGGATGTCTACAGCGTTGCCCAGAACGCCTGGTCCACTCTCTCCAGCCTGGAGCAGCCGCGGCGATTGCACGCGGCGGTCGCTCACCCGAACGGTCGCATCTATGCCATCGCCGGCACCACGCCCAGTGGGGTGCCCTTGGCTGGGGTCGAGTCCTTCGCGGCACGCCCGATCCTGCCGGTCTCGATCATCGTCCAGCCGGGTGAACCAAACGGCACCATCGATCTGAACGGCGCGGCCCCAGCACGAGTCGCCCTCCTCACCGCCGCGGCCTTTGACGCGGTGAATGTCGACGGTGCCACCGTGCGTTTCGCGGGCGCGCCGGCTCTGTGGCTGCACCACGGCTCCAACGCATTCGAGGAGAAGGAGCTGGTCGGCCATAACCGGGACCTGAACGGCGATCACCGGCCGGACCCGATCTTCCAGTTCGCTCCGGTCTCGCTCAACCTCCTGCCCGGATCGATCCGAGGCTGCCTGTCCGGCCTGACCCGCAAGGCGGTTGAGTTCGAGGGCTGCCAAACCTTCGGCGTCACCGGTACGGCACGCACTTGGGCCCGCATCCCTGACATGTCGGTCGAGCGATACGCCCCCGGCGTAGCAACCGGATCGGACGGGCGGATCCACGTCGTCGGTGGATTCCATGGGGAAAGCATCAGCTCGGGCGAGGCCTATGATCCGGTAACTGGCGCATGGTCGGCGCTGCCGCCGCTTCCTTCCGGCCGCTACCACGCCGAGTTGGCACGAGCGGGCAACGGCCGTCTCTACCTGATGCGAGGGTTCGACGACACCAACTCGCTCAACCAAGTGCTGCGGTTGGATCCGGCGGGATGGACCGCCGTGGCGTCGATGAGCAGCGCACGTGCCGAATTTGCTGTTGCCACTGGCGCGGACGGGCGCGTCTATGCGATCGGCGGAAACGATGACGTGAGCGTATCGAGTGACGCCGAAGTGTACGACCCGGCCACCGACACCTGGTCGCCGATAGCGCCCCTGCCGGCTCCCCGGGCGGGGCACGCGACTGCACGGGGCGCCGACGGGCGCATCTACGTGCTCGGCGGATATGAGAGCTTTGAGTCCACTACGCCACTCGCCAGCGCTCTGGCCTATGACCCGCCCACCAATACCTGGCAAACCATTGCCGATCTCCCGGCCCCCCGCGCGGGGCTGGGCGCGGTGGTCGATACCCAGGGGACGCTGTTCGCCATCGGTGGATCCGACTGGGTCACCACGCTCAACACGGCCTTCGCCTATCAGAACGCGACCAACACCTGGATCGCGGTGGCCGGTCTGACCTCAGCCCGCGAGGAATTCGGAGCGGCGCTCGGGCCCGACGGCCGCATCTACGCCGCGGGGGGATTCGACGGGCTCCACATTGTCCGAACAGCCGAGGCCTATTCGTCTCCCTAAGGACCCATGCAACACCGAGTCGCCGACCACGCTCCCTCGGCTTTCCGTTTCGTGATGGTTGTCACACGGGCCTGTCCTCGCTTTCCGCAATTCCTTTCCGCAAATCGCAGCCCCTCTCACTCTCCTGAGATTCCGTAAGTAGGGGACCGGGTCTCCAGATAGCTCCGGGGCCCGGCACGTGCACGTCTGTCGGGGGCGCCCTAAGTCGTTGTGGCACAAGACAGTGAGCCACATCACGCGAACGCGTGGTGGTTGGCATCGCCGTCAGCCCGGAGGCGCCAGATGAAACGGTTGTTGATCCTTCTATCAATCGTCCTTCGAGTGAGCGCGTGCGCTGAGCCCACAGACCCGATTCAGTCTTTCGTCGCTTCAGTCAGTGGAGCGGCACTCGATGCGAGCTGGACTTCGATCGCTCCCATGTCCGAGACCAGATATGCCCATGCGGCGGCGACGGGCGCCGATGGACGGATCTATGTGTTTTCCGGTCTTCGCAGGGCCGTGCTGACGACCGCCGAGAAGTACGATCCGGCGCAGGATAGCTGGAGCCCGAGCACGGATCCCGGCGCGCAGGGTGCGGCGGGCGCCGTACTCGGATTCGATGGACGGATCTATCTGGTAGGCGGCGCCGATGGCTCATTGAACGCCTTGAACAGCGTACAGGCGTACAGTCCGGAAAGGGACACTTGGGTGGCGGTGGCGGGCTTGAGTCACCCTCGATTCAGTCACGCCGTAACGGTCGCGGCCGATGGTCGCATCTACGCGCTTGGCGGTGTGGACGGATCGGCGGTCCTGAAGACGGGTGAGGTTTCCAGTTCCGCAGTCGATAAATGGGACCCGATCGCGGAGATGAGCGTGGAGCGCCAGGCGTTCGGGGCCGTAGCCGGCCGCGACGGGCGGATTTACGTATTCGCCGGCATGACACCGGCCGGCGCGACCGCCGCTTCCGAAGTGTACGATCCGGCCGGCAACGCTTGGTCGCCGATCGCGAACATGCCCGAGGCCCGCTATGGCCATGCCGCGGCGCGCGGTGGCGACGACCTCCTCTACGTTTTCGGCGGGCGCGTCGATGGCGTCCCCCGCAACAGCGTGCTTGCCTACAACCCCGCCGACAACTCCTGGAGCAGCATCGCGCCGATGAACGCGGCCCGCTTTCTCCCGGCCGCCGCCGCCGGTAACGACGGATATGTGTATGTCACCGGCGGGCGGAGCGATGGCAACGTGGTGGTCGCTTCGGCGGAACGATATCTCACCGCCGTTCCCAATCGCGCTCCGGTCGCGGCGGCGGGCGCCGACCAGACGCTCGAATGCGAAGCCGGCTGCGCCGTGGCGACGCTCGACGGCTCGGCGTCGTCGGATCCCGACAACGACCAATTGAGTTACCAGTGGAGCGAGAACGGCACCGTGATCGCGTCCGGGTCCACCGCGTCCGTCCAGCTCGGCCTGGGTTCACACGCCATCACCCTTCGTGTAACCGACGATCGTGGGGCGAGTGCCGAGGATGAAGTCGTGATCACGGTCGCCGACACTCGTGCGCCGGTGATCGCATTCAATCAGCTACTCCGGGAAATGTGGGCGCCGAATCACTCTCTTCGCCTCGCGGCGGTCATCTCGGCCAGCGACGCGTGCGAGGGAGTGCCCAATCTCCAGGTCTCGGTCAGCAGCAACGAGGCCGTGAACGGCACCGGAGACGGTGACACCGCTCCCGACTGGGAGCTGGTTCCGACGGAGAATGGAGTGGAAATCTGGTTGCGGGCAGAGCGCGATGGCTCGGGACTCGGGCGAGTATACACCATTACCGCAACTGCGGCCGACCAGTCAGGTAACCACGCCGAGGCAAGCGGAAACGTCATTGTGCCGTCGAACAGTCTCCGCCCCGAGGCCCGACGGCGCACCAAGACGATATTCGTCCGGTAACGTCACGTAGCGACCGCCCACGGCCTCCGCAGCAAGGACGCCAGGTCGTGCTTTCCGTTGGCCGTGAGCGGCAGCGACTCCCGCACTTCGATCCTGGAGGGACGCAAATAGCGCGGCAGCTCCCGGTTGCAGTACGCCTGGAGTCGCTGGAGGGAGCCCGTGGGTGAAAGCACCACGTGCGCCACCAGCACCGCACCCCACTGCGTATCCGGCTCGCCCAGCACCGCCGCCTCGGCCACCTCGCCCGACGCATGCAGCACGCTCACCACCTCGTCGGGCGACACCCGGTAGCCCATCGTCTTGATGATGCGGTCCTTGCGGCCGGCAAAATAGAGCAGCCCTTCGCCGTCGCGCCGTACCAGATCGCCGGTGTATACCACGCGCTCGCAATCCGGGGTGCCGATCGGCCGCAATGGATTCGGCCGGAAGACGCGCGCGGTGAGCACCGGCTCCTTCCAGTAACCCAGCGTCACGGTCGGACCCCGGAACACCAGCTCGCCCACCTCCCCGGAATCGGCCGGCGTGCCGTCTTCCCTCAATACCATGATCTGCGCGCCGGGAATGGCGCGGCCGATCGAGTCGGGATGGCGATCGACTTCCTCGGGTGGCAGATAACTGCACCGCAGCGCCTCGGTCAGCCCGTACATCAGGTAGAGCTTGACGTGTGGCTGCACCCGCCGCAGCGCCCGCACGATGTCCACCCGCAGGTGGCCGCCCGCATTGGTCATCACCCGGAGCGCCGGCCAGGCGTGATCGCGAAAGGTGTTCGTACCCAGCAGCCGCGACCAGGTGGACGGAACACCGCCGAGCACCGTGACCTGCTGCGCGCTCAGCGACTCGGCGATCTGCGCCGGCAGCGGAGAACGCTCGATCACCAGCGTCGCTCCCGCCCGGGTCGAGCAGAGCAGCTGGCCCACGCCGTACACGAAGCTGAAGGGCAGCAGGCTCGCGACGCGGTCGCTGGGGGAAATCTCCAGATACTCGTTCACCGCCCCGGTGAGCGCCTGGAGATTGCCGTGACTCACGGTGGCCCCCTTGGGCATGCCCATGGAGCCCGAGGTATAGATGATCTGGGCGACGTCATTCTCCAGCCGCCGCGCCGGGAGGAAGTCGCTGGTAAGGGCGGCGGGCATCAGCGCACGGACGTCGAGCAGTCTCGCTCCGGTTTCCAGTGCGCGCGGGTGACGCGCCCGCACGGCCTCGCTGGAAACCAGGTACCGGGCACCCGAGTACGCCAGGATGTGCTCGATCTGTCTGGGCCGCAGCACGTCATCCATCACCACCGCAATGCCGCCGACGGCGAACACCGCGAACAGGATCGCGGCCGCCTCGGGCCCCCGCTCGAGTAGAATGCCCACCGGCTCGTCCGACACCACGCCCGCCGCCATCAACCCCCACGCATATGCGGAGGCCTTGCTAAGCAACTCGGCATAGCTCGTGCGGTCCTCCTGCTCGGCTAACGCCGCTGCGGATCCCTGACGCGCGGCGGCATCCCAGAGAAACATTGCGGCGTTCGAGTTCACGCCCGGCCCTACCGCAGTCCTCGTACCACGGCGGCAAGGGACGACGGTAAGGGACTTACCGTGGCTTCCACGCAACGGATCGGCGCCGCAACACTCCAGCATAGGCTGCCGTTCCCCTCTCCCGTATGAGCCTGCCCTGACCCTGAGCGCAGCGAAGGGGAAGGGGCCGCGTGGAGAGGGGGGAGTGGATGTCCGGCGGTCTGATCGCCGGGTCGAGGGTGCAGGTCGTTGGTTGCGCGATCGTTCTTGGTTGCCACAGTCTCCACCCCTCCACAG
>JACQVB010000197.1 GCA_016209985.1 Gemmatimonadota bacterium | reverse complement strand
GGCATGGGCAGCGTCATCATGGGAAGCGAGGTGGGCGGAAACCCCGGTTCTGATTATTGGGAGCAATACCGCCATCTCCTCACTCAGGAAGTCAACGCGATCATCACCGGCGCTCGCCGCGCCGGGGGTCGGGACTTCGTGGTCAACGAGGGTCATGGCGCGAACCGCTGGGCGAGTGTCCTTCCCTGGGAGCTGGACTCCGCGGCGATCCTGATCCGGGGGTGGCCCAAGCCGATCGCGATGCTCACCGCGTTCGATTCGACCGTGGGCACCGTGATCATCACCGGCGCGCACGCCAACGCGGGCAACCCCGGCGTCATGTCGCATCATTTCGTGTTCGACACCTTTACCGTGAATGGGAGGCGACTCAACGAAGCGGCGACCCACGCGCTCGTCGCCGGCGAGTACGGGGTCGCGGTCTCCATGGTCACCGGTGACGACCAGTTCGTACAGGAAACCAAGGAAGTGCTGGGAAACGTCGTGGGCGTGGTCACCAAGGTCGCCATCAGTCGCCAGGCGGCGATGACTTGGAGCCCGGCGCGGGTGCGCCAGATGCTCACCGATTCGGCGGCGGTCGCGGTGCGGAGGGCGATGGCCCATGAATTCAAGCCGTTCACGATGCCCAAGCCGTACCGGATCCAATACACCTTGCGCGCCACCTTCTCGGATTCGGTCGCGGCGCTGATCGATGCCGTCAAGTTTCCTGGTGTGGAAAAGACCGGAGCCCGGGCTTATCGGGTCACGGTGAACGATGCGAAGCAGATTGGATACCTGCTCGACGCGTTGGAACACCCGCTGGTTCGCTGATCGTGGCACACATCCCTGGGGAGATTACGAACATGAGAAACGCGATGGTGGCAGTCGCAATCGCCGCGTGCTTCACCTCACCGGCGCTTGCCCAACAGCCCAAACCGACCGCCCCGGCGCCGACGGCGGCTCCGGTCATGGATGCCGTCAGGGGGATGATGCAGCGGATGGCCCGCAACCTGCCGGCCGCGGCGGACGACATGCCGGTGGCCAAGTTCACCTACAAGCCCACGGCCCCGCAGATGAGATTCGGGGACGTGGTCGTGCATTTGGCCGAGGGGAACGAGTTTCTCTGTTCCTCGGCATCGGGAACGCAGCCGCCGCAGGAAGCCAAGCCGAGTGGCGCGGATACGAGTGATGCCGGCTGGCCGGCGTATGCTCCGAAGGCCATCGCCCATCTCCGGCGGTCGTTCGAGTATTGCAGCACCGCTCTCGGCCAGATGGACGACTCCAACCTGTCGGAGCAGGTTCCCTGGTTCGGTGGGCCCAATGCAAAGACGTCGCGCGCGAATGCGCTGATGGCGTTACCGGTAGACTGGCAGGATCACTACAGCCAGATGGCCATCTATTTGCGCATCAATGGAATTCTTCCGCCGACGGCGAGACCGAGACCGCGCACGCAGTGAGCCATGAGCCATCAGCCGTCAGCCGTCAGTGTTCGGGCGTTTCTGATGGTTGATGGCTGTTGGCTCGGGGCTGATGGCTAGCGCCGAATCAATTTCCTGTACTTGATGCGGTGCGGCTGGTCCACCGCCGCGCCTTTGCGACGGTGATAGTCCGCAGAGTAGTCCTGGTAGTTCCCTTCGAACCACACCACCTCGCTGTCTCCCTCGAACGCCAGGATGTGGGTCGCGATACGGTCCAGGAACCAGCGATCGTGGCTGATCACCACCACGCAGCCGGCGAACCGGACCAGCGCGTCTTCCAAAGCGCGCAGCGTGTCCACGTCGAGATCGTTGGTGGGCTCGTCCAGCAAGAGGAGATTCCCGCCGCTCTTCAGCAGCTTGGCCAGGTGAAGCCGGTTGCGCTCGCCGCCTGAGAGATTGGCCACCTTCTTCTGCTGGTCGGCGCCGCGGAAACCGAAGCTGGCCGAATAGGCGCGCGCGTTCACCTGGCGTTTGCCGAACAGCAGCATGTCCTGGCCGCCGGAGATCTCCTCGAACACCGTCTTCTTCCCATCCAGCGTTTCGCGGCTCTGATCCACGTACGAAACCACTACGGTCGGTCCCACCGTCAGCGTTCCGCCATCGGCCTTTTCCTGTCCCACGATCATGCGGAAGAGCGTCGTCTTACCGGCTCCGTTAGGGCCGATGACGCCCACGGTACCGCCCCGCGGCAGGGAGAAATTCAGATTGTCCATCAGCAGCCGGTCGCCGAACCCTTTGCTCAGCTTTTCGGCGATGACGACCTGGTCTCCCAGCCTTGGCGGAGTCGGGATCAGAATCTCCGCCGTTTCCTCCCGGGCCTGCTCTCCCTCGGCCAGCAGCTGTTCATACGCCGTGATGCGGGCCCTGGATTTTGCCTGCCGGGCGCGGGGGGCCATCCGGATCCACTCCAACTCGCGCTCCAGCGTTTTCTGTTTGGCTGACGCGGCCTTTTCTTCGTTGGCGAGGCGCTGCCGCTTCTGCTCCAGCCACGAGGAGTAGTTGCCCTTCCAGGGGATTCCCTCACCGCGATCGAGCTCGAGAATCCAGCCCGCCACGTTGTCCAGGAAGTAACGGTCGTGGGTCACCGCCACGACGCATCCGGGGAATTCGGCCAGATGGCGCTCGAGCCATGCGACCGATTCGGCGTCGAGATGGTTGGTCGGCTCGTCCAGCAGCAGCAGGTCGGGCTGGGACAGCAGCACCCGGCAGAGCGCCACCCGCCGTTTCTCGCCGCCGGAGAGCTTGGTAACCTCGGCGTCGGCCGGCGGCAGCCGCAACGCGTCCATCGCGATATCGAGCTTGCGCTCGAGCTCCCATGCGCCCGCCGCGTCGATCTTGTTCTGGAGATCGGCCTGTTTTTCGATCAGCGCGTTCATCTCGTCGTCCGACATCGGCTCGGCGAATTTGGCGCTTACCGCCTCGAAGTCGGACAGCAGCTTGCGAACGGGTGCGACGCCTTCTTCCACGTTTCCCCGGACGTCCTTCTTGGGATCGAGTAGTGGCTCTTGCGGCAGATAACCGATCCGGATGCCGGGAGGAGGTGCGGCCTGTCCGAGGAAGTCGTGATCGACTCCCGCCATGATCTTCAGCAGCGAGCTCTTGCCGGCCCCGTTCAACCCCAGCACGCCGATCTTCGCGTCAGGGTAAAAGGAGAGGTAGATGTCTTTGAGAACCTGGCGGTTCGGCGGCACCACCTTGCCGAGGCCGACCATGGTGTAGATGTACTGGTGCGTTGCCATAGGGCGACGAATATAAACGGCGGGAACGGCGGGAACGGCGGGAACGACCGCTGCGCTCGCCCACCGATGGCTAATGAGCTACGTTCTGGTACCTCCAGGAGCTTTCGGGCTCACGCCATCTCGAAGGGTCTTCGCCATGTTCCGCAAGATTATCCTGTCCGTTCTTCTCATTGTTTTCGCCGGTCCGTTGTCTGCTCAGACCCGCGTTACCACCCCGAAGGAATTCCTCGGATTCAATTTCGGTGACGACTATCAACTCGCCAATTACACCCAGATGTCCGCTTACTGGCGGAAGCTCGCCACTGAATCCGATCGGCTGTTGATCCGGGAAATCGGCAAGACCGCCGAGGGGCGCACCCAGTTGATGGTCATCGCGTCCTCACCCGCCAACCTGAAGAACCTCGCGCGCTATCAGGAGATCTCTCGGCGCCTGGCGCTGGCCGAGGGGCTGACGGACGATGAGGCGCGCACGCTGGCCAAGGAGGGCCGGTCCGTGGTGTGGATCGACGGCGGCCTCCACGCCAGCGAAGTGGTCGGCTCCCAGCAGCTCGGCGAAATGGTCTACCAGATGGCCAGCCGCACCGACGAAGAGACAATGCGGATTCTCAACGACGACATCATCCTGTTCGTCCACGCCAACCCCGACGGCAACGAGCTGGTGGCGGACTGGTACAACCGGAATCCCGTGCCGGCAAAGCGCGGCTACGAGCCGGGCCTGCCCCGGCTTTACCACAAGTACATCGGACACGACGACAACCGCGACTTCTTCGGGTCCACCCAGCCGGAGACCGAGAACGACAACCGGGTGATGTACACGGAGTGGTTCCCCCAGATCGTCTACAACCACCATCAGTCGGGACCGGCCGGCACGGTGATGTTCGCTCCGCCGTTCCGCGATCCCTTCAACTTCAATTTCGCCCCGCTCCTGGTGGTCCAGCTGGACCTGGTCTCGGCCGCGATGCACAGCCGGTTCGAAGCGGAGGGAAAGCCGGGTGTCACCATGCGGACGGGCGCGACCTATTCGACCTGGTGGAACGGCGGCCTGCGCACCACGTCGTACTTCCACAACATGATCGGGATCCTCACGGAAATCATCGGCAGTCCGACCCCGATGCAGATTCCCTACGTCCCGCGCCAGGTGCTGCCCCGAGCCGATCTGCCCTATCCGATCGAGCCGCAGGAGTGGCACTTCCGGCAGTCCATCGACTACTCGGTCACCGCCAACCGCGCGATCCTCGATATCGCGTCGCGCAACCGCGAAAACTTTCTCTACAACATGTATCGGATGGGGAAGAATTCGATCGAGCGCGGCCAGCGGGATTCCTGGACCATGACCCCGCGGCGGGTGGCGAAGGCGAACGAGGAAGCGGCGAAGCGAGGTGGGGGAGCGACCGGCGCGCCCGGAATGCCGGCCGCGAGTGGATTCAACGGCTACACGCTGCTGAAGACTCCGGAGCTGCGGGATCCGCGTGGCTACATCATTCCATCGGATCAACCGGATTTCCCGACCGCCACCAAGTTCGTCAACGCGCTGCTGGAGAACGGCATCGCCGTCCACCGCGCGACTGCGGCCTTCCCGGTGACCGGCAAGAATTATCCCGCGGGTTCCTACGTGGTCCTGTCCGCACAGGCATTCCGGCCCCACGTGCTCGACATGTTCGAGCCGCAAGACCATCCGGATGATTTTCCTTATCCGGGCGCGCCGCCCACTCCGCCTTACGACATCACCGGATGGACGTTGGCCTACCAGATGGGCATCAAGTTCGATCGTATCCTCGAGGGTTTCACTGGGCCGTTCGAGAAGATCACGGCGTGGAACCTGAAACCCGTTCCCGGCGCGGTCGCCTCGGGCAAGGCGGCAGGCTATCTCACGAGTCACCAGGTCAACGATGCGTTCCTGGCGACTAACCGGTTGCTGAGCGCGTCGGAAGACGTGTACTGGCTCACCCAGCCCATGGCGGTTGGCGCGAAGTCGTATCCCGCGGGGACCCTCTACGTCACCGCGAAGGGCAGCACCGAGCCCGCGCTTCGGAAGCTCGCGGCCGAGCTGGGCGTGAGTTTTGACGCGACCGCTGCAGCGGCACCGCGGGACGCGTGGAAGCTCCGCAAACCACGGATCGCGGTGATGGATGTCTACGGTGGATCCATGACGGCGGGCTGGACCCGCTGGATTCTGGAACAGTTCGAGTTCCCCTATGAGCGGGTGTTCGTGCCGCAGATCGATCAGGGGAGCTTGAACGGGAAGTACGACGTCCTGATCCTGCCGAATGGCGTGTTGCGCCAGCCGGGTCGAGGTGGCGACGACATGGAAGCCGCCGCGACGGACTATCCCGACAGCCTGCTTCCGCCGGAGTATCGTAACCAGCGCGGCCGGGCCAGCGCGGAAACCACCTACCCGGCGATCAAGCGGTTCGTGGAAAACGGCGGCACCCTGATCACCATCGGGTCTTCTTCACCGATCATCGCCAAGGCATTCAGCCTGCCGGTCACGGATCACCTGACCGAGAACGGACAGCCGCTGCCGCGGACCAAGTTCTTCGCGCCGGGGTCGGTGCTCCAGGCGGACGTGGACTCGACGATTCCGCTCGCCGCGGGCATGCCGGGCAAGGTCGACGTCTTCTTCGACAATAGCCCCGAATTCGATCTCGCCCCGGACGCGGCGTCCAAAGGGGTACGCCGCGTAATGTGGTTCAGCACCAGCACACCGCTGCGCAGCGGATGGGCCTGGGGACAGTCCTATCTCGAGAACGGCACCGCCGCGGTGGAAGCGAATGTCGGGAAGGGAAAGGCGTTCCTCTTCGGGCCGGAGATTCTGCAGCGCGCCCAGCCGCATGGGACGTTCAAATTCCTCTT
>JACQVB010000181.1 GCA_016209985.1 Gemmatimonadota bacterium | reverse complement strand
GGTCCCTGGCCCCTGATCCCCGGTTAACGCGACTCGATGCTTTTCTCGCTTCCCGACTCTCGCCCGCCTCGAGCGATGTAGCGCAGTCTGCTCTGGATCTGTTTCACGTGATGCCTGGCATGGACGTAATGGAAACGGATCCACTCCGGCAGATTCAAATCGCCCAGCAGCGGATGCTTGACGAAAATCTCCATCTGCCGCTTCTCGGGCCAGGTTTCCGCCATGGTCGCGAACCGTTCGACTCCCATCCGGTACTGCGCCGCGACGATTTCGGGATCGGGCTTCTCGGGAGGGCGAGTGGTTTCGGGGGCCTGGCGGCCGGGCGGGAATTTCCCGAAGCCGAGCAACAGGTGACGAAGGACCGCCTGCCCGGGATTGGAGCGGCGGATCATGCCGGTCTTCTCGGCCCGCTGCGCGAAGACTGAAGAAGAAAGGTCGACGCCCAGTGCCAGGTGAGCGACGACTTGCGCGATGGTCCATTTGGCAGCCGGTCCCCGATGCCAGTCCTCTGGTTCGAGTCCGTGAAGGGGACCGAGCACCATAGGCTCGAGGGCGGCGAGCTGGCGGCGACTCTTCACGCGTCCTGCGCTTTGTAGATGGCCCGCACGATAGCATCGAAGACTTCGGCTTTCGGTCCGAACGTGCCGGTAGCTGGGTCCTTCTTGATGTACCACTGGCACATCTCGGTCATGGCCATCGCTTCGTCCTCGTTCATCTCGACGGAATACCCGCCGCCATCGCCTTTCGCCGCCGTGACGCAGCGCATCAGATTGTCGGGAATCTCAGGCGTGGATTTCAGCGCCTCGATCATGGGCCGGGTCATGCTGACTTGCATTGCGGAAGGATAACAGGTGTCAGGTGTCAGGTGTCAGGTGCCAGGGTCTCAACACGCTGACCCCTGGCACCTGGAACCTGACATCTCTTTTCGTTACCAGTTAATCCAGTACGATGCCTTCAGCAGGAATGCATTATCGGCCGGCAGGCGGAACACGTCGCGGAGATCACCGCCGAGGGGTCTGCTGCCCTCGAGGTCCCTCTGGTCCTGGCGCCCTTGCTGCCACACGAGGAAGAGGACCGAGCCGGGACGGTATTCCCACCGGAACACCACGTTGGAGCGGAATTCCTTGAAATTGAACCCGCCGGGCGCGGACAAGGTGAGCAGCGTAGGCGGCTGGTAGCGATCGTCGTAAACGGCCGCGCGGGGCGCGGCCAGCTCGCGAAGATCGGAGTAGGTGCCTTTGCTCACGAACGGCGACGCATAGACTTGCAGCGTGATGTTCGGCGTCAGCGTGTAGTCGATCCGCCAGGTCATACTCAGGGTGTGCTGCTCGAGATGGGCGAACAGGTAATGGGTCGTTCCCGCCGCGTCATCCACGTTGTCGTACCACTGGGTGTTGTCCCGGTTGCGGGTCCAACTGAGGCCGACTGAGGCCGCGAGGCGCGAGCCGGCTCGGAAGTCGAGGCTGGGACTCAGATTGATTGACTCGGTGCGCCCGCCGTCCGCCCGCCAGTAGTTGGCCCACACGGAAGGCTGGATCTGCCGCCGGTCGTCCGGCTCGATGCCTCCCCACCAGGAAATGGTCGGGTCGGTGAGGACGGCGGGGCCACCCCGGGCGCAGCGGTCGCAGTACACCCGGCCGAGTCTCCCGAGGGTCCCGCCGGTATGCAGCCACCAGCGCGAGTTGAACTGCACGTGCACGTTGCTGTTGAACGCGTGCTCCAGCGGCAGGCCGCCGGTGGTCCAGTGATGCCACAGGTTGAAGTTCCACTGAATCGACTGGTAGAAGGCCTTGGGCGTGCGCCAGCGGAGCGCCATCCAGGAGCTCCAGTTCTGCTCGTCCGCGCGGCGCAGGAACCCGAGGTCGTTGATCTCGAAGCCCGCCGAGCGCCGGCCGATGGCGGTCTCGACGTTGGTCCGCGCACCGCCGAACTTGGCGAAGCGGAACTCGGCCGAGTTGCCGGCCAGCGAGGTGCGGGTGGGATCGTAGCCGAGCCCCGCATCGGGCCGCTGATAATAGTGCACCGGATCGGTCTGGGTCGCCGCGATAACGGCAGGTGTGCCGGCGATTTGCGAGAAATTCACCTGGCCGGAGAGCTGGTAGCGCTTCCCGGGAAAGCGGTGGTAGAAGTCCACGCCTCCGACGTACGCGTCGCGCCGGAGATACGGTTGGCTCCAGGAGTCGAGTGCGCGGTTCACCGCGGTCGCTATGAGCCCGACATTGCTCTCTCCGTCCCGCCAGTCCTGGCGAGAGCGAACCACCGCATAGTTGGTAGCCGGCTCCAGCGTCGCGTCACCCGCCGGTCCGCCGCGCACGCGCTCGGTTACGGCATCGAGCACCCCGATGGAGAGCCCCTGATGGGTGCGGCCAGTGAGCTTGGCTGCGCCGAGGATCGCGCTGGAGGCCGGCGGATCGATGGTGGCGTACTGATCGGTTAGCCGCGGCGCCCGCCCGACCCGGCGCGAATAGAAGAGCCCTTCCCCGGTGCTGCAGTCATTCACGATGAAGCAGTTGACCGGCTCGCGAAACAGACCGGTGCCTTCGACGAAGAACGGCCGCCGCTCGCGGAAAAATGTCTCGAACGCGCCGAGATTGAGCACCGAGGGATCGGCCTCCACCTGGCCAAAATCGGGATTCACGGTTCCGGTGAGCGTGAGGTTGGAGGCGACCGAGTACTTGAGATCCGCGCCCGCGGTCACTCGCTGCCGGCGATCCCTCCCGGTTGCGGTGGGCACATCCACGTTCCTGGTGACCAGATAGGGCGTGAGCTCGGCCCGCCGTGGCGGCGCCAGCCCGGCCAGCCCGTTCAACTCGCCCATCTGGGACGCGAGGCCCGGCCGCGACTGCCGGAGGAGTGGCCAGGTCACGCTGGACGTATACCGCGCGATGTAACGCTGAATCAGGAGACCGAACGTGCTCACGCCGGTTGGATACCTGAGCTGCGAGAGCGGAATGGCGAATTCCGCGGTCCAGCCGGTGGAGTCGATGCGGGTGGCAACGTCCCAGACGCCATCCCAGGCGAAGTCCTGGTTGCCGTCGTCGTACAGCACGGCATCGAGCTTGACGCCCACCGGGGTCACGGAAAACCGGTACCCGGTGCGCCGGTCGTGGTATGAGTCGACATAAATGGTGATCCAATCGGCGCCCGCGTCGTTGTCGCGGCGCGCGAGCCGGCGAATGATGCTGTCGGGATGCGGGTCGAACGCCCGCACGAAAACGAAGAGATGCCGCCCGTCATAAGTGACCCGGCCAGTGGTCGGGAGCCTGGGGTCGCCGTCTTCCACCGGTCGGGCCTCGCGGAATCCACTGATGAGCTGCGCGCTGGACCACGCCTCATCGTCGTCTCTTCCGTCGATGACCGGGGTCCGAACCGCTGCTGTCGCGACCACTGCCGGTGCCGCCGAGTCGGCGGGAGCGGGCGGTGGGGAGTGCGGCGCGCCTTGCGTCTGAAGCAGCAGGCCAAGTGCCGGCAACAGCATTGCGAGATGTCCGTAGCAGGGTCGTGGTGTTAGACAGAGCTACGGCGCAAAGGGTTGAGACGTTTCAGGGCGGAACTGCAGGTGCCAGGTGTGAGGTGTCAGGTGTCAGGGAGCTCAACGGAAAGCCCTGACACCCGGCACCTGAAACCTGACACCTATTTCACCGTCACTCCCTGTGCGCTCACCTCGGGTGTCATCGATTTCGCCGGGTTGCCGGCGAGGAGGAGGGCTTCGGTCATCATGTCCGCTATCTCGGCCACCTTGGCGCGCGGCGCGATGGCGAGCAGCGTCGAACCGGCCCCCGATATCGTCACCCCATACGCGCCGAAGTCGCATCCTGCCTCGACCGCCTTGTCGTAGCCGGGGATGAGGTGTTTGCGATGGGGAACGGCGAGCATGTCTTCCATGCCGAAGGCGATGAGGTCCCCTTCGCCGCGGACCAGGCCCTGGACCAGCGCCGCCGCGCGGGCGGCCTGCTCGATCATGAGCGAGCGGGGGAAATGTTCGGGGAGAATTCCGCGGGCCTTCTTGGTGTCGATGCCCTGGTCCGGAACGGCGAGTGCGACGCCGAGGCGCTCGTCGAGCCGGAGCTTGACGGGACGCTGGGCCGCGAGCACCAGGCCGCCATATACCGCCGGCCCCGCGTTGTCCGGATGTCCTTCGGTGCTCACGCCGGCGGCGTAGGCCCGGTCGCGGTC
>JACQVB010000189.1 GCA_016209985.1 Gemmatimonadota bacterium | reverse complement strand
TGGGAGAGCTGCCGGGCGCTCACGATGTCGGTGATCGAGAGGCGACCCTTGGGCTTGAGCACCCGAAACAACTCCTCGATCACCCGCCGCTTGCGGAACGACAGATTGATCACGCCGTTCGAGATCGCGATATCCACGCTGGCCTCGGACAGCGGCAGATCCTCCATGCGGCCTTCGCGGAACTCCACCTGGGCCAGCCCGGCTTCCGCGGCGTGTCCCCGCGCGCGGGCCAGCATCTCGGGGTTCAGATCCACCCCGGTCACCTGGCCATCCCGCCCCGCCTGCCAACCCGCGATGATGCTGTCGAGGCCTGCCCCACTCCCCAGATCGAGCACGCTCTCGCCGGTGCTGACCCGGCTACGAACGTGGGGGTTCCCGACACCGGCGAAGGAGGCGACGGCTCCGGCGGGAGCGCGGTCCAGCCAGTCGGGGCGGTATCCGAACATTTCCGCCGCCGGTCGCCCGTGATAAAAGTGGAATTGTCCCTGTGGCCGGACGGCCACTTCCTGGTACATCCGGAGCACTTCACTCTTGATGACGCCTTCCAGCGGCTCGGCCTCGGGGGCCTGAACGTCGGTCATCGCTCCCTCCTGGTTACCTAAAGAATGAGGAGTGCTTCATACTTCGGTCAATTAGATTATTGCGATCATCTCGATAAGGAATACGCTATGACCAAGCCTGCCTTGTCGCTGCATCGGCTCGAGCTCTTCCTCGCGATTCTCGATGCCGGCGGCGTAGGCCGGGCGGCGCGGGCCCGAAACATCAGCCAGCCCGCGGTCTCCGAGCATCTCCGGGGGCTGGAGGCACACTTCGGAATCCAGCTCTTTGACCGTGCCGGGCGCACGCTGCGGCCCACCCCTGCGGCCCGGGAAATCGAACCGTACGCTCGACAGGTTCTCGACCTCGTACGGGAGGCCGGCCGGGTGGCGAGGGGCATTCAGGGATTGGAGCGCGGCAGCCTGACCATCGGGGCGAGCACCACCCCGGGTACGTACTTGCTGCCCGCGGCATTGGGCCGATTCCACGATGCCTATCCCGGTGTGACCCTGAACCTCCTGATCGAGAATACGCGGGAGATCGAGCGCCGGGTCGCGGCGGGTCAGGTCGATCTGGGCGTCATCGGTGAGGCCCCACTCCTCCAGGGCCTCGTAGCCGACCAGTGGCTCACGGATCGCTTGGTGCTGATCGTCGCCCGCGGCCATTCCCTGGCCCGCCGTCGCTCCCCGAGTCCTCAGTTGCTGCGAAACGAGCGTTACATCGCCCGCGAGGCCGGATCGAGCACGCGCGCTGTCGCTGAGCGATATCTCGCACGCCTCGGCGTGAGCCTTGCGCCGGCAATGGAGTTGGGCAGCACCGAGGCGGTGCGCGAGGCAGTGGCCGCGGGCCTTGGAGTCGCCCTCGTCTCTCGTCTGGCCGTGCGCGACCGGGGCGCGGTCCCGGTCGTTCTGGCCGGTCCGCAATGGAAGCGGGATTTGCTGGTGATTCGACGGGCGGGTGCCGCGCTGTCCCCCCCGGCGGCGAAGTTCCGGGAACTGCTGCTGGAGGAGCGGGCGGAAGGGAAGCGACGGATAGGGGCGGGGAGATCATCGCGCCTGAGACGGGACAACAGCACCACGGCATAACCGCACAACGGCACGTGCCGTCATGCCGTGGTCCCGTCATGCCGTTCTCTGGATTGCCGAGTCTATCGCGCCGAGGGGCCCTATTGGGGGCCGGCGAGCGCGCCGACCCCCCAACTGGGGCTGGAACCGAAATCTGCGAACTACTACTTCATGTGCTTGTTCACCAGCTTGGTCATTTCGAACATGCTCACCTGAGACTTGCCGTTGAACACCGGCTTCAGGTTCGCATCGGCGTTGATCATCCGCCGGTTCTTCTTGTCCTGCAGGCTTCTCCGCTTGATGTACTGCCACAGCTTCTTGGTGATTTCCGTCCGCGGCATCGGCTTGTCGCCGACGACTTCGGAAAGCGCCGCGTCGGGCTGCATGGGCTTCATGAACGCGGGATTGGGTTTCCTCTTGCTCGCCTTCTTCTTCGCAGCCATTGGGACCTCGAAAGAGTGGTGAGCGGTTGAGCCAGCCCCAAATTACGCCCCCCAAAGTAAGGCATTCTCCCTCTGAAACAAGGCTTTTTCAGAGGGAAAATCGCGTTTTTCAGAGGGAAAATGGCGTTTTCTGCCCCCCAAAGCCGGTTTTCTAGAGGGAAAACCTGATTTTTCATAGGGGAAAAAGGGGTCAGAGATCGGGGGTCAGGGGTCAGGCTGACCCGTTCTGTACCAACCCCTGACCCCTGACCGCTGATCCCTGGTCGCTGAATCCCTGCTCTTACTGTGGCTCACCTGCCACACCGCACGCCCGCCGAGGGTGGCACTCCCCATGCAGTTGTCGGAGGGCGTGCGGATCGGGATCATCTCGGACGTCCACGCCAATGTGGACGCACTGGCGGCGGTGTTGCGCGCGCTCGAAGAGCGTGGCGTCCGCGAGGTAGTTTCCCTCGGCGACGTGGTGGGATACAACGCGTTTCCCCGGGAAACCATTGCTCTGATGCGGAAGGCCAAGGTCAGCGGGGTGCGGGGCAACCACGATCTCATGGTCTTGGGAAAGATCCCGGCCTCCAGTTGCGGCCCACGGGGCCAGCGGGCCGTGGCGTGGACCGCCGCGGAAATCACGCTACCCGAGCGGGCCTACTTGGAGGCCCTACCCGTCCAGATCCGGCGGCACGATAGCTTCCTCTTCGTGCACTCTCGATTGGGTGATCCGGTCGGTCGAATGCAAACGCCGGCTGATTTCGTCACCGAACGGCGTTTCCTCGGGCGGCAATATCCCCGACTCCGGGTCTGCTTCACGGGTCACACCCACGAGCAGGTGGCGATTGAGATCACCAAACAGGGTGGGTTCCAGCGGCATCTGAATGACGTCGCGCTGGATCCGGAGTCCTTCTACTTCGTGAATCCTGGTAGCGTCGGCGAGCCCCGCATTGCCGACTACCGGGCGGCCTTCGCGATCTATGATGGGGAGCAGAGAACGGTCAGCTTTCACCGGGTGGAGTACGACCGCTCGCGCGTCCTGCAGGAGAACACCCGGCGCGGCCTCTCACGGCGGAAATCCCGCATCAAATCGCTGGCGGCCCGGGTACTGGTCAGGGCGCGGACGTTCGCCGCCCAGGTGATTCCAGGGTACCCGTGACCCCTTGGCCCAAGGTCCTGGTCACCGGAGCCGAGGAGCATCAGGGCCTGGCCGTCATCCGAGGGCTGGGCCGCGCCGGCATTCCGGTGGTCGCGTGCGGGCGCGAGCCCCACAGCCTCGGCTTCTACTCGCGCTATGCCGCCGAGAACGCCGCGTATGAGTCGCCCTTCGGGGACCGGGAGCGGTTCGTTGCCGATATCCTGAGCGCGGTGGAACGTACCAGGCCGTCGCTGATCATGCCGGTCGCCGAATCGACCCTGGTCGCGCTCAGCGCGGCACAGCACCGGTTGCCGCCGTTCGCGAAACTGGCGGCTCCCGCGCCGGAAGTTCTCGACTACGCGGTCGACAAGCTCCGCACCCTGACGCTCGCCGCCCAACTCGGCGTTCCTGCGCCACGCACGGCGTGGGGTGACACCGCGGAGGAAATTCTCTGCCGCCTGGAGGGATTCCGCTTTCCGGTCGCCATCAAGCCGCGGGGGAACGCGCTCCACTCGAGTACGCTCAACGCGCTCGGGTTCAAGGTGCGTTATGCCACCACGCTCGATGAGCTCCGCACGATGCTGACCTCATTCGAGCGCGATGTCCGGGCCGTCCTGGTCCAGGAGTACGTGCCGGGAACCGGGCGTTGTGTGAGCGCGGTCTGCCGCGACGGCATTCCCCTGGTACAGTTCGCGTACGCGAGAGACCGGGAGTTTCCCTTGAGCGGCGGGGTGAGCGTTCTGCGAAAGAGCATCCCGCTCGATCCCCGGCTGGCGGAATGGACCGCCCGTATGCTCGGCGCCATCCAGTGGCAGGGAGTCGCGATGGTGGAGTTCAAGTACGACGAGAGCGCCGATCGCTTTACGCTCATGGAGATCAACGGGCGGTTTCAGGCGTCCACGGCGCTGGCACTCGATGCCGGGATCAACCTTCCCTATCTGGTCACCTGCGTTTTCCTCGACCGCGAGCCGGGGCCGGTAGACGGGTACCGGCCCGGCGTGCGGGAACGCTGGCTCCGGGGCGACCTGCTCGCGCTCCGGGATGGCCTGTCGCTCGCCCGGCGGCGCTCGCCGACGCGCGCGCCCGCGGGTCGCATCCCGCCCCGGCGAATGGTACTGTGGCATTTTCTGCGGGATTTCCGTCCGGGAGTGTTCTACGACGAGATCAAACGGGACGACTGGCGACCGGCGCTGGTCGAGTGTGCTGCCCTGGGCAAACTGGTCCTGCACTGGGTGGTGGATGTTCTCAAGGAGCCGGCACGCAGGATGGTAAGGATTGCAAGGCGACCTCGCCGTCACCGCTTAGCCAAGAAAATCACTCTCGCCCTTCGCCCGCCCGCGTCGTAATCCGGCAAGTCGCTTTCGGGCTCGTAGCCGGCACGCTCCAGGAAGGTGAGCCCCGGCTCGTGATGAGCGACCACCGCAGTGCGGAATGCCATAGCACCTTCCGAGCGAGCCCATTCCTCGTATGCCTGCAGCAGTGCACTTCCCACGCCGCGACCGCGGAATGCGGGGTCGAGCAGCAACATTCCCATGGTCCACACGCCCTGTTCGGGCCAGTCGGTAATGGCGTCCAGCACGCCGACCAGCTCGCCGGGCACGTCGTACAGTCCGATCACGCGCTTGTCGTTCACCGCTTTAGCCGGTGGTCCCGCGACGAATGCCCGCCGAGCCTCGTCTTTGGCAGGCGGCCGGCCGGTTACAATCTGGAAGTAGTCTCCGGCGCGCTCGAGCAGCGCCTGGAGGTCATCCAGGTCTTCGGGCGTGAGAAGGCGAGTGTGATAGGACGGCTCGGGCCCGAGGGTTTCGACGCGCATGGCCCGGAGAATACCGCCGCCCTCCCACCCGGCCAATGTCCCACCAGCATACCATGATGTCCCAAAAACGACCTGTTCAGCCGGCCCGAAGCTGTCCAGTATTGGTCGCTCTCCCTCTTACGCCTGAGTCCGAAATGGCCATCACGGTTCTAGTCGTGGAAGATGAAGAGAAGGTGCGGGGGTTGTTGCGGCGGCGGCTGGAGGCCGCGGGCTACGCCGTCATCGAAAGCTCGACGGCCGAGGATGCCATCTTGCGCTATCAGGCGTCGCCCCCCGACGTGGTGGTCACCGACATCGTGCTGCCCGGCAGGAGCGGTCTTGACCTGATCGCCGAGCTGGAGGGGAAGTTTCCCGGCGCGCGAATCGTGGCGATGTCAGGGGCGTTGGACTCCGACGTCGCGGGGCTGCTTCGCCGATCGAAGGAGATGGGCGCGGTCTATGGCTTGCCGAAGCCCTTTACCACCGGTCAGATGCTTGACGCCGTCCAGGCTGCGCTGGCGGGTCCGACGGCCGGAGCGCCGCGGCCGGTTGCCCCGGCGGCGCCGGCCGTCCGGGAAGAGGATAAGGGCCGAACCGTCCGGTTGGCGCTGCTGGCCGTCCTGCTGGCGTTGCTTGGGCTCATGTTCGCAATGGGAGTCATCGGCAGGTAACTGCCCGTAGCCCGCCGGAGGGCGTTGCATCGGTGCAACGACCGTTTTCCCCTCGCGACGAAATCCCCTTTGCCGGCGCGTCAAGCGAGTAGGTTTCGGCAGCAGTTGCGCCGCTGCCGCGGTGCAGCACTTGCATCGCGTGCCCTGGCGTGAACGCACGCCGATTACTCGTTGGCTCGCTGGTCGGGACGCTCGGTTTGACCGGCGTTGCCTGCCGGCTGGGCGATCTGGTCAAGTCCAACCCTCCGGGGAGGCTGGCCGTTTCGCCGCCCGATCTTGCGGATACCGCTGCCGCGGGCACATCCCAGACCCGAACGAAAAACGTCTCGATCACCAGTGACGGCGGGTTGGGCGGCGCGTGGCGAGCCAGTGTGACCCAGGGCAGCGGGTGGCTCCAGTTGTCCCGCACGCAGGACACGGTGCCGGCCACGCTCGGCGTAACGTTCAAAGCCGCCGGTCTGACGGCCGGAACCTACCGCGACACCATCCAGTTGACCTCGGCCGACCGGGAGGACGACGTCGTTCGGATCCCGGTCCTTTACATGATTCGGGTTCCTCAGCGGCCCCCGGCGACGCCGTCAGGACTGGGCCAGTTCCGGATCGATGGCACCACTGCGATCGAGGTGGGCGGCCTGACGACGGAACGGACCGTCATTCTTCAAGCCAGGGTCACCGACCCCGATGCCGGCGACTCTCTTCGTCTGGAGGCCGAGGTCCAGCCAATCGGCATTCCCTTCAGTAACGTTCCCAATACCACCGGCGTGGCGGAGACCAGCGGAAATACCGCTTCAACCACAGCGACCGGGCTCAGCGATTACACCAGCTACCATTGGCAGGTACGGGCGCTGGATCGCAGCGGGCTCGCGAGTGCGTGGGTCTCTTTCGGCGGGAATGGCGAGTCGGAAGCCGATTTCAGGGCGGTCCTGCCGCCGACCCGATTGGTATTCCTTACTCAGCCGAGCAACACGACCGCTCGAACTCCGATCGCGCCTCCGGTGCGGGTGGTCGTGCAGGACGCCGGGGGAAGTACGCTCACGTACTTCAGCGGCAGCATCACCATTGCCGTCAGCGCGAATCCCTCAGACGGTTCGCTGGAAGGGACCCGGACCCAGCCGGTCGAGAACGGCATCGCGACTTTCGGTGATCTCCAGATCGATCGTGCCGGTACCGGTTATACGCTGGCGGCGTCTTCCCCCGAGCTCCCCAGTGTCATAAGCGCGTCTTTCGACGTTGCTCCGGGTGCGGCGGCCAGGCTGGCGTTCAGCACCCAGCCGGTCACCGCCACTGCGGGCAGCGCGATAACTCCTTCGGTGCGCGTCACCGCGCTTGATGCCTCGGGAAACGTCGCGGCCGGCTTCTCGGAGTCTGTGAGCATCACCATAGATCAGAATCCCGCGGGCGGTACCCTTTCGGGCGTCACCACGGTGAACGCGGCCGGCGGCGTGGCCACCTTCTCCGGTCTGATAATCGATCGTGCCGGGTCGGGCTATACCCTGCGGGCGGATGCATCAGGCCTGGACGCGATCAGCAGCGAGGCTTTCGACGTAGTCGTAGGGACCGCATCGGCGGACCGCTCAACCGTCAGAGTAACTCCGGACACCATTCCGGCCAGCTCGGGCAGCGCGACGGCAACCATCACCGTCACCGCCCGTGATGGCAGCGGAAACCTCCTGATTGGAGTGCCAGTCACGCTTTCAGCGACGGGTACCGGCAATACGGTCACTCCGGCCAGCGGAACGACGAACGAGCAGGGAGTATTCACCGCCACCATCAGTTCCACGGTCGCTGGGAGCGAGACGATTTCGGCGGCCGCGGGAGGTGTCACCATCACCCAGACTGCCACGCTGGCCGTCATTCCGTCGACGGTGAGTGCTTCTCAATCCTCGCTGACCGCGACGCCGGCTACTCTCACCGCGAGTAGCGGCGGGAGTACTGCCCTGATCACGGTGACGGCGCGCGATGCCTTGGGAAATCCGATCGCCGGCGCTACGGTCACGGTTGCAGCAACGGGAACGGCAAATACCTTCACGGCTGCCACCGGGAGTACCAACGCCGGCGGAGGGTTCACTGCCGACTTCAGCTCCACGATGGCCGAGACGAAAACCATCTCAGCGACCATCAACGGTGTGACGCTGGCTCAAACCGCGGATGTCACGGTGGCCGCTGCCGCCGGTAGCACGCTGGTCTTCACCCAGCAGCCCACCACGACGGCCGCAGGTGCGGCCATCACGCCGGACGTCGTCGTCATTGCCCGGGACGAGTTCGGTAACCGAGCGACCAGCTTCACCGGCGAAATCACCATCGCGATCGGCACTAACCCTGCCGGTGGAACGCTTTCCGGCACGGTAAATCGCGAGGCGAGCAGCGGCAGTGCGTTGTTCGGGGGGTTGCGGATCGATAACGCGGGCACCGGCTACACCCTCACCGCCACGGCGACAGGCCTCTCGCCGGCAACCAGCGCCGCATTCGATATCACGCCCTGACGGGGCGTAGGCCCCTGAAGAATTCGTTAGTCTTAACTCACGTTATCTTGAGTCTGCGGGGTTCATGTTTCCCCGCGAATGAGACTCATTCCCGAATACCGGCCCTCAGGGGCGCATGGCTGACGGCCGCGCCTCCTGTCACTCCGCGGGGGGGACGGGTCTCCCCGCCGATTCCTCCCGGCTCCGGGTAGCGCTGGTTGGTACTCCCAATGTCGGGAAAAGCGCCCTCTTCAATCGCCTGACCGGTCGTTACGTAACCGTCTCCAACTATCCAGGCACTTCCGTCGAGATCTCCCGCGGGGCGGGCACGCTCGGCGGCGAGCAGGTCGAAGTGATCGATACGCCGGGCATGTACTCCCTCACCGGCTCGTCCGAAGAGCAGCGGATGGTTCGCCGCTTTCTCTTCAACGGCGGTGCCGACGTGCTGGTGCAGGTGGCGGACGCGAAGAACCTCTCCCGGATGCTGTCGCTCACGCTGCAGCTGGTGGAGCTGGGCCGCCCCACGGTGCTGGCCGTCAACATGATGGACGAAGCGGTGCGGCACGGGATCGAGCTCGATGTCACCCGTCTCTCCACGCAGCTCGGCATCGCGGTGGTACCAATCGTCGCCGTCGAAGGCTCGGGAATCGAAGATCTCAAGCGGGCGATCATCCGCGGCGCCCGCGAACGCGCACCGCTGCCGCCGGTCTATGGGAACGGCGTCGGAACGGCGATGCGGGGCGTGGGCGCACAGCTCGCGGGGCAATATCCGATCGGGACCACGGCCCTGGCGGCATTGCTGATCCAGGCCGACGAGGAAGCGATCGCCGCCGTGCGTCGCACGGAAGCGGACGGCGGTGAGCAGGTCCTCATGACGGCCCGCCGGTTGACCGAAACGTTCGACGCGCCCGTGGCCTACAAGATCGCGCTGGAGCGGCAGCAGGCAGCCGATGACCTTGCCCGGGGAAGCGTCAGCCAATCGCGGCCCTTCGGCGCGGATTGGGGGACCCGTCTGGGCCATGCGCTGGCGCGGCCGAGCACCGGCATCCCGGCGTTGCTGGTGGTGCTCTATCTCGGATTGTACAAGTTCGTGGGCCAGCTCGGCGGCGGCACCATGGTGGACTGGCTGGAGCGGGTTCTCTTCGGCCGGCACATCAATCCGTTCTTCGAGCGTCTGTTCCTCGGCATCCCCTGGGAGCCGGTGCGATCGCTGTTCGTCGGCGAGTACGGCCTGCTGACCCTGGGCGTCCGCTATGCCGTCGCGGTCATTCTCCCGATCGTTGGCGCCTTTTTCCTGTTCTTCTCCCTGCTGGAAGACTCGGGCTACTTCCCGAGACTCGCACTGCTGGTGGACCGCACGTTCAAGCGGCTGGGTCTCTCGGGCCGCGCGGTGATTCCCATCGTGCTGGGCCTGGCGTGCGACACCATGGCGACGATGGTCACGCGCACGCTGGAGACCAAACGGGAGCGGGTGCTGGCCACCTTCCTCCTGGCGCTCGCCATTCCCTGCTCGGCGCAACTGGGCGTCATCATGGCGCTCATGGCGCAGCAGCCTCTCGCGCTGAGTGTCTGGCTGGGGGTCGTCATTGCCACGTTCGTCGTGATCGGGGCACTCGGCGCCCGCGTGCTTCCGGGAGAGGGGCCGGTCTTTCACATGGAGTTGCCCCCGCTCCGGCGTCCGCGCCTGTCGAACGTCGTGACCAAGACCGTCGCGCGGATGCAGTGGTACTTCCTGGAGGTGCTGCCGCTGTTCCTCCTGGCGAGCGTGTTTATCTGGCTGGGCCATCTCACCGGCGTGTTCGAGCTCCTGAGCCGGGCGCTGGGCCCGTTGGTTCGTTCGCTCGGGCTCCCGCCGGAAACCGCGACGGTTTTCCTCTTCGGCTTCTTCCGCCGGGATTACGGGGCGGCGGGACTGTTCGATCTGCAGCGCCAGGGCGTCCTCGATGTAGTGCAGGTGACGGTCGCCGCGGTGACGCTCACGCTCTTCATCCCTTGCGTCGCCCAGTTCCTGATGATGCTCAAGGAGCGTGGGGTCCGGACCGCGGTCGCGATGTTCGTCCTGATCACCCCGATCGCGTTCGGCGCGGGGTTCCTGCTCAACCTGGTCCTGCGGAGCGTCCGGTGAGCCAGGCAACGGCCCGGATCATGATCTGCGGCTTTTGCGCCCGCGAGTTCGAGGAAGATCGGGCGCAGACGGCCTGCGGCTCCTGTCTGCTCAATGGCGGATGTCGCTGGGCGCGCTGCCCGCACTGTGGCTACGAAAACCCCGAATCGCCGCGCTGGATGGACCGACTGGCGACCTGGGTGGACCGGCATGCCCGCTGAAACGCTTCCCCTCACCGACCTAGCGCTGGGGGAGCGCGCCTGCGTCACCGAGCTCTCCGGCTTCTATGACGCGCCAGCGGCGCACCTGGTTGCCGTGGGGGTGTTGCCGGGCACTGAGCTTACCTTGCTCCAGCGCTATCCCGCTTTCGTCTTTCGCGTGGGGAATACCGAGTTCGCGGTGGATGAGGGATTGGCGAGACGAATAAGGGTCGGTAAGAGACGGTAAACGTCGGTAAGGGTCGGGTGACGGGAAAAACGGTGCCGCTCGGGACCTCAACTCACCGCTTGCCGTTCCTCCGGCTCTGTTGCTGCAGCAAGGCCGCTGCCTCTTCGGCGTCCACCGGCTGCGAGTAGAGGTAGCCCTGTGCGTCTTCGCAGCGCAGCGTGATGAGTTGATCGGACTGCTGCGTGGTCTCGACCCCTTCGGCCACCACCCGGATACCGAGGTCGCGAGCCAGGGTGATAATCGCCTGTACCACGGCCGAGTTTTCCCGGCGATCGCCCAGGCCGGTGACGAAGGAACGGTCGATCTTCAGAGTGCCGACCTGGAAGCGGCTGAGGTAGGTCAGGGAGAACGAGCCGGTGCCGAAGTCGTCCACCTGCACCTGGACCCCGAGGTCGCCCAGCTGGCGCACGACCTCCGCGTGCACGTCCGGGTCGTCCATCAGCACCGACTCGGCGATCTCGAGCTTGAGTCTCCCGGGCTCCAGCCCATGCTCGTGCAACACTTCTGCGACGTGATCGACCAGGCCGCGCTGGCGAAGCTGTTTGGCTGAAAAATTCACGCTGACGGAGAGGTCCGGCAGGTTCGGGAACCGCTCGACCCACTGCGACATCTGGCGACAGGCCTGGCCGAGCACCCAACGCCCCAGGGGAACGATGAGGCCGGTCTCTTCGGCCAACGGGAGGAACTCGGCCGGCGAGACCAGGCCACGCTCGGGATGCTCCCACCGGACCAGCGCCTCGAAACCGGCGATTTGCTGAGTCTTCAGCGCCACCACCGAGTGGTACACCAACCGAAACTGCTTCTGGTCGAGCCCCTGCCGCAGGTCCGTCTCCAGCTGCAACAGGGCGACCGCTCGCTCGTGCATGCCCCGGTCGAACATTTCAAACCGGGCCTTCCCGTGCGCCTTGGCGCGGTACATGGCGGTGTCCGCGTTCCGCAGCAGCAGCTCCGGCCCCGCGGGATCGCCCTCGGTCACCGCGATCCCAATGCTGGCGCTGGTGAACACCTCCCGCCCGTCGACCCGAATCGGAGTCTCGAGCGCGGCCTGGATCCGTTCCGCCACGCGGGTACTGTCGCTGCTGTCCTTGATGTCGTCCAAGAGGATGCAGAACTCGTCGCCGCCGAGCCGCGCCACGAGGTCGCCGGGGCGCACGCAGTCCCCGAGCCGCCGGGCAACTTCAATGAGCATCTGGTCGCCCGCGGCGTGACCGAGACTGTCGTTGACCACCTTGAAGCGATCCAGATCCACAAACAACACGGCGAACACGTAATCCTTTTGCCGCTTCCGGCGCCCCATAGCTCGCTGGAGGAGATCGCTCAGGAACGCCCGATTGGGTAACCCGGTGAGGGTGTCATGGAGCGCCTCCCGCGCCAGCTGCTCTTGCAGCGCCTTGTGCTGGCTGATGTCGGTCAATGATCCCGCGATCCGGTAGGGCTTGCCCTGGGGGTCACGCTCCGCGATTCCCCTGGCCAGCACCCATCGGTAGGTCTGCTCCTTGAGCCGGATGCGGTGCTCATTCTCGAAACGCGGGGAGCGATCTTCCCGATGGGCGGTGAGATCGGCCTTGAGCCGGTCGACGTCATCGGGATGCACCCGGTCGAGCCACGCGTCCAGGCCGCGGCCAATCTCGGCCTCCCCGTAGCCCAGCATCGCTTTCCAGCGGGCCGAGTAGTAGACCTCATCGGTGGCCAGATTCCAGTCCCACAATCCGTCATTGGCGCCGCGGGCGGCGAGGGCATGGCGCTCCTGGCTTTCGCGCAACGCTCGTTCTGCCATCTGCCGTTGGGTGATGTCCTCGCAGGTCGTCACCACGCCGATCGGCTCTCCCCCGGCATCCCGAACCACATCGGACATGAGGTGCACGGGGAACAGCGTGCCGTCCTGGCGAACGTTGACGGTTTCCCGCTGCCAGGTCGTGATGTGCCCGATCTCCTGGGGCGTCATCGGCCGCTCGGCGCCCTGGGCGGCGAATATCCTGACGTCCTGGCCGATCAAGTCGTCGACCGAGTAGCCGTGCATCGCGGCATCGGCGGGATTCACGTACACGATGCGTCCGGTGAGGTCGCTGACGGTGACGCCGAGCTGCATGTTCTCGACCGCTTTTTCCAGACGGCGGAACGCGACATCGACTTCTGGGGGCGTGATAGCGTCGGGGCGGTGCCGCGGGACGCTGCGGTACCACAGCGCCACGGTCAGGAGGGTCACGATGCTCAAGCTCAGCGCCGGCAGTCCGGCCACTCCCGTTCCGGTGTGCAGGAGGAGTGGGGCCAGTTGGCCGAGCGCCAGCAGCAGGAGTCCGAGCGGCACCAGGCGGCTGTGCCCATCGCCTCGCGTAGCGAGCAGCGCGACCGACCACGCCGCGGCGGCCAGCAGAAGGGCAAGCGATACGTACAGGATCGGGGTCATCTACCGCCTTTGATACGTTCAAATGGCTGGCGCGACCGGCAATTGTCAACGGCCATGACCTAAATCCTGGCCAGCGGGTCCTTTCCGTCCGGATGACCGGCAGGGTGCAGGAGATCCAATTCTCATGAGGGGATCAGGATGCGAGCGGTTTGGGAGGCCAATGAGTTCGGGGCGATCGAGGTGATAATGTAGAAATGGCGACTGGATTCGAGGGCAGACGCTCACGTTCTTGCGTCCCGTTCACTCATCCATCACTCTCCGCGACTTTGTTTTGAGATTATCGCTGCCCGCCCGAAGCTGCGTTGTCGGCACGTCTCCGGTCTCTCAGCCACACTACCAGGCCGATGATATCGAGCAAGACGCCATAGCCGAAGAGCATCAGGAGATAGGTATACTTGCCCATCTTGTCACGTCCGTGGCAGTCCGGAGCAGCCTGCCCGCAAAAGTGCCCGCATTTTTGCCCGCATCATTTTGCCGCCATCAGACGCGCTGTTAGATTCGATCAGTCACCCCGGAGTAGGCATGGCTACCGAGACTAAAGATCAAGTCAAGCGGAACTACGACGCCTTCGTGGCGAAGCTGCCCGCGCTTCTCAGGTCCAACGCCGGCAAGTTCGCGCTGATGCGGGACGGCGAGATCGTCGAGTTCTTCGACCCGGCCAGGGATGCATATTCGACCGGGCTACGCCTTTTCAAGGAAGAAGGGCAGTTCTCGATTCAGGAGGTTGTCGAAGCGCCAGTCGATCTGGGCTTCTACTCCCATGCCGTGCCTTAGCGGCCGTACCAGCCCGGGACCGGCCCGCTCATCAAACTCGGAGTAGCAAATCGCTGTCCCATCCCTGATAATGGCTCCGATGTCCTTCGTCGAGCGTTTCTTCACCGAGTCCCTCTGGATAAGGGTGTCGAGGGTTGAATCGGAACCAGGCAGCGCCTCGCGCGGCTGAATCGATAGCAGCCGTGGCCCCGCTCCGTTTGGCCCCCCGCCTGACGCCGCACGGCCGCTTGCTGCTGGCCCCCGCCGACGATGCCCCCGAGCTGGACGCCGAGTTGGCCGGGCGCATGCGGCAGGCCTTCGCCCGAGGCGCGGGACACGGGCTCGTGAAGCTTGGGGGCGGTGAGGTGGGCCAGGTCCTTCCGCCGATCTTCGCCTACTTTCGGGAGTTCGGCAGCCGCTACATCACGGCGCTCTGTACCAGGCCCGACGTCGAGGAGCGTCGTGCCGAGATCCCGCCGCCGTCAGATCCAGACCTCGAGGCGCTCGCCGCCGGCGCGCCGGTGATGCGCGGCGCCGAGTACCTGACATCGGATGTGCTCCGCACGCTCTGGGCGGCCATGGACGAGGCGTTTGCGAGCGAGACGGCCAAGTCGCGGTCCACGGTCCAGGATTTCCTCAAGAAGCTAAACCCGGCGTGGCAGGTGGTGGGGAGGGTGCACTTCAACCTCGCCGAGAACCGCAACGACGAGCAGGCGCCCTTTGCCTTCCTCGCCACTTACACCGGCCGGCTCTCAACCCATGGGAAAGCCCAGCACCAGCCCCTCGGCCAGGCGCTGCGCGAATATGCCGGCGCGGCCAACAAGGAGCGGCTGCTCTCGCTGCTGCTGCCGGTCCAGCGGGCGGCGGAGCGCTGCGCCTGGCTCAAGCAGATGGTGGATGCCGGCGAGGTCTACCATCCGCTGCGCTGGTCTCCCCAGGAGGCGTTCCGCTTCCTCAACGACGTCCCGGCGTTGGAGCACGCGGGCGTTGTGGTCCGCATGCCCGCGGCCTGGCGAGGCGGCCGGCCGTCGCGCCCGCGGGTTACCGGCGTGGTCGGCGGCAGGGCGCCCAGCGGGTTAGGCAAGGATGCGCTCCTCGACTTTCGCATGGAGGTCACGCTCGACGGGGAGAGGCTGACGTCCGCCGAGGTCGAGCAGCTCCTGAGCGGCGTGAACGGCCTCGCGCTCATCCGCGGCCAATGGGTCCAGGTTGACTCGGCACGGCTCGGGCGGATGATGGAGCGCTTCCGGCAGGCTGAAGGGCTCGCGGCCGAACGTGGGCTCACGTTGGCCGAGGCGATGCGGATGCTGGCCGGAGCGGACATCGCCAATGGCGGGCCCGCAACCGGCGTGGATGCTGAATGGTCCCGCGTGGTCGCGGGTCCCTGGCTGGCCGAAACCCTGAAAGGGCTGCGCTCACCCGACGGGCTCGCCCGGGCCCATCCCGGGCGCGCGCTCCGTGGCACCCTTCGGCCCTATCAGGAAGTCGGTGTACGCTGGCTCCACCTGCTCTCGCGGCTGGGCCTCGGCGCCTGCCTCGCCGATGACATGGGCCTCGGCAAGACCATCCAGGTGCTCGCGCTGCTCCTCGTCCGGCCCGACGAGGCGGGTAAGAAACTGCCGAGCCTGCTGGTGGCCCCGGCTTCCCTACTGGCCAACTGGGCGGCGGAGATCGAGCGGTTCGCGCCGGACCTCAGGGCCTTGGTTGCCCATCCATCGGCCATGCCGCCCGCCGAGCTGGCATCGCTCGCCCCGGACAAGCTCGGGATGGTGGACCTGGTAATCACGAGCTACGGTTCTCTCTTGCGCATACCATGGTTGGCGGCCACCTCCTGGCACCTGGCGGTCCTCGATGAGGCCCAGGCGATCAAGAACCCGGAGGCCAAGCAGACGCGGGCGGCGAAGCAGCTCGCGGCGCGGGCGCGGATCGCGCTCACCGGCACCCCGATCGAGAACCGGCTCGGCGACCTGTGGTCCATCTTCGATTTCATCAACCCCGGGCTCCTCGGTTCGGCCCAGGAGTTCACCCGCTACACCAGGCGCCTCGCCGACCTGCCGGGGATCCCCTATGGCCCGCTGCGCGAGCTGGTGCGGCCCTACATCCTGCGGCGCCTCAAGACCGACAAGTCCGTTATCGCCGATCTTCCCGAGAAGACCGAAGTCAAAGCCTACTGCCAACTGAGCCGCAAGCAGGCTGCGCTGTATCAGCAAGGCGTGAAGGAGCTGGCTGGGCAGCTCGCCGATGCCGAGGGGATCCGGCGCAGGGGTCTGGTGCTCGCCTTCCTCATGCGTTTCAAGCAGATATGCAATCACCCCTCGCAGTGGCTGGGCGACGGCGCGTGGGCCGAGGACGACAGCGGCAAATGGGCGCGGTTGCGCGAGCTGTGCGAGGTCCTGGCGGCCAAGCAGGAGAAGGCGCTCGTCTTCACCCAGTTCCGCGAGGTGACCGCGCCCCTGGCTTCGTTCCTGGGCGGGATGTTCGGCCGTCCCGGGCTGGTGTTGCACGGCGAGACCGAGGTGAAGCAGCGCCAGGAGCTGGTAAAGCGCTTCCAGGAGGACGAGTCGATTCCCTTCTTCGTCCTGTCGCTCAAAGCGGGCGGCTCCGGGCTGAACCTCACCGCGGCGTCGCACGTGATCCACTTCGACCGCTGGTGGAACCCGGCGGTCGAGAACCAGGCCACGGACCGGGCGTTCCGCATCGGGCAGACCAGGAACGTCCTGGTCCACACGTTCGTCTGCCGGGGAACCATCGAGGAG
>JACQVB010000180.1 GCA_016209985.1 Gemmatimonadota bacterium | reverse complement strand
GCCGTACGATCTGAAAGCGCTGGGCCACAATTCGCCCGCCTATCTCCACCACCTCATCGAGGCGAAGAAACTCGCCTTCGCCGATCTCCAGCAGTACGTGGCTGACCCCGGGCACATGAAGGTGACGCCGCAATATCTGCTCTCCGACGCCTTCATCGCCGGTCGCCGTTCCGCGCTGGACTCGAAGCATGCCGCCGAGCGGGTGGACCCCGGGCCGGCCGCGACGGCCAGCGAAACGATTTACCTCACCGCGGCCGATGCGCAGGGGAACATGATCTCGTTCATCAACAGCCTGTTCGGCGCGTTCGGGTCGGGGGTGGTGGTGCCGGGCACCGGCTTTGCGTTGCAGAACCGGGGAGCGGGCTTCACGTTGAACCCGGGACATCCGAATACGGTGGCACCGGGAAAACGCCCGTTTCACACCATCATCCCGGCGCTCGTCACTCGCTCGACTCCTGGCGGCGACGAGCCGTGGATGAGTTTCGGAGTGATGGGTGGTGCGATGCAACCGCAAGGCCACGTGCAGGTGCTGCTCAACATGCTGGTCTTCGGCATGGACGCGCAGCAGGCGATCGACGCGCCGCGCTTTCGCCATCTCTCCGGACGGGAGGTCATTCTCGAAACCGAGATCCCCGCGACGGTGCGGGAGACGCTCCGGTCGATGGGACACGACGCCCAGGAACCGCCGGCGGGGCGGTCGCAGATGTTCGGTGGGGGACAGGCAATCGTGAAAGCGGAAAATGGCTGGATGGCGGGATCGGATCGGAGGAAGGACGGGTTGGCGGGGGGATACTAAAGAAGAAGAGGTCTTAGGCATTGGGCCTTAGGTCTTAGGGAATCAGCTCAGGTACTAAGACCTAAGACCCCAAAACCCAAAACCCAACACCTCTCACTCGTATCTCAACGCCTCCACCGGATCTAGTCTCGCCGCCCGCGCGGCTGGATAGAGTCCGAATCCCACGCCAGTCACCGCCGACGCCCCCAGTGCCGCGACGATCGCCCAAAGGGGCACCGCCGCCGGAATCGGGCTCCACTTGGCGACCGCGAACGCTACCGCGCCACCGATGACCATTCCCACCGCCCCGCCGACCAGTGTCAGGGTCGCCGCTTCCACCAGGAACTGCCAGAGAATTTCGCGGCGGCGCGCGCCCAGGGCTTTCCGCACCCCGATTTCCCGGGTGCGCTCCGTCACCGAGATCATCATGATCGCGACCACGCCGACCCCGCCCACCAGGAGCCCGACCGACGAGAGCGCGATCATGACCAGGAAGAATGCCCCGGTCACCTGCTGAAACGATTGCAGCAGCTTGTCCTGAGTCACCACCGAGAAGTTATTGTCCGCCGATGGCTTGAGCCCCCGCATCGCCCGCATCGCCGCGGTGACGTCTTCGATCGCCTGCTGGACGGTGAACCCCTCCTTGGGAGCGGTCCGGAACTGCATCCAGCCCTTCTGGTGATCGATATGTTTGGTAAAGGTGGTGTGCGGAATAATGATCTGCCGCGAACCCTCGTCGCCGAAGAGGCCCGACGGCGGTGCCCACACGCCGACCACGGTGTAGGTCAGGCCGGAGACCTTGATCTGCTGCCCGATGGGATCACGCGGTCCAAAGAGCTGCGTGGCGAGCTTCTGCGTGACCACGCCTACCTGTGCGCCGGAGGCCTCCTCGATGGCGCTGAAGGAGCGTCCCGGGAACACGTCGCCGCCCACGACCTTGGGCCAGTCGGCGCTCAGGCCGCCGATGGAGATCGACACCAGCTCCTGGTCCTCGAACTTGACGGGACCGCCGGAGAACTCGCCGTAGGCGACGAAGCTGATCGAGGGCAGCCCGGCGATCCGCCGGGCTTCCTGCACCGTGAGCGGCGGCATCTTGCGCCAAGGACTCCGCTCGTCCGACCCGTCCGAGATATGCGGGCCGGACTGGAAATAACGGAAGACAATGAATGTCTTCGGTCCCATCGACTCGAGCATCGAGCTGACCGAGCGATTGATGCCGTTGATCATGGACGCGATCACCATCACGACCATGACGCCGATGGCGATGCCGAGGATGGTGAGGGCGGCCCGGACCTTGTTGGCGCGGATAGAATCCAGGGCGATGCCCACACCTTCGGTGAGAGGGGTGAGGCCATTCATGTGACGTCTCGTCGGCGGGTCGGCGGGTCGGCGGGTCGGGCGTTCGGTGCACCCAGAGCTCGACGACGGGGTGAATGTTGCCGAACCGAATCAAGCGATCCGCCGATCCGCCGACCCGCCGACCCGCCCGCCATCATTCGTGCCTCAACGCGGCGATCGGATCCAGCTTCGCCGCGCGGCTTGCCGGGTACACCCCGGACACGATTCCCACGCCGGCACCCAGGATCACGCCCACCAGGATGGACCAGGGGGCGACCGCAGCGGGAAGCGGTGTGGTGGCGGCCACGACGATCGCGAGCACGATTCCGGTGGCGACCCCGAACATGGCGCCCACGGTTGCGAGCGTAGCCGATTCGACCACGAACTGTCGCATGATATCGCGCCGCCGGGCACCCAGCGACTTGCGCAAGCCGATCTCACGCGTTCGCTCCGCCACCGACATCAGCATGATGTTCATGATCACGATGCCGCCGACCACCAGCGAGATACTCACCAGGCCGGGTAGCGCCGCGAACAGCACCCGGCTGATCTTGCCCCAGAACTCCAACACGCCTTCGGAAGTCTCCAACGTGAAGTTGTTGTCCTGGGTGGGACGCAGGTGCCGCCGGCTCCGCATGATCGCTTCGGCCTGGAGCATGGCCTCGCGCATCTCCGGCACACTGTTCGCCTTGACGATAAGCGCATCGACCACGCGCGGGGGATTGACCACCTGCTTGATCGGCGACGTGGCCGGCATGATCACGAAGTTGTCGAGCGAAAGACCGAAGAGGTTGCCCTGCTTCTCGACCACGCCAACCACCCGGTAGGGAATCCCGTTGATGGTGACTTCCTTGCCCACCGGGTCACGGTGCTCGAACAGACGGTCGGCCAGCTCCCAGCCCATCACCGCTACCGGCAGGGCGGCGCGCACTTCCTGCCCCGTGAACGGCCGCCCGCTTGACAGCTTGTAGTCCTTGATCTGGAAGTACCGTTCGGTGGCACCGGTCACCTCGACGTCCTTGGCCACTTTGGTCCGATAGGAGATGGTGGCGCGGTCCTGCGATTCCCAGGCGGTCACCACCGGGATGGTGATGCCTTGTTCCACGGCTTCCACGTCCTCATAGGTGATGCGCGGCCGCCGGGCCCAGGTCCGCCATTGCTGCTCGTCGGTGTCGCCCACGTTGATGTTGGGCCGCCGCCGCAGGTGAAACGTGTTCACGCCGAGCAGCGTGTTGGCGAACTTCTCCGTCATGTAGCGGTTCATCCCCTCAACGATCGACACGACCGCGATGAGGAAGGTGACCCCGATGAAGACCCCGACCAGCGAAAAGCCGCTCTTGAGCTTGTTGGCCCAAAGGGACTGGAGGGCGAGGCGAATGGCTTCGAGAAGGTGCATGACTCAAGGTTCGAGGTTCGAGGTTCGAGGTTCGAGGGAGTCCCCGATCTGAATCCCCCGCACCTCGCACCTCGCACCTCGCACCGCCTTAAGCCTTTTTCGCATTCGCGCCGTTCTTCGTCTCTTTCATCGGCTTGATCTTCGCGCTGTCCTTGAGATCCCGAATCGCCTGATACGGGCCCGCCGCGATGCTGTCTCCCGGCCGCAAGCCGTCCAGCACCTCGAAGTATTCCTCGCCGGCGATGCCCACTCTTACCGGCCGGAACTGGGCCATGCTCTTCTGCACGATGAAGACACCCTCGGTCTCCTTCTTGCCGTTGGTGGTATCGCGGGGCGCCGTTTCCGTGGAGATCGGTTTGTTCTCGCGCACGGTCAGCGCGATGATCGGGATGGTGAGTGCGTCCTTGCGGGTATCGGTCACCATCTTGGCCGTGGCCGACAGGTCCGGCCGCACGTTCTTGGGTGGATTGTCCAGCGTCACTTCGACGTCGTAATCCACGGCGCGGTCGCCGGTGGCGCTCGCGGCGGCCTGCTGGAGGATCGCGCTCTGCGCCACCTTGGTGACCCGACCGATGAACGTCGTGTCGGGGAAGGCGTCGATGGTGACTGAGGTGGAGTCGCCCAGGTGCAACCGAACCACGTCGGTCTCGTCCACCCGGACCTTGACCAGGATAACCGAGAGATCGCTGACGGTCATGAGGAGACCGGTCTCGCGGGAGAACGTGCCCGGTACGGCGACCTCACCCACCTCGACCGCCACTCGCGTCACCTGACCGTCCATCGGCGAGCGGATCACCGTCTTGGCCAGCGCATCCTGCGCTTCCTTGAGGGCGGCGCGTCCCTGCTCGACCTGATGCTCGGCCGAGTTGGCGAGAGCGCTGGCGACGTCGTAGCTGGTCTGCGCCTGCTCCAGCTGCTCCTGCGAGACCAGCTGCTCGTTGGTCCGCCGCAGCTCGGTGGCGCGGTCCAGCGCGCGTTTGGCCTGGTCGCGATTGGCCTTCGACTGAACCACCGACGCCTGGGCCGAGGAGAGCGCCGCCTGTGCCCGGGCTACGCCCGCCTCATACTGCGACGGGTCGATCCGCAACAGCAGATCGCCACGGCGCACGATGGCGCCTTCCTTCACCGGGATCTCGATGATGCGGCCGGTGATGTCGGCGCTCACGTCCACCTTGCGCTGGGGGACGATCTTCCCGCTGGCCGTGACCGTCGCCACCAGGTTACGCCGCGCGACGGTCTCCAGCCGAACCTCGACGCCCTTGTTTCGCCGCGACCGTACGTTGAACGCCACGAGACCGGCGAGCAGAACGCCGACACCGGCGACTATGAGAATCTTGTTTCGACCCGACATTCAGTCCCTTTCCAAGGCGGTTGAGACGGTTGAGGCGGTTGGGACGGTTGGCGACTCGGATAACACGAACCGCTCCAACCGCCCGAACCGCCTCAGCCGCCTACCGTAGTGTCCGTCCCACCGCAGCCTCCAGGGCCGCAATCGCCCTGTGATAGTCGTAAACAGCGCGGACGTACTCGGTCTCCGCCCGCTGGGCCACCAGTTGCGCGTCGGTCAGCTCCAGAAACGTCCCCGAGCCGACGCGATAGCGCTCGGTGGCCAGGCGGAGCTGCTCCTGCCCGGCGGCGCGGTTGTTCTGCTGGATTTGCACCGTCTGGAATGCGGTTTGCAGTCCGTAGTACGCCTGGCTCACGTCGGTGCGCACCTGCAGCTCGCGCGCCCGGACCCGCTCACGCGCGTCTTCGGTTTGCGCGCCCGCCTGTGACACCTGCGTCGGCCGGCTGAATTGGACGAAGATCGGCAGCGAGAGTGTCAGCCGCGCGGAAAACGGCTGCTTGGTAAAGTTGAACGGAAAGCTGGTGTTCCGGTCCCGGATCTGCTGCTCTTGCGTGGTGGTGAACTGAAACAGCGCGCAATTGAGCGGAGTGATGCCGACCGCCGTGTTGATCTGGTTCTGAACCAGACACGCCTGATAATTCGCATCCGCCTCGGTCCGTGCGGATGTCACCAGGAAATCGGAGTTGGTGTACTGCTGCGTGTAGCCGGCCCACCCGGCAGAGAACGACAGGGTCGGAAACCAGGATGATTTCGCGGCGCGCTCACCGGCCCGGGACGCGGACTCCTGGGCCCGGAGTGCGCCGAGATCCGGGTTTTCCGCCTGGGCGCTCGCCAGCAGGGTGGGGAGCTCCCACGTTGGCTGGACGATCGGGAAACTGTCGGAGAGCGTCACCACCGACGGGTCATCCGGCGCCGGCACGCCGAGCTGCTGGAACAGGCGCAACTTCTCGACCGTAACGGCATTCTTCGCCTGCAACACCCCGACTTCGGCCTGTCCTCGAGCGACCTCGGCCTGCCGCACATCGAGAATGGTCCCCTGGCCGACGTCGAACCGCGCCCTGGCGAGGCGGTAGCCTTCTTCGCTGCGCTTGAGCTGCACGTCGGCCAGCGCCACCTGCTCGTTGGCCTGGCGCACCGTGAGATACTGCTGCGCGACCAGCGACCGCAGGCCGATCCGGCTTCCGGCTTCAGCAGCCTCCGCGGCGTTGAGCTGCGCCTTTCTTAGACGGGGCTGCATCAGCGTGCTGCCCGATAGCTGCCAGTTGAGGCCGAGCGAGTAGCTCGAGCTGATGGTGCCGGAGGGCTGCACGAACTGCTGGGCCGCGAAGGTCTGCGCTCCCGAGCCGCTGTAGCCAAGTCCGCCGCTGGCGCTGACCGAGGGCAGAAAGTCGCCGTAGGCGTTCCGCACCGCCCACCGCGCGGGACCGCGATCGTTGATGAACTGGCGGTAGCCGGGGTTGAAGCGGACGGCTAGCTCCACCGCGTCATCCAGCGAGAGGGACTGAGGAATCGAGGGCAGGGCACGTTGCTGTGCCGCGCTGACCGTCGCGATCGTAAGGGCGATGACGGCAAAGGCCGCCAGGGCACGCTGAATCATAGTGGTTCCCTTGAGAGTCATAAAGAACTTTGCCATGTAAAGTAGCTCATTTCAAGTCTTGCCCGTGCGTGACGTTGGGGATTCATACGTGAGCTGGCGCGCCAGGGTTTCCGGCTCGGTCCAAACCCCTCTGACAATGGAATAGACAAAGGTACGTCTGCGTGTGGTGCGAGTGAAGATTTCTTCGTGCGGAGATGGGGCGGAATTACGCAGCCACCTTCACGGCAGGGGGCTGCGGGCCGCCCGCAATTCGAGGCTGGGAACCTCGACCTTTGCCAGATGGCCACGGTCGTCATACCAGAGATCGCGCGGAAAGGGGCCCGAGAGCGTGACGTGTCGCAGCGAGACCGTTTGGCCATTGAAGTCTGTAGGCTCCACGCCGCGATCTGACCAGGCTCCGTCCTCGCGGACTCCGGACCGTACCCAGAGTAGCAACACCGGCCCCCCCGGGCCGGTCGGTGGTATTGCGTGGAGGGCGAAGGCGGAATCGTCCAGGAACAGGACGCGTTCGGGCGCCGGATACTGGCGCACCGACTCGCGCGAGTCATGCACGGTCCGAATGCTGATCCGTCGCGGCGCCAGCTCGGCCACCACCCGCCGCGCCATTCCGTCCTGCACGTCGATTTGCAGCGCGGCCGGCTGGGAATCCGCGGTCAGCTCGAGGACCGGCACGAGAACGACCTGCGGCCGACTCGGCGGGTAGGAGGCCCGCGAGGCGACCGTCAACCCGCGATCGCCGCTGGTGCGACCCGTGCGAATCACGAAGTCTTCGCTTCCGATGACGACCCCCGCGCGCGAGATCACCAGCGTACCCCGGTCGAGAACTCGCTGCGCCAAGCCGGGCTGCGGGATCGCGAAGACGGCAGAAAGCAGAGTGCAGAATGCAGAAAAGATCCTCTGCGTTCTGCCTTCTGCGCGCTGCCTAACTCTATCCATCGCGTCTCAGCACTCTTTCCGAAATCCGGTCGAAGATGGTGCGATACAGCTTCTCCCCGGTCTCTACGGAAGCTAACGTGGGTTGCGACACCAGGGTCGCGTCGATGTAGAGCAACAGGGCTGCGTCCAGCTCGGCGTACGGGATCGTGACCCAGTCGGCCCCGGCATCCGGCTGGGGCACGGCGAATACGTCGACCATGCGAACGGTCGCTTCGCGGGTGTAGAGCGTACTGAGCGCTTCCTGGTGCGGCTCGAAGCCGTGCGCGGTCAGGATGATGAATTCGGACACGCCTCCCGCTTCCCAGTGTCCGATCAGATCGTTCAAGAACCGGTGCAGCGTCTTGCGGCGGACCGCGGAATTGCCGGGACAAATGGTATCGTTGGTGACATTGACCCCATATTCAATCGTCGGCGCGCGCAGAATACCGAACTCGGCCGACAAGTCATCGGCTAGCCGCTCTACAATGATGGTGTCACAACCGAGCGGGAGATGGGAGCCATGCTCCTCGGTCTTCCCGACCGGAATGATGAGCCGGGGGTCCGCGGCGAGGATGGCGCGCACGCGATCGGGCGAGAGGTACTTGATCGACAGGGAACGATTGTGATTCGACCCAGACTGATTCCTCATGCGGAATCCGCCACCGCGGCCGAGGCCGCCGCACTCGGTGTCTGGCTGCTGCAGCCGGCGCTCGGGTGGGCGTTGGTGTCGTTCGCCCTGGGGGCGTTGGCGGCAGTACTGGCGGCGCGCCGTCGCCGCTCGCTGCTCGCGGTAACGGCGCTGCTCGGGTTGATGGGTGCGACCACGGCGGGCGTCACCACGGCGCGCGTCCGCAGGGTAGAGCGCCGGTGGGACGACGTGCGGGAGCAGCTCATCAAGAACGCGAGCGACGATCTGGCGGGGACGCTGGAGTCGACGGTCAGCCTCGCGCGGTCCCTGGCCGACCGCGGCGCGGCGGCTGCAGCGACCGCCTCGCAGGCGGTCGCGCGCGTCCGACTGGAACGCGCGCTGCCCAGCGGTGGTCCCGAAGCCGGCGTGGTGGTGCTCGAAACGGATGGGCGTCCGTGGATCTGGTCCGGCCGGCACCGGTTGCCGCCCTCGGCCACCGGCGATGAGCTCGATGCTCGCATAACTCCATTCTACGTGGTGCTCGAAGCACGCCGCCAGGCCGGCAGCCGCATCGCGGTCGGACGGGTACTGATCGCCGCCGATAGCGCGATACCTGACCGCGGCCGCGCGATGGCGTCGCGATTCAGCCGCAGGACCGGAGCGGCGCTGGAATTCTACCGGCCGGGGCGCGCGCCACTCGGTTCCGACGTGTTCGACTACTGCCTTCCGTCGTGCGCGGCCGGCGCATCCAATCCGGCACCCGACACACTATTCAGCATCAGGACCGTGCCACCGGCACAGGGCAGTTACAAGCTCGCGTTGCTGGAATCGGGCGGTCGCGCGGTCACCTTCGGCGCGCTGCTGTGCCTCATCGGCTTACTCGCGGTCGGCGAAATACGAACCCGCTACCTTGCTCTCGCGCTCACCGGTGCCCTGTTGCCCTTCACGCCCGCCGGTGCGCGCGCCGGCCTCGCTTCGTTTTTCTCTCCGGCCACCTATTACTGGGCCGCCTTCGATCCCCTGACCGCATCGGCCGGCGCGCTCTTCCTCACCAGCGTCATCGCCATGGTCGCCATAGTCGCCCTGCGTATCCGCCCGGTGCCGCGGGCGGCGGGGGTGATCGCGGGAGGCATCGTCGCCCTGGTCGCACCCTTTGTCGCGCGAGCGCTGGCCCGCGGTATCTCGCCACCGCCCGCGGGAGTGGGACTCGGTTTGTGGTTGGGATGGGAGATCTCTCTCGCCGTTGCTGCGGCGGCACTGGTACTCCTCGTCGCCGCGTTGCTGCCCCAGCCGGTCCGGCACAGAAACTGGGCCGCCGGCGCGGCCGTCGCGTGGGGTGCCGCCGCCGCCCTGGTCGGGATTTTCGTGTGGCGGCCGGAGGCGAGCTGGCCGGCGTGGTATGCGTGGGTATGGCTGCCGGCTATCCTGCTCGCCGCGCGGGCCGGCAATCGGGCGCGCCAGGTCGTCGCAGCGGGTCTGGTGGGTGGAAGCGCTGCCGCCCTGTTGACCTGGGGCGCCGCGGTGCAAGGCCGGCTCCGTCTCGCGCAGGCCGATGCCGCGCGTCTCGCCGGCGAGGGCGATCCGGTGGCCGTGGCATTGCTCGCGCGGATCGGAGAGCGGCGGGAAGCCGGTGTGCCGCTCCGCAGCGTCTCCGATCTCTACCGGCTGTGGCACCGGTCCCCGCTGTCGGCCGAAGGGTATCCTGCGGCGCTCGCGGTCTGGAGTCCGCGTGGCCAGCCCATTGCCCAGCTCGAGCTGGCGGAGGTAGACCTTCCCAATCGGCTGCTCCAGACATTGGCGCTGAGCGCGGTGGAGCGGCGGAGCCAGCTCCTCGAGGTGTGGCGCCGTTCTCCCGGGGCGTATGCAGTGCTCGCGCGGCCGTTGCCGGACAGCACGGTGTTGACGGTGGGCATCGGCCCGCGCTCTCGCCTGATTCCCCGGTTCCGGATTGCGCGGCTCTTGGCAAGGGAGCCGCGGGCCTCTCCGCCTTACGAGATGTCGCTGTCCGAGGTGGTGGGGGGCGCCGGCTGGCAACCGGGCCTGGTCTGGCGGAGAGAAGGGCAGACGATCCACGGTGACGAACGCCTCGAGCTTCCCACCGGCGTCCGCCGGCTCCACGTCGCGCTCGAAACCGGAGAGCCGCCCGGTCTGCTGGTGCGGGGAGCATTGGTCCTGTTCCTCGATGCCGGTGTGACTGCGCTGCTCTGGCTTTTCGGTGAGGCCCTCCGGGGCCAGACGGATTTCATCAACCGCATCCGCGAGTTGATGCGGTTCCGATCGTATCGGCTGCGGATCGTCGTCGCGCTCGCGGTGTTCTTCATTGTGCCCACGGTGGGATTTGCCGCC
The DNA here is from genome assembly GCA_016209985.1 of Gemmatimonadota bacterium. GTDB lineage: Bacteria > Gemmatimonadota > Gemmatimonadetes > Gemmatimonadales > GWC2-71-9 > SHZT01. The sequence goes on along the minus strand of JACQVB010000180.1, from coordinate 5,773 downwards.
TGGATGGCGGGGCGGATTCAATTCGATGCCCGGCGCAGCGACGATCTCGTGATACGGCAGTCCCTGCGGGACGCGAGCGGGGCGTTGGAAGAAGGCCGCCCGGGCCCGGGGGTGCGGGATGCGCTTTCGGTGCTGGCAGATCGCGCCGGCGCCGAATTGCTCCGCTACCAGTCCGGCGCGCTGCAGTCCGCGAGCGCCCCGCTGCTCCCCGAGATGGGGATGGTGGACGTCTATCTGCCTCCCGTGATCTATCACGAGCTGCTGGTGGAAGAGGGTGGCGAAGCGGCTGCCGACATGGATATCGCGGGCCGGCGGGTGCGTGCCGGCTTCCGAGCGATCGGCACCGCGCGGGACGTGGTGCTCGCGATGCCGCTGCTGGCGGACGACCGCCAGCCGATGAGTGGCGAAGGCGACCTCGGCTATGCGTTGCTGCTGGTGACCCTGGTGGGACTGGTTGCGGCCGGCAGCCTCGCCGGCAGTGCTGCGCGTTCGCTGGCGGAGCCCGTCGGCGTGCTCCGAGCCGCGGCCGAGGCGGTCGGGCGGGGTGAGACGCCTCCTCCCCTGGGACAGCGGGTGCCGGAGGAGTTCGCTCCGGTGGCCGACGCGTTCACCCGGATGGTCCGGGACGTTCAGGCCAGCCAGGCAGCCCTGGAGGCCGCCCGCCGGCGCACGGTGGCGGTGCTCCGGAACGTGGCCACGGGAGTCATCGCGTTGAATGCGGACCTCGAGGTGGTGCTCGCCAACCCGCGCGCGGAGGAGTTGCTGAGCCGGCCCCTCGAACCGGGCCGCTCGATCACTGCCGTACCGGCGAGCGACTGGAGCCTGGTGTGGGAGTGGGTGCGCGAGTTCCTGCGGTCGGGAAGCGAGCTGTCGGGCGAGGAGCTCACCGTCCACGGTCGTACCATCCGCGTCCGCGCGAGCGCGCTAGGATCCGAATCGGGATGTGTGGTGGCCCTCGACGACGTGACCGAGCTGACCCACGCGATCCGGGTGCTCGCCTGGGGGGAGATCGCCCGCCAGGTCGCACACGAAATCAAGAACCCGCTCACCCCGATGCGTCTCGGCGTGCAGCACCTGCTCCGGGTGCACGGGGAGCGACGGGGTGATTTCGACGAAGCGCTCCGGCGGACCTCGCAACAGATTCTCAGTGAGATCAACCGGCTGGATGGTGTCGCGCGGGCGTTTGCCCGCTTCGGCGCGCCTCCCTCCGAGGAGGAGGCTGGTCCGCTCGTGATGGTCGATCTCGTCGCGGTGGCGCGGGAGACCGCGGCGCTGTATTCGTTGGGCGGCGAAGGCGAGGTGACGTTCGACACCGATGGTATCGTGAGAGGTCTCGCGCGGCCCGATGAGCTGCGCGAGGTGCTGGTCAATCTGGTGGAAAACGCGCGCAACGCCCGGGCCAGTCGCATCGGGCTCGCCGTGCGCGACGCTTCCGATGGCCGGGTGCAGGTGACCGTCACCGACAACGGCCGAGGCGTCCGCCCGGAGGACCTGCCCCGCATCTTCGAGCCCCATTTCTCCACCACCACCAGCGGGACGGGGCTGGGCCTGGCCATCTGTAAACGATTGGTCAACTCCTGGGGTGGAACGATTCAGGTCCAGAGTCGAGTCGGGCTGGGCACCGTCGTCACGGTCGAGTTGCCCGCGGCCTGACCGCCGACAATCTTTTCGACAAGTCCAGAGGAGGATCGCATGCGCTTCTGCACATTCGTCGCCGCGCTGGCCTTGGTGGCCTTGGACGTCCATCCGGCCTTCGCCCAAAAAGGCGGCGCCGCCAAGAAAGACAAGAGCAAGGATGCGGCCCCACCGGCGGCCGCTGTCGCCGCACCGAAGGGGCCCAAGCGGTATGCCGTGAAAAGCGACCGGGCGGTCGTCGTCACCCGGGACGTCCTGGTGCGGCAGGGATTCGTGGTCGAGCGAGTAGAAGACACGGGCGATCTGGTGACGGTATGGTACTACCGTGGCAACATGGGTCGCGGCCGTGGCAGGGGACCTCTTCAGAAGATGGTGATCCGGCGGGTGGAGGACCGCGTCGTCTTCGAGCAGGCGCCGCCCGAGGTGATGGTGGATATCGATGTGAGGCTGAAACTCTGATGCCGGCGGATCGGCGGGTCGGCGGGTCGGCGGGTCGAGTGCTCCGAGTGTGGCAAGTGCTTCCGTATGTCCCGCAGACCCTGCCAATCCGTCGCCAAGAAATCACGACCCGCCGATCCGCCGACCCGCCGACCCGCCGATGAAGACCGCCCTCCGCACTCACGGCTTCACCGAGAGCGTCATCCGCGCCATGACCCGGCTCGCCAACGAGCACGGGGCCATCAACCTGGCGCAGGGGTTTCCCAATTTCTCCGCCCCCGGCGTGCTCAAGGAGGCGGCGGCGCGGGCGGTATGTGACGACATCAACCAGTACGCCATTACCTGGGGCGCCCAGCGGCTGCGGCGCGCCCTCGCGCACAAGTATGCCGAGTGGTACGGCATGGAAGTGGATCCGGAGACCCAGGTGACGGTGACCTGCGGATCTACCGAAGCCATGGCTTCGGTGCTGCTCGCCATGGTGGATCCCGGCGACGAGGTAGTGGTGTTCGAGCCCTTCTATGAGAATTATGGGCCGGACGCCATCCTCTGTGGCGCCAAACCGGTGTTCGTGCCGCTCAACCCCGGGGAATCGCTCGATCTGGAGGGCGTGGCCGGGGCGTTCTCGTCCCGCACCCGGGCCATCATCATCAACACGCCCAACAATCCGACGGGGCGGGTACTGTCACGGCCGGAGCTCGAGGGCATCGCCGAGCTCTGCCGCCGTCATGATGTCCTTGCCGTCACCGACGAGATCTACGAGCACATCTATTACGAGGGGGAGCACATTCCCATCGCGACGCTGCCGGGAATGGCGGAGCGGACCGTCACGATCAGTGGGGCGTCCAAGACGTACAGCGTGACCGGCTGGCGGGTGGGAACGATCGTCTCCCCGGCGGCGGTCGCGGGGGCGATCCGGAAGGTGCACGATTTTCTCACGGTAGGCGCGCCCGCGCCGCTGCAGGAAGCGATCGCGGTGGGCATGGAGTCGCTGGACCGTTCCTACTACCAGACGTTGGCCAACGAGTATCGGGGGCGGCGGGACCTGCTCTATCAGGGATTGATCGACGCCGGCTTCTCCTGCCAGAGGCCCGAAGGCGCGTACTACATCCTCGCGGATTTCTCGGATCTCAGCGATCTGCCGGATGACGAGTTCGCCCGCTGGCTGACCGCGGAGATCGGTGTGGCCTCGGTGCCCGGCTCGTCGTTCTACAGCCGTCCGGAGCTGGGTCGGAAGATCATCCGGTTCGCCTTCTGTAAAACGGAACCCATGCTTGAAGAGGCGGTGCGGAGACTGTCTGCGGTAAAAAGAGTTTGAAGGGTCGTAAGGGTTTGAAGGGAGTGGAACATGTTGGTCACTCTTACAACCCTTAGAACCCTTATAACACTTGCATCTCTTACACCGTTCTCGCCCTCTCCGCCGTGGATTTCTTCAATAGAATCTCCACTTCTCTCTTTCCCTCCATCAACCGATCCACATCGGCCGCGATCTCCCGTGCTCGACTCAGATCGGTGGTGAGGCTTCCCACGCTGATCTTGCCGGCGTGAAGATGCAGCAGGCTCAGGCGAATGGTCTCCAGCGCCGCGACGGTATCGGCCAGGCGATTCTGGATCTGATCGCGTTCCCTCCGGAGAGCGGTGATGACACGACCGGCATCTCCCGGCCCGGTCGGGATGGGACCGTCGAGATCGGTGTCCTGGATCTCCTCCAGCCGGGCCCGCATCCGCCGGGCATCGGCTTCGAGGCGGGCGACCACGTCGGGAAGTTCGGCCAAGCCCTTCCTGGTGTCCTTGGGGAGGTCGGCGAAGAGCTGGTCGGCGGCCATGGCGATCACCAGCTCGGTGGGGCGGTGGGTCATGGCACTCGTGTGGGTCCCGCGGGGCAGAAACGTCCGCGCGATGCCGAACAGCCACCGCCCGATCCGGCCGGTCCAGAGCTTTCCCCAGAATTCGGAATCCACGTCCCGGCGACGCTGCAGCATGATGAGATTGCCGAGTCCGGTGAACAGGCCGACCGACAGGAAGGTCCCCGCCGCACTGAACCACGCGGCGTCATAGCCAGGTGCCAGAATTGCCACGGCCAGCGAACCGGCGCCCGCGGTGAAGCTGGTAATCGCGCCCAAGCGGAAGAGTCGCTCCAGTACGGCGGGTTTGTGACCCGCCGTGAACGCGCGTTCTTCGCGACCGCGTTCGATTTCCGTCTTGAAGGCGACGTCGAGGTCGACGTGCTCGAATCCGGACTTGAGCAGCCGGCGCGCGCGACCGATCAATATGGCGCTCGGCACCACCGCCATCAGGGTGCCGAAGCTGAGAAAACCCGCTAAGGCGCCGAAGTACGCCGCGGGGATCAGGGAGAGAGGCTGGACGATGAATGGGTACACCAACACGCCGGGGCCGTCCAGCCGCCCATCGTGCTTGACGAAGGCGCGCAGCGCGACGGGAAGGTCCTTGCGCTGCTCGAGATTGCGGGAGAGCTGCTCGCCGAGCCTGCCCGCGCTCTGCGGCCGCTGCTGCCGGTCCTTCGCGAGGCATTGATCGACGATCTGCGCCAGGCGTCTCGGCACCCCCGGCGCGACGGCAGTGAGCGGTGGCGCGGCCGCCGGGGACACCTGCTTCGCGAGAACCGCGGTGGACGTCGGCCCTTCGAACGGCAGCCGGCCCGAGAGGGCAAAGAACGCCACCGCGCCGAGCGAGTACAGGTCGCTCCGGTGATCGATCATGTCCCCCAGCGCCTGCTCGGGGCTCATGAACTCCGGAGTCCCGATCACCTCGCTGCCGTCGAGAGTAGCGGCGTCCCTCACCAATCCGGCGATGCCGAAATCGGCGACCAGGGCCCGGCCGGTGGCGTCTTCGAGGAGGATGTTGTCCGGCTTGACGTCGCGGTGGATGATGCCCTGTTCGTGCGCGTACGCCAGCGCCCATGCCACCTCACGCAGCATCCTGGCCGCCTCCGACGGTGGCAGCGGCCCCTGCTGCCGCACCCGGGCGCCCAGGGTTTTTCCTTCCACATATGCCATCGCGAAAAAAACGAAGGGATCGATCTCTTCGACCGCGTAAATGGGAATCACGTGCGGGTGCGAAAGCTTGGCGGCCGTGCGCGCTTCGCGCAGGAAGCGCTCCTTGAGGCCGGCGGCGTGTGCGCTGGGGGGGAGCAGCTTGATCGCCACCGGCCGGTCGAGGCGCACCTCGCGCGCGAGATAGACGATGCCCATGCCGCCGCGGCCCAGCTCCCGCTCCAGCGAGTAGCGGCCGGCGAGCGCGCTCTGAAAGGCGAGGAACTGCTCGTCGAAGAGAGGGGACACGCCAAGAATTCTACCGGTTCGTGATGGTCATGCCAGCCCGGACCCAAGCCACACCTCCGGTTGGTGATTCGACTCACCAAACACTAGCTTGCACGAAAAGCGGGAACCCTGGCGCGGGAGTCGGGGTTATCTCGCTGAACCGATCCACCAGGGGGGATCGATGCTGATCAAGCGGCCGGACGACATCGAGACGTCCGAAATCACGCCCGAAGACACTTACCTCAATCGCCGGAAGTTCATCGAGGCGGCGGGAATACTCGGGGCTGCAGCGGCGCTCCCGGTTCTCGGCAGCTCGGCGGGTCGGCGGGTGGGCGGGTCGCCGGCTCCGGGTGGGGCCAGCGAACCGTCGTCTGTCGTGGGCCATGCGCCACGACCCGCCCACCCGCCGGCCCGCCGCCCCG